>NZ_MDCR01000182.1 GCF_001723055.1 Streptomyces niveus
TACCGGGCCGTACCCCTGTCCAAGGACTCGGGGTCAGGAAGCCGCGTCCGCGGTGACCTCCACCGCCGCCAGGTTCTTCTTGCCCCGGCGCAGCACCAGCCAGCGCCCGTGCAGCAGTTCCCCGGCGTCCGGCACGGCCTCGGCGTCCGTGACCTTGACGTTGTTCACGTACGCCCCGCCCTCCTTCACCGTCCGGCGGGCCGCCGACTTGCTCGGCGCGAGACCGACCTCGGTCAGCAGATCCACCATCGGCGCCAGCTCCGCCACCCGCGCGTGCGGCACCTCCGACAGGGCCGCCGCCAGCGTCGCGGCGTCCAGACCCGTCAGCTCGCCCTGCCCGAACAGCGCCTTCGACGCCGCGACCACACCCGCGCACTGCTCGGCGCCGTGCACCAGCGTCGTCAGCTCCTCGGCCAGCGCGCGCTGCGCCGCACGGGCCTGCGGACGCTCCTCCGTCAGCTTCTCCAGCTCCTCGATCTCCTCGCGGGACTTGAAGCTGAAGATCCGCAGGAACTTGGAGACGTCCCGGTCGTCCGCGTTCAGCCAGAACTGGTAGAACGCGTACGGCGTCGTCCGCTCGGGGTCCAGCCAGACCGTGCCGGACTCCGTCTTGCCGAACTTGGTGCCGTCGGCCTTGGTGATCAGCGTGGTCGCCAGGGCGTGCACCGACGCCTCGGGCTCGACCCGGTGGATCAGGTCCGTACCCGCCGTGAGATTGCCCCACTGGTCACTGCCGCCGGTCTGGAGCGTGCAGCCGTGGCGCCGGTACAGCTCCAGGAAGTCCATGCCCTGGAGGATCTGGTAGCTGAACTCGGTGTAGCTGATCCCCGCGTCGGAGTTCAGCCGCCGCGCGACCGCCTCCTTCGCGATCATCTTGTTGACCCGGAAGTACTTCCCGACGTCGCGCAGGAAGCTGATCGCCGACATCCCCGACGTCCAGTCCAGGTTGTTGACCATGGTCGCGGCGTACGGACCGTCGAAGTCCAGGTACCGCTCGATCTGCCCGCGCAGCCGCTCCACCCACTCACCGACGACCTCGGGCGCGTTCAGCGTGCGCTCCGAGTTCGGCTTGGGGTCGCCGATCAGACCCGTGGCGCCGCCGACCAGGCCCAGCGGACGGTTCCCCGCCAACTGGAGCCGGCGCATGGTGAGGATCTGGACCAGATTCCCCAGATGCAGGCTGGGCGCGGTCGGGTCGAAGCCGCAATAGAACGTGACGGGGCCGTCCGCGAACGCCTTGCGCAGTGCGTCCTCGTCGGTGGACAGGGCGATCAGCCCGCGCCACCGCAGCTCCTCGACGATATCCGTCACGTCTCTCGCGTCTCCTTAGATGAGTCAGGTCGGTCCGGCGTCCACGACGCCGGAACCCTTCCGAGGTTATACGCCCTGGCTGACCGAACTCATATTGAAATCAGGCACCCGCAGCGCGGGCATCGCGGCCCGGGTGAAGTAGTCGCCCCACTCACGCGGCAGCGTCTTCTCCGTCCGGCCCGCCTCCGACGCCCGCTGGAGCAGGCCGACCGGCGACTCGTTGAAGCGGAAGTTGTTCACCTCGCCGACGACCTCGCCGTTCTCGACCAGGTAGACACCGTCGCGGGTCAGCCCCGTCAGCAGCAGCGAGGCCGGGTCGACCTCGCGGATGTACCACAGGCAGGTCAGCAGCAGCCCGCGCGTGGTGCCGGCGACCATCTCCTCCAGCGAGCGCTCACCGCCGCCGTCCAGGATCAGGTTGTCGACGGCCGGCGCGAGCGGCAGCCCGGTCAGCTCCGCGCTGTGCCGGGTGGTGGTCAGCCGGTCCAGCCTGCCGTCCTTGATCCAGTCGGTCGCGCCGAGCGGCAGCCCGTTGTCGAACACCGACGCGTCGTCGCCCGACGCGTGCGCGATCACGAACGGGGCGGATTCCAGGCCCGGTTCGTTCGGATCGCTGCGCAGCGTCAGCGGCAGCTCGGCGAGGGTGTCACCGACGCGGGTGCCGCCGCCGGGCTTCGAGAAGACCGTACGGCCCTCGGCCGCGTCCCGCGCCGACGACGACCACAGCTGGTAGATCAGCAGATCGGCCACCGCGGTGGGCGGCAGCAACGTCTCGTACCGCCCCGCCGGCAGGTCGATCCGGCGCTCCGCCCAGGCCAGGCGCTTCGCCAGCTCCGCGTCGAGCGCCGCCGGGTCGACGTCCTTGAAGTCCCGTGTCGCCCGGCCCGCCCACGCCGACCGCGACCGGTCGGGCGACTTGGCGTTCAGCTCCAGCGTGCCGTTGGGCTGGTCATGGCGCAGCCGTACACCCGTCGACGTCCCCAGGTACGTCGACGACAGCTCGTGGTTCGCGAAGCCGTACAGCTCACGCCCCCCGGCGCGGGCACGCGCGAAGGACTCGCCGAGCGCCGGCGCGAAGTCCGCGAAGACGGCGGACGTCGTCGCGGCGGGCTCGTCGGTGAAGTCCTCGGACACCGGCCCGGCCTCGACGAGCGGCCGGGCGTCCTCGGCGGGACCCGCACCCCGGGCGGCTGCCTCGGCGGCGCGCACCAGCGGCTCCAACTCGTGGGCGGTGACGGCGGATCGTGACACCACACCGGAGGCGGTGCCCTCCTTGCCGTCGACGGTCGCGATGACGGTGAGCGTACGGCCGCGCGTCAGGCCGTTCGTCGTCAGCGCGTTGCCGGCCCAGCGGAGGTTGGCGGTCGAGTGCTCGTCGGCGATGACCACGCAGCCGTCGGCGGTGGACAGTTCGAGAGCCCGCTCGACGATCTCGTGCGGCTTGCTGCTCGTGCTCAACTTCCGGCCTCCTGCGTCGTATTGAGAATGTTCACACCGCGGAACAGGGCCGACGGGCAGCCGTGCGAGACCGCCGCGACCTGACCCGGCTGGGCCTTGCCGCAGTTGAAGGCGCCGCCGAGGACATACGTCTGCGGTCCGCCGACCGCCTCCATCGAGCCCCAGAAGTCCGTCGTCGTCGCCTGGTAGGCGACATCCCGCAACTGCCCGGCCAGCTTGCCGTTCTCGATCCGGAAGAACCGCTGCCCGGTGAACTGGAAGTTGTAGCGCTGCATGTCGATCGACCACGAACGGTCACCGACCACATAGATCCCGCGCTCCACGCCACCGATCAGATCCTCCGTGCCGAGCCCGCCCGGATCCGGCTTCAGCGACACGTTCGCCATGCGCTGCACCGGCACATGGCCCGGCGAGTCGCCGAACGCGCAGCCGTTGGACCGGTCGAAGCCCGTCAGCTTCGCGATCCGCCGGTCCAACTGGTAACCCACGAGCGTGCCGTCCTTGACCAGGTCCCACGACTGGGCCTCGACGCCCTCGTCGTCGTACCCGATCGTCGCCAGCCCGTGCTCCGCCGTGCGGTCACCCGTCACATTCATGATCGACGAGCCGTACGCCAGCTTCCCCAACTGGTCGAAGGTCGCGAAGGACGTGCCCGCGTACGCCGCCTCGTAACCGAGCGCCCGGTCCAGCTCCGTCGCGTGCCCGATCGACTCGTGGATCGTCAGCCAGAGGTTCGACGGGTCGACGACCAGGTCGTACGTCCCCGCCTCGACGCTCGGCGCGCGCATCTTCTCGGCGAGCAGCGCCGGGATCCGCTCCAGCTCGGAGTCCCAGTCCCAGCCGGTGCCCGTCAAGTACTCCCAGCCGCGCCCGGCCGGCGGGGCGATGGTGCGCATCGAGTCGAACTCGCCGCTCTCACCGTCCACGGCGACCGCCGACAACTGCGGGTGCAGCCTGACGCGTTGCTGTGTGGTGACGGTGCCCGCCGTGTCCGCGTAGAACTTGTTCTCATGGACGGTCAGCAGCGAGGCGTCCACATGCGCGACGCCGTCCCCGCGCAGCAGCCGCGCGCTCCACTCCGCGAGCAGTCCCGTCTTGTCCTCGTCGGGTACGTCGAACGGATCGATCTCGTACGCCGACACCCAGGTCTTCTCCGCGTGCACCGGCTCGTCGGCCAGTTCCACACGCTCGTCCGAACCCGCCGCCGCGATCACCTTCGCGGACAACTTGGCCATCGCCACGGCCTGTCCGGCGACCTTGGCCGCCGAGTCCATCGTCAGATCGACCCCGGAGGCGAACCCCCACGCGCCGCCGTGCACCACGCGGACCGCGTACCCGACATCGGTGGAGTCCGACGACCCGGCGGGCTTGGCGTCGCGCAGCCGCCAGGCCGCGCTCCGTACCCGCTCGAACCGGAAGTCGGCATGATCGGCGCCGAGCGCCCGCGCCCTGGCGAGCGCCGCGTCGGCGAGCGCCCTCAGCGGCAACGCGAGAAACGACTGATCGACCTCATGGGGCACGTCGGCCTCCCTTTCACACGCCTCGGTAAAGGTGTCCGCAGTGAATCATGCGGTACGGAGGTGAGTTTCGCCGCGTTTATGTAGGGACCCCACAGCGACCGTACCGAGGCGCTGTCCATGCCCGAGTCCACGGACCGCCGCCGCGACCGATAGGTTTTCCTGGTATCAGAGCAGACAGCCCAGACAGCTACGAAAGGTGCTCCGTTGAGCCGCTCGGTTCTCGTCACCGGAGGAAACCGGGGCATCGGCCTTGCCATTGCCCTGGCTTTCGTCGGCAACGGCGACAAGGTCGCCATCACCTACCGCACGGGCGAGCCGCCCGAGGCCCTGACGGAGGCCGGCTGCCTGGCCGTCCGGTGTGACATCACCGACGCCGAGCAGGTGGAGCAGGCCTACAAGGAGATCGAGGAGACGCACGGTCCCGTGGAGGTGCTGGTCGCCAACGCCGGTGTGACCAAGGACCAGTTGCTGATGCGGATGTCCGAGGAGGACTTCACGTCCGTCCTCGACACCAACCTCACCGGCACCTTCCGCGTCGTCAAGCGCGCCAACCGCGCCATGCTGCGCGCCAAGAAGGGCCGGGTCGTTCTGATCTCCTCGGTCGTCGGGCTGCTCGGCTCGGCCGGCCAGGCGAACTACGCGGCCTCCAAGGCTGGGCTGGTCGGCTTCGCCCGCTCGCTCGCCCGCGAACTCGGCTCGCGCAACATCACGTTCAACGTGGTCGCCCCCGGTTTCGTCGACACCGACATGACCAAGGTGCTCACCGACGAGCAGCGCAAGGGCATCGTCGCCCAGGTCCCCCTCGGTCGTTACGCGCAGCCCGAGGAGATCGCGGCGGCTGTCCGCTTCCTCGCCTCGGACGACGCCTCGTACATCACTGGAGCCGTCATTCCCGTTGACGGCGGATTGGGCATGGGTCACTGATCACATGAGTGGAATCCTCGCCGGCAAGCGCATCCTCGTCACAGGTGTCCTCACCGACTCCTCCATCGCCTTCCACGCCGCCAAGGTGGCGCAGGAAGAGGGCGCGGACGTCATCCTCACCGGCTTCGGCCGGCTTTCGCTCGTGGAGCGCATCGCGAAGAGGCTGCCCAAGCCCGCCCCCGTCATCGAGGTGGACGTCACCAACCAGGAGCACCTGGACTCCCTCGCCGACAAGATCCGTGAGCACCAGGGCGAAGGCGCGAGCCTCGATGGTGTCGTGCACTCGATCGCCTTCGGCCCGCAGGGCGTCTTCAACTTCCTGGAGGCCGAGTGGGAGGACGTCGGCACGGCGGTGCACGTCTCGGCGTACTCGCTCAAGTCGCTGACCATGGCCTGTCTGCCGCTGATGGAGCGCGGCGGCTCGGTCGTCGGGCTCACCTTCGACGCGCAGTTCGCGTGGCCCAAGTACGACTGGATGGGCATCGCGAAGGCGGCGCTCGAATCCACCAACCGCTACCTCGCGCGTGACCTCGGCGCGCAGAACATCCGCTGCAACCTCATCTCGGCCGGCCCCCTCAGGTCGATGGCCGCCAAGTCCATCCCGGGCTTCGAGGAGCTGGCCGACGTGTGGAACCACCGCGCGCCGATCGGCTGGGACCTGGCCGACCCGGAGCCGACGGGCCGCGGTGTCGTCGGGCTGCTGTCGGACTTCTTCCCGAAGACGACGGGCGAGATCGTGCACGTCGACGGTGGCGTCCACATGATGGGTGCCTGACGATCCAAGTCCGCGAAGCCGCGTGACCGCCCCGTCCGGCGGTCACGCGGCTTCGTGCTGTCGTACGCCACCTCGGGCGGCTGTCACTGTGTGTGTCCGTCCGAGTCGAGAACGGTGACGAATCCCCGCAGACTGATCGCGGAGGAGGTGTCGCTGTGTACCGGAGAGCACGCAAGGTGGCCGCCTCGCTGACGGTGGCGGTGCTGATCGTGGTGGGCCTCGCCGTCACCGCCGTCGTACGGGACGAGTCGCCGCCTCCGGCGGTCAGGTCCTCCGCGGCCGATGTCGCGGGCGTCAACGGGGTCGCGGCGGACGACGGCGACGCTCGCGACCCGCGTGACCGGGGCGACGAGCATGACCGGGACGACGACCGGGACCGGGACCGGGACCGGCGCCGTGACCGGGAGCGCGAGCCGTTCGGGGCCTCCTGCCGTACGACGGCCCAGGGCTCGCTGGTGACCGCCTTCTGCCACAACCCGTATCCGGAGACCGACCGCGTCCAGCTGCACATCGAGTGCGCGCGCTGGTGGGACGTCGACTCCGACAGCGCGCCCGCCGAGGCCGGGCCCGCCGGCTACGCGCGGCTCAGCGGGCGCTGCTGGAAAGAGGTCGAATCGGCCTGGGTCAGCCACGAGCGCGTCGCGCCCTGACCGCTCAGGCGTTCTGGACCGTCTCACGCAGGCAGGTGAACGCGTGGCTCGCCGCCTCCGTCCCCGCCGTCTCCGCGTCCCGCGCCTTGATCGCCGCCACCAGCCGCGCGTGGTCCAGATGGAACGCTGGCCGCAGCTCACGCCCCACATCCGCGCGCAGCCCGTCACGCATCAGCTCGCTCAGGTCCGCGTAGAGCGCGGTCAGCACCTCGTTGTGCGAGGCCGCGACCACCGCGAGATGCAGGGTCGCGTCCGCCGCCACGAACAGCTCGGCGTCCCCGCCCGACCACGCCTCCTCGCGGCGCGCCAGCAGCGTCTCCAGCTGCCGCATGTCCCGCTCCGTACGGCGCTCGGCCGCCAGCCGCGCCGCCGAGGCCTCCAGGGTGGAGCGCACCTCCGCGATGTGCCGGGCGTCGGCGTCGGCGAACCTGCGGTGCATCACACCGGCCAGCTCGCTCGTGGCGACGACGTACGTGCCCGAGCCCTGCCGGATGTCGAGGAGCCCGTTGTGGGCCAGCGCGCGGACGGCCTCGCGGACGGTGTTACGGGCCACCCCCAGCTGCTCGACCAGCTCGGCCTCGGTGGGGATGCGTGAGCCCACCGGCCATTCGCCCGACGTGATCTGGTTCCGCAGCTCGGTGATCACCTGATCGGAGAGCGCGGATCGCCGGGGGGAGGTCAGGGCCATGGTGCTCCAAGTTCTCAGTGCCGGATCGGACAACGGGATTGGACAACGGGATTGGACAACGGGATTGGTCAGGATCGGCCAGGATTGGACAACCAATCATCCCATGATTCTATGATGGCTCCATGCTTGACGAGACCACGACCCCGCTCCCGCCCCGCGAGGACGTTTCGCTCCCGCCGGCCGATCCTCCCGCACCGTCGCCCCGGACGACCGTGTGGCTGACCCGGCTGCTGGTCGTGGGACTCGTTCTCGCCGCCGTCAATCTCCGTCCCGCCATCACCAGCCTCGGCGCGCTGCTCGAAGACGTACGCGACGGACTCCATATGAGCGGCAGCGTCGCCGGGGTCCTCACCTCCGTACCGGCACTCTGCTTCGCCGTCTTCGGCATCACCGCCCCGCGCCTCGCCCGCCGCTTCGGGCCCGGCGCGGTCGTCTTCGCCGGCATGGTGGCCATCACGGCGGGTCTGCTGATCCGCCCCTTCACCAACAGCACCGCCGCCTTCCTCGCGGCCAGCGCGCTCGCGCTGATGGGCATAGCCGTCAGCAACGTGCTGATGCCGGTGATCGTGAAGCGGTACTTCCCCGGCCGGGTCGGCACCATGACCGGTCTCTACTCGATGTCGCTGTCCGCCGGCACGGCCGTGGCCGCCGCCGCGACCGTCCCCATGACCACGGCGCTGGGCGGCAGTTGGCGCCTGGGCCTCGGTGTGTGGGCCGTGGTCGCCGCCGTCGCCGTCCTGCCGTGGGCCGCGCTCCTCGTACGCGACCGCGGGAGCGCGCCGGGCGGCCCGGACGCCGACCCGGCGCGGCGGCGGGAGCCGGACCGGACCCCGGCGCCGCCCCCGAGGATCACCCGCAGCCGGACCGCCTGGGCGCTCGGCTGCTTCTTCGGCCTCCAGGCCACGGGCGCGTACATCACCATGGGCTGGATGCCGCAGATCTTCCGCGACGCGGGGGTCCCGGCCGGTACGGCGGGGCTGCTGCTCGCGGTCACCATGGTGATGGGCGTCCCGCTGGCCTTCGTGATCCCGCGACTGGCCACCCGGATGAAGAACCAGGGCCCGATCGTCATCGCCCTCGGCGCCTGCGGTCTGACCGGCTACGCGGGCCTCTTCCTCGCACCCGCCGCCGGGGCCTGGGTGTGGGCGGTGGTGCTGGGCATCTCCAACTGCGCGTTCCCGCTGGCACTCACGATGATCGGCATGCGCGCGAGGACCGGCGCCGGGGTCGTACGACTGTCCGCCTTCGCCCAGAGCACGGGCTATCTGATCTCCATTCCGGGGCCGCTGCTGGTGGGGGTGCTCTACCAGCACAGCGGCGGCTGGGAGCTGCCGATCATGCTGATGGGCGGGCTGATGGTGCCGCAGATCATCCTCGGGGTCATCGCCGGGAGGGACCGGACGATCGAGGACGAGTGCTGAGATGAGAAACTGTGCGCATGCCAGTCCTTGATCCGAATCCCCAGAACGGCCAGAAGAAACTGCTGCTGATGTTCGGCACGATCATCGGCATCATGGTCGTGATCGCCGTCATCGCCTCGATCGCCTCGCCCTGAGGCCCTCCTTTCCTGGGGCTCGGTCCGCCTCCGGGCGCTCTCGCTTTCGACAGCGGCGCGCCCTTCGGCTCACTCGCCCGAGAGTCCAGGGCGGCCGGGGTGGTGCTGGCACCACCGTCCCTTAGGGGGCCAGGGTCAGGGTCGAGTGGGTGGGTCTCCGGATGGGCGGCGCGATCGGTGATCCGTAGCTTTGAGGTACTTCAACCGCAGACCTACGGAGGCGGCCATGTCGGCCCCTACGCACACCCGGCCCCACCGCCCGTCACCCGACGCCGTCGACATCCGTCTGCCCTGGTGGGCCGTCGTGCTCCCGGCCATCGCGTTCGCCGCGCTGCTCCTGCTGATGGCCGGTCCCGGCCAGGCCGCCGCCTCCGCCGGTGAGCCCGGTGTCGGGCATGTGGTGATCCAGATCCAGCAGACCTTCGCCCGGTAGCGGGACGGCGCCCGTCCCCGTCACTCCGGACGGGCGAGCCCGTCAACACCCCGCGCCTGGCGCCGCATTTCGTGCGAAGCTGGGATGCATGAGCGTCGAAACACCCCGCAGGATTGTCCTACTCCGGCACGCGAAGGCCGACTGGCCCGACGTGGCCGACCACGAGAGGCCGCTCGCCGAGCGAGGCCGCGCGGACGCCCCGGTGGCCGGTCGGCGGCTCGGGGAGACCGGTATCGCCTTTGATCTGGCTCTCTGCTCGACGGCGGCCCGTACGCGTGAGACCTGGAAGCTCGCGGTGCACGAACTGCCGCAGCGCCCCCGGACCGTCTACGAGGACCGGTTGTACGACGCCACGCTCGGCGACCTCCTCGCGCTGCTCACCGAGACGCCGGACGAGGTGAACGACCTGCTGCTGATCGGCCACAACCCCGGCATGCACGCCCTCGCCGACGCCCTCTCGGCCCGCGCCGAGGGTGACGCCCTGGGCAGGCTGACCGCGAGCGCGTTCCCGACGTCGGCGTTCGCCGTGATCGGCTTCACCGGCACGTGGAAGACCGTGGAGCCCGACGTGGGCACGCTGCTCGAATACTGGGCCCCGCACGACTGACGCCCCTCCCAACTCCCTCAGGCGAACCGAGCCCCAAGAAGCAAAGAGAGCCCCGGCACACCGTGCCGGGGCTCTGTTCGTGTTGTCGGGGCCGGTCAGCCGGACTCCGCCGACTCCGTCGCCTCCACCTCTTCGACCTCTTCGCGCGTGATCCCCAGCAGATACAGCACCGTGTCCAGGAACGGCACGTTCACCGCCGTGTGCGCGGCCCTGCGGACCACCGGCTTCGCGTTGAACGCGACCCCCAGCCCCGCCGCGTTCAACATGTCCAGGTCGTTGGCCCCGTCGCCGATCGCCACCGTCTGCGACAGCGGGACCCCGGCCTCCGCCGCGAACCGCCGCAGCAGCCGCGCCTTGCCCGCCCGGTCGACGATCTCGCCCACGACCCGTCCGGTGAGCTTCCCGTCCACTATCTCCAGCGTGTTCGCCGAGGCGAAGTCCAGCCCGAGCTGGTCCTTCAGCCCGTCGGTGACCTGGGTGAACCCGCCGGACACGACGCCCACTTGGTACCCGAGCCGCTTGAGCGTACGGATCAGGGTGCGGGCGCCGGGCGTGAGCCGTACCTCCGCGCGTACCTTGTCCACCACCGACGCGTCGAGCCCGGCCAGCAGCGCGACGCGCGCGTGGAGCGACTGCTCGAAGTCCAGCTCACCGGCCATGGCCCTGGCCGTCACCTCGGCGACCTGCTCCTCGCACCCCGCGTGCGCGGCGAACAGCTCGATGACCTCGTCCTGGATGAGCGTCGAGTCGACGTCCATGACGACGAGCCGCTGCGCCCGGTGGTGCAGCCCGGCCGAGACCACCGCCACGTCGACGCCGATCTCGGCGGCCTCGGTCGCCAGCGCGGTGCGCAGCGGTTCGGTCTCCGTGCCCGAGACGGCGAACTCCACCGCCGTGACCGGGTACTTCGCCAGCCGGAAGATACGGTCGATGTTCCCGCCCGTCGAGGTGATACGGGCGGCGATCGCCGCCGTCGACTCGGCGGACAGCGGGTGTCCGAGCACGGTGACATGGGAACGGCCGCTGCCACGCGGCCTGTTGTCACCGGTGCCGGAGATGATCTCGGCCTGGAGCTTCAGGGACTCGGCCCAGCTGTGGACGGTCGCGCGCAGCTCACCCTCGGCGCCGCTGCCGGCCTCCGGCGCGGTGACGAGGGCGCACAGGACGATACGGCCACGGGTGACGACCTGCTCGATGTCTATGACGTCGAGCGAGTAGGCGGCGAGGGTGTCGAAGAGGCCTGCGGTGATCCCCGGACGGTCCTTGCCGAAGATCTTGACGAGAAGCGTGGGTGCGGCGTCAGCGGTCTGACGGGGCTGCGATGCGCTCATGGTGATCCCACCGTATCGGGCGGGGCGCGTGGGGCGACCCGGCGTCCCGCGTACCGGACAGCTGTTCGCGGAGGCGTCCGGACGCGGACACCCCAGCCTCGTCCCGCTTAACGGGATTTGGGCCCGTTCACTTACGTTTCGCCGCGCCCCGAAGGGGGCTTTTGCGGTCTTCTCCGAGGCCTGACTTTCATATAAGGGGGCGGGCCTGAAATAGTTCCCCCCGATGTTCGCCATCCCTAGACTCCCCGTGATGGGGAGTAACCCGGGGGACAACCAGTGGGGCATGGAGTGCCGGAACTCGTACTTGAAATGAACGGAAGGACCTGGACGCTCGACCAGTCCAGGTCGTACAGCCTGGGGCGCGATCCGCAGGGGGACCTGGTGATCGACGACGCCCGGGTCTCGTGGCGTCACGCCACCATCAGTTGGGGGGGCCGTGGTTGGGCAATTGAGGATCACGGCAGCACCAATGGCACTTATGTGCAGGGTCAGCGGATCCAGCGGATGGAAATCGGTCCTGGTACCGCCGTACGTCTCGGCAATGCGACCGACGGACCCCGGCTGAATCTCAGCGGCGCGGCGGCCGGTGTCCACAAGGCCCAGGGCGCACCGCCCCAGCAGGCCCAGGCCCCGGCGCAGCACGCGCCCGCGCAGCCGCAGCCGCAGGGCGGCCCCGGCTGGTCACCTCAGCAGCAGCCGCCTCAGCAACAGGGCTGGCCGCCACCGCAGCAGCAGCCGCCCCAGCATCAACAGCAGCAGCCGCAGCACGGCTACGTACCGCAGCAGCACGCAGGGCCGGGGGGCCCGGGTGCCGGCGGTCCGGCGGGTCATGGCGGTCCCGGCATCGGCGGCGCGGCGGGGGCGCCGCCGGTGTACGGGGACCGCAGTCCGACCACCTTCCATCAGCTGGCCGTCGGCCGGGTGATGCGTATCGGCCGTGCGCTGGAGAACGAACTGGTCGTCTCCGACCTCCAGGTCTCCCGGCTGCACGCCGAGTTCACCTCGACGCCCGACGGCCGCTATCAGATCCGCGACCTCGGATCCCACAACGGCACGTATGTCAACGGCCAGCCGATGCACAAGTCGGGCACGGCGCTGATCGGCCCGAACGACATCGTCGGTGTCGGTCACTCGACGTTCCGCCTCGTCGGCGACCGGCTCGAAGAGTTCGTCGACACCGGTGAGGTCTCCTTCTCCGCCCGCCATCTCACGGTGACGGTCGACGGCGGCAAGCAGATCCTCAAGGACGTCTCCTTCGGCGTCCCCGAGAAGTCGCTCATCGCGGTCATCGGCCCCTCGGGCTCCGGCAAGTCGACGCTTCTCAAGGCGCTCACCGGCTACCGGCCCGCCAACGAGGGCGACGTCCTGTACGACAACAGGAATCTGTACAAGCAGTTCGCCGAGCTGCGCCAGCGCATCGGTCTGGTCCCGCAGGACGACATCCTGCACAAGGAGCTGACCGTACGGAAGGCGCTCAAGTACGCGGCCAAGCTCCGGTTCCCCGGCGACACCGCCGAGTCCGAGCGCGAGGCCCGTATCGACGAGGTGCTGCGCGAGCTGAAGCTCGACATCCACAAGGAGAAGCGGGTCACCTCGCTCTCCGGCGGCCAGCGCAAGCGTGTCTCCGTCGCCCTCGAACTACTGACCAAGCCGTCGCTGATCTTCCTGGACGAGCCCACCTCGGGTCTCGACCCGGGCATGGACCGCGACGTCATGCAGCTTCTGCGCGGCCTCGCCGACGACGGCCGTACCGTCCTGGTCGTCACACACTCGGTGGCCGAGCTGGCGATCTGCGACAAGCTGCTCGTCATGGCGCCCGGCGGCTCGGTCGCGTACTTCGGACCCCCGGAGGAGGCGCTCAACTTCTTCGGCTACACCACCTGGGCCGATGTCTTCTCGGCGTTCGAGAACTACCGCGACTACGACTGGGCGGGCCGCTGGCGCGGTTCGCAGCACTACCAGATGTACGCCGCCGACATCGACGCCGTCGCCGCGCAGTCCGTCCACATGCCGTCGCCGCAGCAGATGCGCCCGCCGAAGCCGCAGAGCTGGGGCTCCCAGCTCTGGACGCTGATCCGCCGCTACTCCTCGGTGATCGCCTCCGACCGGGGCTTCCTCGCTCTGATGGTGATCCTGCCCGCCGTCCTCGGCGTGGTGAGCGTCGTGATCCCGGCCGAGTTCGGTCTCGGCCCGCCGGAGCCGCCGAGCAAGTTCAACGGCAAGGCAGGCACGATCCTGCTGATCCTCGCGGTCGGCATGTGCTTCTCGGGCGCGGCGAACTCCGTACGCGAACTGATCAAGGAACGGGTGATCTACGAACGGGAACGGGCCACCGGCCTCTCCCGCTCCGCGTATCTGATGTCCAAGGTCATCGTGCTCGGTGTGATCACGGCCTTCCAGGGCGTGATCCTGTGCGGCATCGGCTTCGCGCCGCGCGCGCTGCCCGAGGACGGCCTGCTCATGCCGCCGGCCGTCGAGATGTGCATCGTGATCATCGCGCTGGGCTTCACGTCGATGATGTTCGGTCTGGTGATCTCCTCGCTGGTGAAGACCGCCGAGAAGACCATGCCGCTGCTGGTCATGTTCGCGATCGTCCAGGTCGTCTTCACCGGCACGCTCTTCCAGGTCTACGGTTCGCCGGGCCTGGAGCAGTTCGCCTGGCTGATGCCCTCACGCTGGGCGATCGCCGGTACCGGTGCGACCCTCGACCTGGCGCATCTGATGCCGCCGTGGGAGCCGGAGAACCCGACCGACCTGGACCCGCTCTGGGAGCACACGGTGGCGCAGTGGGGCCTCAACATCACCATCCTGCTGCTCATCGGAGTCGTGTGCGGGCTCGCGGTGGCGCGACTGCTGCGCCGCCACGAGCCGGAGGTCATGCGCAAGTAACACGGACACCGCACCACGCACGCCGCCGGTGGGCGGCACCCCTTTCGCGGGGTGCCGCCCACCGGCGTCTGTGCGTCATGCGTTACGTACGGTGCTGTGTGGCCGTGCAGCGGCTCAGTAGGCGCTGTCGACGTTGTCGATGGTGCCGTAGCGGTCGGCGGCGTAGTTGGCCGCGGCCACGATGTTGGCGACCGGGTGGTACTGGCTGTGCGGGGTGCCCTTGACGTGGTACGCGTCGAAGGTCGGCTTGATCACCTGGAGCAGGCCGATCGACGGGACGCCGTTCTTGGCGTTGATGTCCCAGTTGTTGATCGCACGCGGGTTACCGCTGGACTCACGGATGATGTTGCGGTGCAGACCCTCGTACGTGCCGGGGATCTTCTCCTTCTTCATGATGGACAGGGCTTCCTTGATCCATCCGTTCAGGTTGTTCGCGTAGGCCGGCTTGCGGTCGGCGGAGCGGCTGGCCTTGGACTTCTCGGCCGCGCGCTTCTTGGCGGCTGCCTTCTTCTTCGCGGCAGCCTTCTCCTTGGCGTCGGCCTTGGCCTTCGCCGTCGCCGTCGACGGCGCCGAGTCCTGCTTCGCGTGAATCTCCGCGACGCGGTCGGCGATGGTGCTCTGGTTGGTCAGGCTCTCGGTGACGGCTGAGGCCTGACCGCTGCCGTTCGCGATGTTCCACGCCGCCGGGGCGGTGGACACGGAGGCGGACACCTTCTTGGCCTCGGCGTCGGCGGACGCGTTGCCGGGGACCAGGGAGAGTGAGACGGCCGCGGCGGCGACGACTGTCACGCCGGCGATCGAGAGCTTGTGGCTCTTCTTCAGACGGTTGCCAGGGGTGCTGGACGCGGTCATACGACATACCTCTTCGAATAGCGGGGCGTCGCGGTGGCCGGTCGGCCTGATGCCTTTCTTCGGCGGCGACGGGTGCAATTCTTAGCGGCAGCAAAAACCCTTGGCAAAGGTGGGATGTACGACCCTTGGTAGTTGAAAGGGGTGCAAAAGAGACATGGTGCTACCCACTCACGCCACACTTACACCTGTCGTTATGTCCACTACGTACCTTCGTAAGTGATGTGGGTCCTATGTGCGGCGTCACATTGGGCGGGGGTCCGCTTTACCGGAAGTTGCTGGCGCAACTCGGAGAGTGAGCGGTCTCGTCCGGCAGGACGAGGTGGACGTCGCCGAACTCGTGCCAGAGGTAGAGATGCCGTACGGCCTCGGTATAGGCGCGCTCCAGCGCCGGTCGTCCGGCGATCGCCTCCAGCATCAGCAGATGCGAGGCCGCGGGCTCGTGCAGCCCGGTCAGCAGCCCGTCGACGACGCGCACCCCGCGCCCCGGCGTGACCACCAGATCCGCCCAGCCCGCCGCCGCCCGCAGGCCTCCGCCGGGACCGGCCGCCGACTCCAGCGCCCGTACGGCCGTCGTCCCGACGGCGACGATCCGGCCTCCGCCCGCCACGGCGGCGTTCACCAGCCGGGCCGTCGTCGCCGTCGGGACGACGG
>NZ_MDCR01000183.1 GCF_001723055.1 Streptomyces niveus
GATCCGCCGACCCCCAGATGCCCGCACCTCGGCGCGCATCTGGGGGTCGGCGGATCGATCGAGGGCGAGGAGATCGTCTGCCCCTTCCACCGGTTCGCGTTCGACCCGGCCGGTGTCTGCGTACGTACCGGCTACGACCAGCCACCGCCCAAGGCGTCCCTGACGCAGTACGCGGTGTGCGAGGCCAACGGCGGGATCTACGTGTGGTGGCACGCCCTCGGCCTGCCCCCGCAGTGGGAGGTCCCGGTCCTGCCCCTGGACGACCGGCAGCCGTTCAGCCACGAGACCTTCGACATCGCCGGTCACCCGCAGGACGTCATCGAGAACGCCTTCGACTGGGGCCATCTGCCCGCGCTGCACGGCCTGAAGGACCTCGTCATCGACGGCCCACCGGTGACCGGGCAACCGGTCAGCACCGTCACGGCGACCGCCCGCGGCACGATGATGCGCGGGTCCCGCCAGTCGTACACCCTCACCGTGATCGGACTGGCCACCATCGCGGCGCGGTCGGTGCTGCCCCTGGGCGCGGGGAGCCTGTACGTGATGCTCCACGCGACCCCGACCAGCCCCGGCCGCATCCAGCTCCGGTTCGGCACGAAGCTGGAACTGGCCGGCGTCCCCGGCGTACCGGCCAAGGTCGGCCGCGCGGCGACGATGCCCGCAGCCCGGCTCCTCAGCAGGGTCCTGCAACGGGTGGCGAGCGTCGACACCGGCGCGGACCTGCTGATGTGGCACCACCAGGAGCATGTCGAGCACCCGAAGCTCGCCAAGGGCGACGGTCCCATCGGCCGCTACCGGCAGTGGGCGCAGCAGTTCTACACGGAACCGGCGGGCGGCCTCGTGTCGCGACCCGCGCGGACCGAGGCGCACAGCTCGGAGGAGTGAGCGCCCGGGACGGACAGGGAGATCGGCATGACAGCGGAGAACGGTACGCCCGGCGCCGGGCG
>NZ_MDCR01000184.1 GCF_001723055.1 Streptomyces niveus
GTCGAGGTCAGGGGTGGGGCGGGGGGCGCGTGCAGCGGTACGTGGAAGTGCGAGCGCCAGGGGGCGCCGTCGGGCAGCGCCTCACCGGCCAGGGCTTCTTCGAGGTCGTCGGTGCCGCGCAGACCGGCCGCCGTACGGGTGCGGGTCTGGTGCAGGAAGCGCGGCTCGGCGAAGGCGGCCAACGCCTCGCGTACCTCGGGCAGATGGGGGTGCTCGGCGTGCAGCGCGGCGGAGAGCTGGGCCTTGGGGATGGTGACGCGGGCCTCGGCGAGGGCTCCCAGCGCGGTCGCCGGGTCCTCGAAGGAGGTGGCGAGATGGCAGGTGTCGACGCAGATGCCGATGCGGGCGCTGGCGACGTCGGTGAGCGGTCCGATCGCGTCGGCCGTGGTCTCGACGGTGCAGCCGGGCTCGGGCTCCAGCGCGATCCGGATGGACTTTCCGGTCAGCTCCTCCAGCGCGTCGAGCCGTTCGGCGAGGGTCGTGAGGGCCGCGTGGGCGGTGCGGGCCGAGGCGTCGTCGAACGCGGTGCGCCAGGCGAGCGGCAGCGTCGAGACGGAGCCCTCGGTGACGTCGTCGGGCAGCAGCGAGGCCAGGAGGCGGGCGAGGTCGGTGGTGTGGGCCAGGCGTTCGGGGTCGGCCCAGTCCGGTTTGTAGACGCGGTACTTGACCTCCTCGGCGCCGAAGCCCTCGTACGGGAAGCCGTTGAGGGTGACGACCTCCAGGCCGCGCCGCTCCAACTCGCCCTTCAGACCGCGTAGTTGGACGGGGTCGTTGATCAGGGAGCGGGCGGCTCCCTTGGCCAGCCACAGGCCGATGCCGAGCCGGTCGCGGCCGAGGCGTTTACGGACCGGTTCGCAGTGGTCGCGCAGTTGGGCGAGGACGCCTTCGAGCGTCTCGGCGGGGTGGACGTTGGTGCAGTACGAGAGGTGGACGGTGGAGCCGTCGGGGTGGCGGAAGCGCATGGCTCACTCACCGCCGCGAAGGATGGAGTTCCCCTCGTGCAGGGCTTGTGGCGCGGGGACGTCGAGCTGGAGTCTGCCGCTGAGGCCGTAGAACTCGACGGGGTTGCGCCAGAGCACCTTGTCGACGTCGTCCTCGGAGAAGCCGGCGGCGAGCATGGCGTCGGCGACCTTCCGGGTCTTGAGCGGGTCGCTCTTGCCCCAGTCGGCGGCGGAGTTGACCAGGACGCGGTCGGTGCCGTGGTCGCGCAGCACGGAGACCATCCGGTCCTCGTCCATCTTGGTGTCGGGGTAGATGGAGAAGCCCAGCCAACTTCCCGATTCCGCCGCGTCCTTGACGGTCGTCTCGTTGAGGTGGTCGAGCAGGACGTGCTCCGGGTCGAGGTTCGACTCACGTACGACGTCGATGGTGCGGCGCAGCCCGGTCAGCTTGTCGCGGTGCGGGGTGTGGACCATCGCGGGCAGCGCGTACTCGGCGGCGAGCTGGAGCTGGGCGGCGAGCGCGACGTCCTCGGCGGGCGTCATGGAGTCGTAGCCGATCTCGCCGACGGCGACGACGCCGTCCTTGACGAGATAGCGGGGCAGCTCCTCCAGGACGGGCGTGCAGCGCGGGTCGTTCGCCTCCTTGGGGTTGAGGGCGAGCGTGCAGTGGTGCGCGATGCCGTACTGCGCGGCGCGGAACGGCTCCCAGCCGAGGAGTGCGTCGAAGTAGTCGTAGAAACTCGCGGGTGAGGTGCGGGGCTGGCCGAGCCAGAAGGACGGCTCGACGAGCGCACGGACTCCGGAGGCGTACATGGCCTGGTAGTCGTCCGTGGTGCGGGAGGTCATGTGGATGTGGGGGTCGAAGATACGCATCAGGACTCCTCGCCGGTCATGTTCAGTACTCGGTGCAGGTCTGGGGGGACCGACCGGCCCGCCGCGGTGCGCTCCGACGCGAAGTCGGTGAGCATGCGGGCGAGTTCGGCGTCGCCGTGGGCGCGGTGTTCCGCGCCGGCGACGGCGGCGACGGGCACGCCGGTGAAGAGACACTTCAGTACGGCGTGCCGCCAGGCGTGCGGGTCGAGATGGTCGGCGGCGTACGGGCCGACGGCCGCCTCGACGAGCCTGGTGTCATTGGTGCGCAGGGCGTCCTCGATCAGGGGCAGGGCCTCGGGTCCGGGTACGCGGTGCGGCAGGGCGAGGAGTACGGCGCGGCGCTCGGCGGCGGCGCCCTGGTGGTAGAGGCGGGTGAGGGTGGCGACGTCGGCGGCGGCGTGCTGGAGAAGGAGGGTGCGGACGTCGTCCGCGTTGTCCTGTCCGCAGTGGCGGCCGGCGGCGGCGAACCGCAGCTCCCACTTGGGGACGGCAACGTTGTCCTGTGCCTTCCCCGCCTCCCCCGCTTCGGCCAGTGCCTGGTCCAGCCAGGCGACGGCCTTGGGGTCGAGCCGTGCGTCGAGCGCCTCGCGGTTCATGCCGGTGCTCCCATCGAGCGCAGGAAGTCCAGGGAGGTGCGGGCCATGTCGGGCCCGGCGTGCGAGTGCCTGGGCAACTCCACGACGGTCAGGCCCTGGTAGCCGGTGGCGTCGAGCGCGGCGAGTACGGGCGGGAAGTCGATCTCGCCGTCCCCGAACGGCAGATGCTCGTGCACGCCGCGGCGCATGTCCTCGATCTGTACGTGGCGCAGCCAGGGGCCGGCGTCCCGTACACAGTCGGCGGGCGACGCCGGTTCCAGGCACTGGCAGTGACCGATGTCCAGGGTCAGGCCGAGGGGTTCGGGGTCGCCGAGGAGCGTCCTGAGGTGGTGGAAGCCGGCGATGTCGGCGAGGAGATGGCCGGGTTCGGGCTCGATGGCGACGGGGACACCGGCGGCCTGGGCGGCGTCGAGGACCGGGGTGATCGACTCCTCCAGGCGCTTCCAGGCGGTGTCCGGGTCGGTGCCGTCGGGGGTGATGCCGCTGAAGCAGTGCACGGCGTGCGCGCCGAGGTCGGCGGCGACCCGCACGGCGGTGACGAGCAGCCCGGTGCGGGCGGCGCGGCCCTCGGGGTCGGGGTCGAGCAGGGTGGGCCCGTGCTTGCGGCGCGGGTCGAGCACGTAGCGGGCGCCGGTCTCGACGGTGACGCCGAGTCCGAGTTCGGTGAGCCGGGCGGCCACCTTGCGGGTGCGGGCGGCGAGTTCGGGGGCCATCGGGTCGAGATGCATATGGTCGAGGGTCAGCCCGACCCCGTCGTACCCGAGGTCGGCGAGCAGCCCGAGCGCGTCGTCCAGACGCAGGTCGGTGAGCCCGTTGGTGCCGTATCCGTAGCGGATGGTCATGTCACACTCACCCTCTTCGCGAGCTTCCTGGCCAGCGGTACGAGCCCCATGACGGCGAGCCCGATGCCCGGGGCGCCGCCGCGCGCGGCGAGGGCGGCCTGGAACGGGATCATGGCCCGGATGCCACCGCCGACGGCGCGCTGCGTGAGCTGCGGTGACGGATTGAGCGCGGCGTGCAGGAAGGCGCGCCCGGCGGTGCCGGCGTACACGGCGGCGAGCCCACCGGCGACGACGGCGCCGACGCCGGGGTCCCGGGGCCGCCCGACGACCCCCGCGAGCACCCCGGTGACGGCGAGCGCGGCGACGGGCGCCCCGACGGACCCGCCGTACACCTCCCGGCGGGAGACGGTGGTGACGGCGAGGGTGTGCGCGCCGAGGAGCCCGGCGGCCAGGAGCGCACCACCTGGCACACCGGCCCGGGCCGGCCACGCCGGCAGCCCGGGGGGCCCGGCGCGCCGGGAGGCGAGCGGCTCGGCCGGACCGCCGGCCCAGGCCACCGCGGTACGGCCCCGAGGCACGAGCGCCCACAGGTCCGGCCCGGCGGACGGCACGGGGAAGCGGGCCGCCGACGCGGCGGCCTCCACCACCGGTCGGGGAGCCGACGCGGCGAGCTTGCTCGCCAGTGTCTCCAACGGCGTGGGCGTACGCCCCTGTCCGGCCGCCGGGGCGGAGCCGCCTGCCCACGCCGATGGCAGCAGTTCCGCGAGGCGGGTGCGGGTCGGCGGGGCGGCGCGGCGGGAAGCGGACGGCTCCGTCGGGCCGCCGGCCCAGGACGACAACCGGGCCGGCACTCCCCGAGGTTCGGACGGCGCCGGAGCGTCGCGTGGGACGAGAACCGACGGTGTACGGCTCCGACCGGCGGCGGACCCGGCCGGCGGCGCCGCCCCGGTGCGCCGCGATGTCGAGAGCGTTGCCGTTGCTCCCATCAGGACGTCCAGCGCCCGCGCCGCGCCCATCGCCACCGGGCCCGCCGCGGTGTGCTTCAGACGGAGGTCGTACGCCCAGACCGTCGCCGCCAGGGCCGTGGACAGGGCCAGCGTCGGGCGGCCCGCGCGGGAAGCGAGGAAGAGGCCCGTGGCCGTGAGGGCGCCCGCCGCCGTCAGGGCCGCGTTCGGGGTGACGCGACCCGAGGGGATCGGGCGGTGGGGGCGTTCACGCGCGTCCTCGTCGCGGTCCGCCCAGTCGTTGAGCGCCATGCCCGCCTCGTACAGGCACAGGGACGCGCCGACGGCGAGCGCCGTGCCGCGGTTGGGGCGGACCCCGGCGGAGGCCGCGCCCGCCAGGGCGTCGCCCGGGACGGTGAACAGCGCGGACACCCGCAGGAGTTCGGCCCAGGCGCGCAACCTCACTTGCTCTCCTTCAGGCGCTCGGCGAAGGAGAGGAGCGCGTCGAACTGTTCCGCCAGCGCGGCGGGGCCGCCGTCCGGGTCCTTGAAGTAGAAGCCCAGCTCGGGCAGCGGGCCGGAGAGTCCCGCCTCGTGGGCGCGGGCGACCAGCCGGGCCAGGTCCAGGACGAGCGGCGCCGCGAGCGCCGAGTCGCAGCCCTGCCAGATGGTCTGCAGGATCATGCGGGAGCCGAGGAACCCGTCGAACGCGATGTGGTCCCACGCCGTCTTCCACTCGCCGAGCGCGGGCACGTCGTCGATGTGCACCTCGCCCTCGGGCGCGATCCCGAGCGTGTCGGCGAGGACCCGTTCCTTGCCCGCGTTCTTCGCGGCTGCCGCCGCCGGGTCGGCCAGCGCCGCTCCGTCCCCGCCGCCCAGCAGGTTGGTGCCCGACCAGGCCCGTACGTCGAGGGCGCGTTGGACGAACATCGGGGCGAGTACGGAACGGAGCAGCGTCTGGCCTGTCTTGCCGTCGCGGCCCGCGTGGGGAAGTCCGCTCGCCTCGACGGCGTCCGCGAGGGCCTCGCTGCGCAGGCCGGTCGACGGGGTGAAGTTCACGTAGCCGCAGCCGGCCTTGAGCGCGGCTGCCGCGTAGAGCGAGCTGGCCGGCAGCCGCGGGTCGTCCGCGGCGGGCTCGGGCTCGGTGGACGAGACGTTGACGACGACGGCGCGCGCGACACCGGTGCGCCGTACGAACGCGGTGATGTCGTCGGCGAACGCGGCGATCAGTTCGTCGTCGTCGCGGGTGTCGCCGGGCATCGGCCCGCCGAGGCGGATCTCCGCGTCGGCCGCTTCGAGTTCCGCGGCGATCGTGTTGGGCAGGCCGTGCGGCAGGACACCGGCCGCGGTGAGCGCCTCGGCCCGCTTCGGCAGGGGGCAGCTCGCGGTGTCGTGGCCGCCGAAGACCAGTGTGGACAGGGCCGGCAGGCCCGACCCGGCGAAGGGCGCGGTCTCGGCGACCATGCCGGTCGCGGGGTGGAGCCCGGCGACGACCGCCGCGCATCCCGCTACGGCTGTCGTCGCGACGGAGCCTCGTGCTCCGACGAACCAGACTCCGGTACGTCCTGCAGTCGAATCGTTGGTGGTCACGGGCTGCCTCCCTGCCGGGTGGGTGTGTTGGTTGACGGCGGGCGGGGGGTACGGCGCCTCCCCGCCCGCCGCCGGCTGACGGCCGGCCTCCTGGTGGGTGCCCAGGAGGCCGGGTGGCGCTCCCAGCCGGTGCTAGGAGGCCAGTTCCTTCAGTTGGATGTCGCGGAACGCGACCTGGTCGTCGGCACCGTGGTTCTGAAGGCCGATGTACCCGTCCTTCAGGCTGCGGACCGGATCCGTGTTGGTGAAGTCGTTGATCTTGACTCCGTTGAGGATGACCTGGACGCGCTCACCCTGGACCTTGATCTCGTAACTGTTCCACTGGCCCGGGGGCCGCAGAACCTGGTCCCTGGCCTTGATGTTGGCCGATTTGAACCCGTAGATCGCGCCGGTGGTGCGATCCGCCGCGTCCGTGGCGTCGATCTGGATCTCGTAGCCGTTGTTGACGGCCGACCACGGGTCGTCGGAGGCCGGGAAGCCGATGAAGACACCGGAGTTGTCGTCCCCGTCCATCTTCCAGTCCATCTTCAGCGAGTACGAGCCCAGTTCCTTGGCCTGGTACCAGAGCATGCCCATGCCGCCCTCGGTGTGCAGCTCGCCGCCACCGACGTTGAACTTGCCCGGTCCCGCCTGCTTCCAGCCGTCCAGGGTCTTGCCGTTGAAGATGTCCCGGTAGCCGGTGTTGGGCTTGCAGTTGGCCTTCACCTGGCCGGCCGCGTAGCGCAGACCGCCCAGCAGGTGCTCACGGAAGGCCGGTTCGGCGTACGAGGCCTTGGTGTGGCCGCCGCCGGTGTAGAAGGACCGGCCGCCCTCGTAGGTCTGGCACCAGGCGATCGGGTGGTCGCCCTTCATGGTGCCGCCCTGGTAGGTCGTCTCGTCCAGGGTGGCGAGGACCTTCACGTTCGAGCGCGGGTTGTCGCGGTAGTTGTACCACTCGTCCGTGCGCTGCCACTCGTCGTCCAGGTGACCGGTCGACGGGTGCTCGTGGTCCTCGACCCGTACGGTGGCCTGCTGGATCTGCGGGTGACCGGAGAAGTAGGCACCGACGAGCTTGCCGTAGTAGGGCCAGTCGTACTCGGTGTCCGACGCGGCGTGCACGCCCATGTAGGCGCCGCCGGTGGAGATGTAGTACTCGAAGGCCTTCTGCTGCTCGGGGTTGAGAACGTCACCGGTGGTGGAGAGGAAGACCACCGCGTCGTACCGGGCGAGGTTGTTGGTGGTGAACTGCGCCGCGGTCTCGGTGGCGTCGATGGTGATGTTGCTGCTCTTGCCCAGTTCCTTCAGCGCCGCGATCCCCTCCGGGATGGCGTCGTGGCGGAATCCGGCGGTCTTGGAGAAGACGAGGACCCGCTTCTCCGTCTTGCCGGCGGCCTGCTCGCTGATCTCGAAGTCGTCGAGGTCGTAGAGCGCGCCCTGACCGCCCTTGAAGACGAGGAACAGTTCCGTGGTGGCCTTGGGCACCGAGCGCAGCGGTACGTCGATGTCCTGGAAGGTGTCCCAGCTGCCGGTCACCGGGATCGGCGCGGAGCCGAGGAGCGTGCCGGTGGCGGAGCCCGTACGCACTTCGAGGAATCCGCCCGAACCGCCGGAGGACACCCGGGCGGTGAGGGTCTTGGACCCTGTCAGGTTGTACGGCTTGAAGGAGATCCAGTCGTTGTTGTCGATGTCGCCGACGGTCTTGCCGCCGTTGGCCGACGCCTTGTCGTACGTCTTGATGCCCGACTGGTTGCTGAAGTGCTCGGCCTGCCGGTGGCGGGGCTGGAGCTGCACCTGGTCGTGCGTGGTGAGCGCGGCCTGGCCGCCGCCTCCGCCGTCGGTGTACTCGGCGTCGATGACACCGAAGATGTCGGCGTTGGGGTCGTGCTCGCCGTCCGCCGGGGCGGTGATGGTGCCTTCACAGCCCTTGGCCGAGGTGATCGGGTGGCCGTGGCTGTCGTGGCCGAGGATGTAGTTGACGGTGACCTTGGAGCAGTCGATCGGGCCGTCTTCGGGGTCGGTGACCGTGACCTTGAAGGGCAGCTTGTCGCCGAACTTGAACAGGGCTCCGTCGGCGGGCACGGTGAGCGTCACCTTGGGCGCGGTGTTGCCGACCACGACCCGGACGGAGGAGTTGCCGGTGTTCCCGTCGGGGTCCGTGGCGGTCAGCGTCGCGGTGTAGGTGCCGTTCTTCTTGTACACGTAGCTCGGGTTGGGCTCGGTGGACTTGCCACCGTCGCCGAAGTCCCAGGCGTAGGTGATCTCGTCACCGTCGGGGTCGGCGGTGCCCGCGGAGGAGAAGTTCGCCCGCAGCGGCGCCTTGCCGGACGTCTTGCTGGAGGTGGCCTTGGCCACCGGGGCCCGGCCGTTGGCGATGTTCTCGATCCGGTAGACGGCCGAGTTCTCGTCGCCGCCGAACCAGGCGCGGCCGTAGTCGAGCACGTAGAGCGCGCCGTCGGGGCCGAACTCCATGTCCATCACCTGGGTGCCGGTCCACGGGAAGTCGTGGATGCTGGTGACGGTGCCGTCCGCGTCCTTCTCGATGCGCTTGATCCACTCGCGCCCGAACTCGCCGGCGAAGAAGTCGCCGTCGTACTCCTCGGGGAACTTCGCCGGGGAGTCCAGGTCCGGGTCGAAGTTGTAGACCGGGCCGCCCATCGGGGACTCGGAGCCGTCGCCGAACTCCGGGACGCTGTTCCCGTTGTAGGGGATCCAGGCGGCCTGGGACGGCGGCAGGTCGGTGAGGCCGGTGTTGTGCGGCGAGGTGTTCTTCGGCGCGGCGCAGTCGAAGGCCGGGCCGGAGGTGCCGGTCGCGAAGTCGTAGTCGCGGTAGGCGTCGTTGTCGCCGGTGCAGTACGGCCAGCCGAAGTTGCCGGCCTCCGTCATACGGGCGAACTCGACCTGGCCGGCCGGGCCGCGTGTCTCGGACGCGGCGCCCGCGTCGGGGCCGTACTCACCGACGTAGACGATGCCGGTCTTCTGGTCGACGTTGATCCGGAAAGGGTTGCGGAAACCCATGCCGTAGATCTCGGGGCGCGTCTTGGCCGTGCCGGGGGCGAAGAGGTTGCCCTCGGGGATGGTGTACGAGCCGTCGTCGGCGACCTTGATCCGCAGGACCTTGCCCCGCAGGTCGTTGGTGTTGCCGGAGGTGCGCCGGGCGTCGAAGGCCGGGTTGCGGTTGGGGCGTTCGTCGATCGGCGTGTAGCCGTCGGAGGCGAAGGGGTTGGTGTCGTCACCCGTCGACAGGTAGAGGTTGCCGTCCGCGTCGAAGGCGATGTCGCCGCCGACGTGGCAGCACAGGCCGCGGTTGGTCTCGATGTCGAGGACCTTCTTCTCGCTGGCCTTGTCGAGGGTGCCGTCCTCCTTCAGCGTGAAGCGCGAGAGCCGGTTGTACCCGTCGAAGGGGGCGAAGTCGGCAGCCGTGCCCGTCTCGGGCGCGTCTCCGGCGGGGGTGTCGAGCACCGGGGAGTAGTAGAGGTAGATCGCCCGGTTCTCGGCGAAGTCGGGGTCGATCCCGACGCCTTGAAGGCCTTCCTCGTCGTGGGTGTACACGTCGAGCTTGCCCGCGACCTTGGTGTCGCCTGCGGCGTCGGTGATGCGGAGCGTGCCGTCGCGCGAGGTGTGCAGGACCTGCCGGTCCGGCAGGACGGCGAGCGACATGGGCTCGCCCACCTCGTCGGCGCCCTTGGCGAGGGCGACCTGCTGGAACATGTCGTCCGTCGGGTGCGGATCGTCCGGGTGCGCGGCGGCGGGGACGGCGGAGATGGTGCCGGCTATCAGCGCGCCGGCGACGAGTGCGAGGAGGGATCTGGATCTATGACGTCTTCTGGGCACGAAAGTCCTCCAGGGGTGGGGCTGTTCGTACGTGCGGGTGCCGGGGCACGCCGAAGCGCCACTCCCGACGTGCTGGGATACGTCCTGTTTCAGCAACGTGTCCCCTACATCTCGCTGGACGTTAGCCCGGTTGGTCCGCGCCGGAAAGACCTTGCGCAGCAATTGGGTTCAACTTTTTCCCAGTTGAGGACAAAGGGAGAAATGGCAGACCGGACGGCCCGGCGGTGGTTGCTGGCCACCGCCGGGCTCGTCCTTGTCACCTGACCGTTCCCGCTACGTGGGGCCCTCCTTCAACTCGATGTTCCGGAAGGAGACTTGGTCGTCGGCGCCATGGTTCTGGAGACCGATGTGGCCGTCCTTGAGGCTGCGGACCGGGTCGGTGTTGGTGAAGTCGTTGATCTCCACCCCGTTGAGGAACACCTGGAGACGTTCCCCGTCGACCTTCAGTTCGTAGCTGTTCCACTCGCCCGGCGGCTTGAGCGCCTTGTCCCTGGCCTCGATGTCGGCGGCCTGGAAGCCGTACACCGATCCCGTGGTGCGGTCGTCGGCGTCGGTGGCGTCGATCTGGACCTCGTAGCCGTTGTTCACGGCCGAGTTGACGTCGTCGGAGGCCGGGAAGCCCACGAACACACCCGAGTTGTCGTCGCCCGCCATCTTCCAGTCGAGCTTGAGCGAGTACGAGGACAGTTCCTTCGCCTCGTACCAGAGCAGGCCCATGCCGCCCTCGGAGCGCAGCTCACCGTCGACGACCGCGAACTGGCCCGGTCCGGCCTGCTTCCAGCCGTCCAGCGTCTTGCCGTCGAAGATGGGCGTGTATCCGGGGTCGGGGTCGGGGTCCGGGCCGCCGGCCGGGGTGCAGTCGGCGTCGACCTGCCCGGTGGCGTACTTCAGTCCGCCGAGCAGATGGTCGCGGAACGCCGGTTCGGCGTACGACTCCTTGGTGTGGCCGCCGCCGGTGTAGAAGGACCGGCCGCCCTCGTACGTCTGGCACCAGGCGATCGGGTGGTCGCCGTCCATGTTGCCGCCCTCGTAGCTCGACTCGTCCAGCGAGGCGAGGACGCGGGCCTGGTCACGGGGGTTGGTGCGGTAGTTGTACCACTCGTCCGTACGGTCCCAGGTGTCCTCCAGATGGGCCGTGGCCGGGTGCTCGTGGTCCTCGACCTTCACCGTGGCGGGCTGGATCGCCGGGTGGGAGTCGAAGTACGCGCCCACCAGGCCGCCGTAGAACTCCCACTCGTACTCGGTGTCGGCGGCGGCGTGGATGCCCAGATAGCCGCCTCCGCCGGCCACGTACTCCTCGAACGCCGTCTGCTGCTCGGCGTTCAGGACGTCGCCGGTGGTGGAGAGGAACGCCACCGCGTCGTACTCCGCCAGATTCCCGGCGGTGAACGCGCCCGCGTCCTCCGTGGACTCGACCGTGATGCCGGTGGACTCCCCCAGCTCCTTCAGGGCCGCTGTACCGGCCTCGATGGAGTCGTGCCGGAAGCCCGCGGTCTTGGAGAAGACCAGGACACGCTCGCCCGCCTCGACGGGTGACTCCCCGGTGATCTCGAAGTCGTCCACCTCGAAGAGGTCGCCCTCGCCGCCCTTGAACGTCAGGACGAGGTCGGTCGTCTCCGCCGGTGCGCCGGTCAGTGCCACCTCGACGTCCTCGAACGTCGTCCAGCCGCCGGTGTCGGGCACCTCGGCGGAGCCGAGCACCTTGCCGTCGGCCGCGCCGGACCGTACCTCCAGGGTGCCGCCGGCGCCGTCGGACGAGACCCGTGCGGTGAGCTTGGCGGCTCCCGCCAGCAGATACGGCTCGAAGGAGATCCAGTCGCCGTTCGATATGCCGCCGACGGTCTTGCCGCCCTTGGCGCCGTCGCGGTCGGTCACGGTGGTGCCGGACTGGTCGTTGGCGTGTTCCGCCTGACGGTGCCTCGGCTGGATCTCGGACTGGCCGTGACCGGTGAGCGCGGCCTGGCCGCCGCCCCCGCCGTCGGTGTACTCGGCGTCGATCACTCCGAAGATGTTGGCGTTGGGATCGTGTTCGGCGTCGGCGGGCGCCGTGATGGTGCCCTCGCAGCCGGTCTTCGAGGTGATCGGGTGGCCGTGGCTGTCGTGGCCGAGGATGTAGCGGACGGTGACCTTGGAGCAGTCGATGTCCTCCCCGTCCTCCGGGTCGGTCACGGTGACCTTGAACGGCAGCTCGTCGCCGAAGTTGAACAGCGTGCCCGGTGCGGGCAGCTCCAGCTTCACGACGGGCGCGGTGTTGCCGACGACGACCTGTACGGACGCGGTGCCGGTGAGCCCGCCCGGGTCCTTCGCGGTGACGGTCGCCGAGTAGGTGCCGTTCTCCTCGAAGGTGTGGGTCGGGTTCGGGTCGGTCGACGTCCCGCCGTCGCCGAAGTCCCAGGCGTACGTCAGCTCCTCACCGTCGGCGTCGGTGGTGCCCTCCGACGAGAAGGCCACCTCCAGCGGTCCGGTGCCCGACGTCTTGTCCGCCTTGGCGACGGCGACCGGGGCGTAGCCCTCGGTGGCGTTCTCGATGCGGTAGAGCGCCGAGTTCTCGTCCCCGCCGAAGTAGCCGGTGCCGTAGTCCAGGACGTAGAGCGCGCCGTCGGGGCCGAACTCCTGGTCCATGACCTGGGTGCCGGTCCACGGGAAGTCGTTGATCGAGTTGACCGTGCCGTCGGCGCCCTGGTCGATGCGCTTGATCCACTTGCGGCCGAACTCGCCGGCGAAGAAGTTCCCGTCGTACTCCTCGGGGAACTTGACGGGCGAGTCGAGGTCCGCGTCGTAGTTGTAGACGGGACCGCCCATCGGGGACTCGGAGCCGTCGCCGAACTCCGGGACGCTGTTCCCGTCGTACGGGATCCAGGCGGCCTGGGACGGCGGCAGGTCGGTCAGCCCCGTGTTGTGCGGCGAGTCGTTCTTCGGCGCCGCGCAGTCGAAGGCCGCGCCCGATTCGCCGGTGGCGAAGTCGTAGTCCTTGAAGGGCTCGTTGTCGCCGGTGCAGTACGGCCAGCCGAAGTTGCCCGCCTCGGTGACGCGGGCGAACTCGACCTGTCCGGCCGGTCCGCGGTCCGGGTCGGCCGCGCCCGCGTCGGGACCGTAGTCGCCGACGTAGACGATGCCCGTCTCCTTGTCGACGGAGATCCGGAACGGGTTGCGGAAGCCCATGGCGTAGATCTCGGGCTTCGTCTTCTCGGTGCCCGGGGCGAAGAGATTGCCCTCGGGGACGGTGTACGAGCCGTCGTCCGCGACCTTGATGCGCAGCACCTTGCCGCGCAGGTCGTTGGTGTTGCCGGACGAACGGCGGGCGTCGAAGGCCGGGTTGCGGTCCGGCCGGTCGTCGATCGGCGTGTAGCCGTCCGAGGCGAAGGGGTTGGTGTCGTCGCCGGTCGACAGATACAGGTTGCCGTCCGCGTCGAAGGCGATGTCACCGCCGACATGGCAGCAGGTGCCACGGGAGGCGGGGACGTCGAGGACCTTCTTCTCGCTGGCCTTGTCGAGGGTGCCGTCCTCGTTCAGCGTGAAGCGCGAGAGCCGGTTGACCCCGTCGAAGGGGGCGAAGTCGGCGGCGGTGCCCGTCTCGGGCGCGTCGCCGGCGGGGGTGTCGAGCTTGGGCGCGTAGTAGAGGTAGATCGCCCGGTTCTGGGCGAAGCCGGGGTCGACCCCGACTCCTTGCAGTCCTTCCTCGTCGTGGCTGTAGACATCGAGGGTGCCGGACACCTTGGTGGTGCCGCCCTCGTCGGTGATGCGCAGTGTGCCGTCGCGCGAGGTGTGCAGTACCTGGCGGTCGGGCAGCACCGCCAGGTACTGCACACCT
>NZ_MDCR01000185.1 GCF_001723055.1 Streptomyces niveus
CTGCGGGCCTGTGCGCAGGGTGGGGTCGAGCGTGAGCGGGTAGCGGGCGGCGGTGAGCATGTCGGCGGCCCAGGAGGAGCGTTCGTTCTCCCACTCGGCGCCCAAGTCGAACGGCAGACGGATCCAGGGGCCGGACAGGGTGGGGAAGGTCAGGAACCCGGCCCGCCGGAGCAGGTCGGCGGCAAGAGTGTCGAGAGGACCGGTTGCTTCAACCTGACCGCCGTGCCTGCGGATGATGCGGATTCGCTCGGCGCCCGGCGTCACCGCGACCGACCGGTCGTGGGGGAGCGCAGGCGGACCGTGGGCGTGTGGCCCGGCACCGGCGGGACCGTACGCACGGACGGCGCTTGGGTGGTGGGGACCGGACGCTGCTGCGACGAACGGCCCGCGGCCTGCGCGATCCGGCTGCGCCGCTCGGAAAGCCCGTTCGGCAGGGCGGGAGTCGGCGGGCCTGCTGACTGGGCGGGATCGAGGGCGATGTCGGCGTGCACGGTGTATCCCTGGCGGCGCAGATCGTGGACGGCCTGCCGGGTACGGCGACGACCATCCCGGTCGGGGTCGGTGAGCCGGTAGAGGCCCGGGTCGCCGGGGACGGGCTCGAACTGGACACGGGTCAGGAACCAGTCGGCGAGGTGCGCGGGCAGAGCAGTGGTGGTGGCCGCGGCGACGAAGCCGTGGTCGGGGTGGGTACCGAAGACGAAATGGAGGGACGGATCCACAGGCGAAGGGGAACCTTTCTGCCAGGGACGGAGGGGAACAACAAGCAGGTGACGTACGGCAGTCCGCATGGTCAGCGGCGCCGGCCGGGCTCCGGCGGTCGCGGGGGGAGAACACCGGGCGCCCGGGTGCTCGGTGCAGCCGGCGGTGCGCCGGAGACGATGGCGGTGTCGACCGCGATCCAGATGCGGGTGCGGGTCTGGTCGACGGCCCGGCCGATGCGGTGGAGTGCGGGGAGAAGGCTCTGGGCGGGAAGTTGCCCCCAGGTTGGGGAGGGGCCGTCGAGAGTGAATGTGCTGGCCACCGGCTCGTCGAGGATGAACTGCAGTGCGGGGCCGTCCTCCTGGCCGATGAGGGCGTGGCACAGGGAGATGGCGGCGTGCCTGACGTCGCTGGCCCGTACGGGGGCTCCTGGGTGAAGCGGCCGGAGACGGGTGTCGATGCGCCGGGACGGCACCCGCTCTTGTGGTCGAACGGTGGCCTGGTAGGTGTGGTCGGCGGCCGAGAGGACCAGGCGGTGGATCGCGCCCACGCACTCGGCGAAATCGTCGCGGTCCAGGTCGGCCCAGCCGAGCGGCTGCTGTCCGCGGGTACTGGGGATCACCAGGCCGTCCAGGCTCTCCGCCGTGCCGGAGGGATGGTCCAGGGAGCACAAGGCCATGGCGCACACGTGGGCGGCGGCACGGGCGACATCCTCCTCGGTGAACGAGGCGTCCGCAGGGCACCGGGGTGGCAAGTCGAAGTGGAAATCGTCAGGCAGGGGGATCCCCTTCTAGGGCGTCAGAGGTGCGCGTTCGCCGGCCGGGCAGGGGAGCGCTGGTGTGGTGGTGAGCGGACGCGGGTGGGGCGCGGACAGGGCGATGTGCCCGCCGGGGACGGCGGCGCGGGCCTGTCGCTCGAACACCTCGCTGTCGGCGAGCCACGTCCCGATCGCCGGCAGGACCGCAGTGCCGAGCGTGCTGCGCACCCGCGACCACTCCTGGGCCGACAGGTCTGCGGGAACCGAGTACAGCTCCGCGCGCAGGGCGTTGAACTCCTCCCAGGTGTCCTGGCTGTTGGCGAGTGCGCCGCGCAGCCGGGACAGTGCGCCAGCGTCCTGTGGCCAGGGACTGGCTGCAGGCCGGCACCGGGCGAGCAGGAGCGGTGCGTGCTGGAGGACGTCACTGAAACCAAGCCAGGCGTCGTCGGCGAACGCCCGCTCCGCCTCCGCGTGCAGGCGTGAGCCGACGAGCGGTGTGCTGTCGCTGGACTGTTGGGACGCCTTGATCGTCTGAAGTGTGTCGTGCTCCGGACGGATCCGGTTCAGTGCGCTCATGACCGTGTCGAGCCGCCGGTGGTGCAAGGCCCGGCGGTAGGTCGGCAGGAAGGTATGGGCGACGGCGCGTGCGGCACGGTCCGCCTCGGAGGGCAGCACGATGCTGCGCGGCGCGTTCGGCTCCTGCCAGTTGTCGTCGTACTCCTCGGTGGCGAAGGCGCCCACGAGATAGCCGACGGAGTGACCGGGACGCTCGATCAGCAGCAGCTCGGTACCGGCATGGTTGCTCAGCACGACCGCGCAGGGAACGTGCTCGTGGAGCACCGCCTTCAGGAGGTCACCGCTGTCCCACAACGAGCCGACGAGATCCTCCTGCCAGTGCCGGCGGGGGAAGACGTTCACCGTGGCGCTCCAGTTGCCGGGCAGCCGGGCGGCCATGTCCGAGCCGATCTCGCCGAGGTAGGGGCGGCTGCTTATGCTGATGCTCGCCCTGTGCTGGTGGGCGCGGTGCACCAGGGCGCTGGCGGTGGCGCGGGTTGCCTGCTCCGGTGGGGCGGCGAAGGCCCCGCCGGGCAGGGGGCTGAACCCGGCTTCCCGCAGGGCATCTTGGGCCTGGGGGAACCTTGCCCCGGATGCGATGGCGACGAGGCCGTGGGTGCGGCTGGTCGAGAGGGTGATGTTCGCGATGGCCGGATTGGTCATGCCTGCCCTCCCGCGGCAGGCTCCAGCAGCCGGTCACCGAGCAAGGGCTTGGGCTGGTGGTCGCGCAGGGCGGAGCGCAGACTGCGGCCGTACTGCCAGGCGTGCTCCCGGGCCGCCGACTCCAGCTCGTCGTACCCGGGCTGGGCCGTGAGCTGCCCGGGGTGCTTGCGGTAGCGGTAGACGGGGACCGGCAGCAGGATCCCGGGAGCGAGGGTCGTTATGCCGACGGCCGTGCAGTAGTCCTCGCCCTGGACGAGGCCGCCCATCGGGGCCGCGCGCATCAGGTCGGTGCGGGCGAGGATGGTGGTCGGCCCGATGGGGATGGTGTCCGCCGGGGACTTCCAGTACGTCCACACGTCGCCGGCTTCATGCCGTCCGGGTGGCGTGGGGCATTCCCACAATCGGGTCGAACCGTCCGGGTGAAGATCCCGACTCCACCCGGCGCACCAGCCGACCCCGGTTGTCTGGAGGGTGTCGAGGCGCACGGCCATGGCGTTGTCGGTGAACTCGTCATCGTCGTCCGCCCAGTTGCTGTAGAGGGTGCGGCTCTGGGCGAGGGCGAGGTTGCGGGCGCAGGCGGCGCCGACGGGGCGGGGCAGGGCGAGGGTGCGCACGCGCGGGTCGGATGCGAGCGGTACGGGCAGATGCCGAGGGTCGGTGCCGTCGATGGCGATCACCGCCTCCCAGGGGACCGATTGCCGGGTGAGGCTTGTGTGCATGGCGGTCAGATAGTCGAGGCGGTCCTCACGCAGACGGGTGGCGATGACGACCGTGATCAGGGGCGTGGGCAGGAGAGCACTCCGGTGCTGTCGAAGGGGGCTTACCGGCTGGGCGCGGGCCCGGTGGGCGGGGACTTCAGCGGGCCCGGGGGAAGATCGGACGGTGCCGGAGACTGTCCCGGCGGCGGAATGTCCGGAGTCGGGGCGGGGTCGTACTCGGCGCGCAGAGCCTTGAGGTCGGCTGCGTCGGCGAGAGCCAGTACGGACAGGCTGTGGCTGGCCGCGGTCATCAGCATCTTGGGCGGGGAGTCGAGCTTCGCGCCGCGGTTCTGCCCGCGCCACTGGCCGGCGGCCAGGAGGTAGTCGCTCACGGCGCGGAGCGCGGGCTCGGCGGCGTCCAGCAGATGCCGGGTGACGGCACTGGCCTCGGCAGGGGTCTGAGCCGCCGCGAGCGCCGTCAGGTACGGGGTGAGGTCGGGTGTCGGCAGGGCCTCGTCCGGCAGCGGGTGCTTTTTGAGGAACGGCTTCGCGTCCCGGCTCGCCCAGCGCAGCAGGTCGCCACGGGTGGCGATGCCGTAGCGGGCGGCTGCGATCTGCTCGGCGTCGCGGCCGACGTTGTCGTACAGCTCGAAATCGGGGTGGGTCAGGGGAACTTCCTTCTTCAGCGGACGTGTGGTGCGTGCCCGGATGGGATGTGGACGGGACGACCGTCGGCGAGGGGCAGAGCGTTGGGCGTGCCGGCCGCCGGTTGTCCTGTCCGAGCGGTGGCGTTGTTGCGGCGTACGGCGGTCAGGGCGTGCTGGTAGCGGGGGAGCAGGCGGCGGGCCACGGCTGCCGCGGCGCGGGGCGGGTCGCCGGGTACTGCGATGCCATTCGGTTCGTCCACACCGTCGAAGTGGTGGAACTCGATGCGGGGTTGCAGTGGTGCGGCGAGGAACTGGCCGTGTTTGAGGGGGCGTTCGATGACGTACAGCCGTTGCCCGTGGGGTCCGTTCAGTTCGGCGTCGTGGCGGAGGACGAATTCGCTGACGGCCCAGTGGACGTGCCCGAGGTCCCACACCTGGTGGGCGAGCGCGAACTGCTCGGGGTAAGTAGCGTGCTGGTGGTAGTGGCTGGTCCAGGTGCCGGGCAGGCGGGCGGCGAGGGCGGCGGCGAAGCCAGACAGGCCCGTCGGGCGGTGGGTACTTATCCGGCTCACCTCCCGTGGTGGTAAGTGAGAGTCACCCGCCGGTTCTGCTTCCGCCCGGCATCGTCATCGTTGTCCGCGACGGGCCTGGCTTCGCCGTATCCCCGGGCGGTGACCTTCACCGTGTTCGGCAGGTGCCGGCGCAGCACGCGCGTGACGGCGTCGGCGCGCTGCTGGGACAGGACCAGTCCGTGCGAGGCGGAGCCGAGGTTGTCGGTGTGACCGGCCACGGCCACGGCGCGCGATCCGGCTGCCCGGATCGTCCGGGCCGCTTCGGTGATCCGGCGCTCCGCGCCGGCGGAGAGACGCGCGCTGTCCTTGCCGAACAGGATTCCGGCGGAGAGCGCCAACGCCACGCGGTCGCCGGTTTCCTCCCGGCGGACCCCGGAACTCCCGGTCACCTCCGAGATCTTGTGTACCACGGTGATGACCCGGTGGGAGGGAGCGGTCGCGGAAGGGTCCGTATCGACGGAGTGGGCAGGACCGCCCGTCGCCGAGGTGAGGAGTACCAGGCCCAGTACGACCGGAGTTCGCTGTCGGGAGTGGGGGTTTTTCATCGGGCGGTTTCGAGGGGGATGGTGGAGTTGGGGAACGTCGGGAGCTGGAAGTCGACGCTGCGTACGCTGGCGGGCGGGGCGGGGAACTGGGCGAAGACGGGCACGGTTTCGCCGGGCTTGAGGGCGCGCAGGGCGGTGGAGCACAGGCAGCCGCCCGCGGTGTCGCGCAGCACGTTGTACCGCACGTTGTGGGCGGTGTCGGTGAGAGTGGCGCCGGCCAGGCTGTGCATGCGGCCCTTGATCGAGGCGTCCGTGCCGCCGTAGGCACTTATCCCGAAGAAGACTTTGGCACCGGTGTTCTTCAGGGTCGCGGAGACGGTGACGCTCTTGCCGGAGGCGGCGCGCTCGACCCCGGTGATGGTCAGGACGATGCTGTCCCGTCCGGTCACCTGGGCCAGGACACGGCCACTGTTGTCGTCCGGTGCAGCCGTCTGTGCGGGGGCGGACGACTGATCAGGTGCCGGAGCCCCGGGGCGGGACTCGGATGATCGGTCCGCCCGAGGGCCGGAGTTGTCGCTGGTGGTGCAGGCGGTGAGGGCCAGGCTGCCGGCGCCGAGGACGGCGGCAGCGCGAAGGATGGCTCGTACGGTCACAGGGTGTGGTTCTCCGGGGGTGTTCAGCGGGCCGGGTTCGGCCCGCAAGGAGTCGGTACTGCGGGCGGCAGCGTGCCGGCCGTCGCGTGAGCGGCTATCTCCGACGGTGTCGGCGGACGACGGGGAGGATCATCCACGTGGTCGGCGTCGTGGTTCATGTGCTGTGCGGCGGCGGCCAGTTGGGCGCTCGCGTCACGGAGGGTCTGCTCCAGGCCATGGCGGGTCCGGTGGACGGCGGCCTGCTGTTCCTCGGTCGGCTCGTACGCGTCGAGCGTGTGCAGGGCGCCGAGCTGGGCGACGGCCTGTCCGAGTCCGGCGAGCGCGAGGGCGACGGGGATCGCGGCGCGGGCTGCGGCGGCGGTGCCGCGGCGCAGTTCCGGGGTGTGCAGGCGGGGTCGGCGTACGGCTTCGTCGAGCTGCCACGTCACCGCGTAGGTCAGGTCGGCGAGCAGATCCGCGAGGTTGGACGTCTCGTCGCCGAGTCTGCCCTGCAGATACCCGGCGGGCGCGGAGGCCGCGGCGGCCACAGCACGGGCACGGTCCCCGAGACGGACGGCCACCACCCGCAGATGGGCGGGGTTGTCGAGATCCAACGGGCAATCACTCCAAGAGTCAGCGGCTGCGACCGCGGGGAGAGGAAGACACCGCCGCGACGGGGAGCGTCGTGAGAGCCGCAGGTGCGACCGGTGTCTGTGCGGCCAGCAATCGATGGGCATCCGCGCGGAGTTGCCGGGCGGCGGCGAAGAGTTGGGCGCGCGCCTGGGTGATGTGGCCGTCCAGCACGGTGCGCGTGTGCTGGAGGTCCTCCGCGTGCCCGGGGCCCGGTCGGTTGTGGGTGAGGTGGTGCAGGTGCCCGGTGGCGGTGACCGCTTCGCCGAGCGCGGCGAGGGCGCGGCCGGTACGGGTGGCGGCGCGGGCCAGTGCGGCGGTGCCCTCCCGCAGCTGCGGCGTGTACTGGCTGGGGTACCGATGGGCCTGGCGGTCGCGCGTGGCGATGGTGTAGGCGAGGTAGGTGAAGTGGCGGGTCAGGTCCCGGATCGCGTCCTCCAGGTCCTCGCCCGTACCTGATCTGGGTTCCGGAGAGAGTTGTGTGGTGAGGGGGAGGCGGTCGGCGATGCCCGCGAGTTCGTTCATGACCATGTGCAGGTGGCCGGCCTCGTCGAAGTCAACGGCCAGTGGTGGCCTCCAGGGGATCGGCGGAACTCTTCCCGTCCGGCGGGCTTAGCGGCGGCGGCTTGGCGCACCCTGCGGCGTAGGTACGGCGGTGGCCTTCGAGTGCGTGGCCCGTACGGGCGGTTCGGGAGATGGTGTGGTGCGGGCGCGCATGCGGTCGGCGGCGAGGTGCAGGTCCTCGTTCAGCCGCCGGATGTCGACGGCGGCTTCGTCGAAGTCGTGGGCGAGGTCGAATCCGTCGTCCGCGTCGGACTCCTTGGCCTTCTCACCGGCCGCTTCGAAGAAGTCCGCGAGGCGTTCGAGGGCGCCGTCGACCGGATCAAGGATCTGGTTGACCAGGTCGGCGGCCTGGTCGTGGGACTCGGCGGCGTTGAGCCGGTCGGTCAGGGCGAGGAGGTGCTGTCCGTGCTCGCTCACAGGCCGGGGAGGTGGACTTGACCGGCAGCGGCTTCGGTCCAGCCGAAGGCGACGCGTTCCAGTTCGCCGAGGTAGACGATGTCGGGATAGGCGCGGAAGGCGTCCGCCCGCAGGTCGGCGTACTCCTGGATCTCGGAGTCGGCCTGGTCGACGCGTGCCCGGTTGCGCCGGGAGAGCCGGCTCCATTGCAGGACGTCGGAGTCGGTGGCGCGGTCCATCCACACCCAGATCCCGTTGCCGAGCTTCAGGATGTCCTGCGGGTGGAAGAGGGATCCGTTGCGCCGGCGGCGGGGGTTGCGGTGTTCGCCGAAGCCCGTGACCAGGCACTGGGCCAGGGTGTCCAGGGCGGCGGCCCTCAGGCCCGGATCGAGATCATCACGGGCGAGCTGATCACGCACCGCGTCGGTGAGCTGGTTCTTGTGGAACCGCCCGTCGGCGTCGGTGAGATCGACCGCGCTCTGCTCGACGATGCCCCGCAACCGTATGAGAGCGGGGGCGGTCACGGCAGGTCACGCTCCTGCCAGACCTGGTCCATCTCCGTCAGCGCCGTCATGGCGTGCGCGATCGTCTCCCGCGTGATGGGCCCCGACCCGGCGAACGCGGGGTCGTACCGGGAGAACGTACGGGTGCCACGGGCCTGGGCCAGCGGGGGAACCAGCTCGTCCAGCAGCCGGGTGGCGACCCGCCGCTGCCGCTTGTCCTCCTCCACGCGCTCGGTGCGCTCCGCCCACGCCCCGGTCAGCGTCAGGGCGCCCTCGACGACGCGTTCGGCCAGCTCCGGGTCCTCTTCCCGCAGCCGGTTGAGCTGTACCTCGGCGGAGCTGGCCTTGGCCTTGTTCTCCCGGGCGAGGGTGTACGCCTCGTCCAGGCCCATGGCGCCGCTGATGACCGGGTCCACGAGGTCCGCGGCGTGCAGCAGCACAATGTTGGCCTGGCTGATCCGCCCCAGGGACAGGCCCGTCTGTTCAGAAACTGAGCGTGTGGTCTGCTCAGAGTCTGAGCGCGGTGGTTGCTCAGAAACTGAACGGGCCTTCGCGGAGATCATCGCCGCCTGCCCCTTGCTGATGTTGCGGCGGCGAAGGTTCACGGCGAGGGCGTAGCCGCTCGGGTCGTCTCCCTCGTAGGTCACGAACGCCGGTTCGACGGAGGCGGCTTCGCAGGCCCGGAGCCTGCCACGCCCGTCGAGGAGGCGGCCCTGGGGATCCAGAACGATGGGGTGGAGCAGGCCACGTTCCCGGATGTCGTCGGCGAGGGCGCGCAGCTCGTCTTCGTCGAGTGGTGGAAAGAGCGCGGTGATGGGATGAGCTTCGATGATGGGACTCCTGGTGGCGTGGAAAGCGGGGAGGTACGGCGGTCAGCGGTGGCGGGCGCTCCGCCCAGGCGGGGGCGCCGGGCTCTGCTGCCGGGAGGGTTCGGGGAAGAAGCGGTGGAGTTCGAGGTGGTTGTTGAGTTCCGTGGCCGCGTCGCCGAGCGATTCCGAGGTGCGCCGCAGATAGGCGCGGGCTGTGGCGTGGTCGATGACCATGCGCTTGTCCCGGTAGCGCCGGTCGGTCGCCTCGGCCGGCCGGGGCAGCGAGAGCGCGGTCTCGGCTGTCTCGGCGAAGTGCGGCGCTGCGTTGCTCGACATGGTGGCCGCTGTGGCGAGGTGGGTGAGGACGGCTAGGCCGGCGCGGGTCGTGCTGTGAGGACTTTGGGCGAAGTCAGCCGTCAGCCGTACGACGTCGCAGGAAAGATCCTGTCCGGCGGCGGCATGCTGGACCAGGTCGGCGTACGCCGGGGTGCTCGGGACGTGACCGGTGTCGTCCAGCAGCTGCCACCGCTCGGCGGCGTCGAGGAGTGTGGCCTTCATCCCGTCGAGCACGCCGATGAGGCGCAGGACTTCGCCGCGGGGTATCAGCTGGCGCCGGGCATCAGGATTCATGAGCGTGCGGACCTTCTCGGTGCATGCGGGCGTCGGTGTCGAAGAGCGCCAGTTCGTGGGGGTGGAGCTGGTGTTGGACGATGAAGGACCGGCCGGCGACTTTCCACAGGCCCCTGCTGCGGTTGAGGTGGGCGATGGCGTCCATTTCGATGCCGGTGAGGCCGAGGAGGGAGGCGGCGGCGTGGAGCTGGTCGGTTTCCTGGCGGTAGATGATGCGGGTGGAGCAGTCGGCGAGGAGCCCTTCGGCCAGGGCGCGGCCCTGTGATCCGGCGTCGCCGGCGGTGAGGAGGTCGGACAGCCGGTGGATGACCATGAGGTTGGCGATGCCGAGGCCGCGGGAGAGTTTCCACTGGGCCTGCATGCGCTGGAGGAGGCCGGGGTGGCGCATCAGGCGCCACGCTTCGTCGTAGATGATCCAGCGCCTGCCGCCGTTCGGGTCGGTGAGAGCGGATTCCATCCAGGCGCTCGCGCAGGTCATCGCGAGGACGAGGGCGGTGTCGTCGCCTGAGCCGCCGAGGCGGGACAGGTCGATGGTGAGCATCGGCGCGGCGGGGTCGAACATCACGGTGGAGGGGGCGTCGAACATGCCGGCCAGGTCACCGTGGACCAAGCGGCGCAGGGCGTGCGCCAGATCGCGGGCCGCGTCGCCGAGGTGCCCGGACATCATCCCCGCCGCCTCGTCCAGCCCGGACGGGTTGTTGAGCGCGGTGGCGACATCACCGAGCAGCGGGACCCGGTTGCTGCCGGTGGCGTGGGTGACGACGGTGTCCAGCGCGACGTCGAGCGCGGTGTGCTCCATCGGCATCAGATCCCTGCCGAGGACGGTACGGGCCAGTGAACCGAGCAGCAGCAGACGGCGTTTGCGGATCTCGCCCGCCCAGTCCGTCTCCGATACGGAGGCAGGGCGCGGCGCCGCGTCCAGCGGGTTCAGCTTCCCCGGCAGACCGGGTCCGAGGGCGACGGAGGCGCCGCCCAGCGCGCTCGCGACCGGGGTCCATTCGCCCTTCGGGTCGCACGGGACGTAGACGCGGTAGCCGAACGCGACGGAGCGCAGCGCGAAGGACTTGGCCAGGGCGCTCTTGCCCTGGCCGATCACCCCGGCCAACAAGACGTTGGGGTTGGTGAACCCTTCGATCTTCCCGTACAACGAGAATGGGTCGAACACGAACGATGCTTCCGCGTGGACGTCACGGCCGATGTAGATGCCTTCCGCGCCAAGCCCGCCCTCGGCGAGGAACGGATACGCCCCGGCGGCGACGGCGGTCGTCATCCGGTGGGCCGGCAGGCGCAGCCGGTTCCCGCGTGCGGAATTCAGTCCGGGACGTCCGCCCGGCGGATAAAACGGTGCGGGGTTCTCGTTCTCCGCCGGCGCGGTGCCCGCCGTGTTGACGGTGGCTTCCGTACGGGCCTTGGCGGTGGCTTCGGCGAGCCGTCGGCGCGCTGCCTTCCTGCTCGCGCGGTCGGTTCCGTGTGGGGTGAACAGCGGACTGGCGGAGGCGCGCCGGGCCCGGCGAGAGGGGCGGTGGTTCACCGGGCACACGCTGTGGTGTGGCCGTGGAGCGGGGTGTTCAGATCGGTGGGGGTGGCCTTGCGGCGGATCGCGTGGCCGGCGGCGAGGTGCCGCTGGCAGATGGTCAGCACCGGCGGGCCCTCCGGCAGCCGCTCCGGATCGCACTCCGACGACTCCAGGGTTCCGGTGTTGTGGGGGAGAAGGTGGAAGGCGTCGTGGACGGCGGTCGTGGCCTGCCACAACCGGGCGTGGGCGGTGGCCAGTTGACGGCCCGCAGCCGGGTGGGGTGGCTGGGTGGACTCGGTGATCCGGTCGAGGAGCCGGTGCAGCGCCGTGAGATGGGCGTGGAGTACGTCCAGATGCACGCGACCCACCGGTTGCGGCGGCACGGCCCGTTCCAGGGCGCGGGTGTGGTGGCGGATACCGGCGGTCGCGGCCCGCAGATAGGGGTGGGCGTCGTCGGGACGCGGGGGAGAGGTCAAAGGGGTTCCTTCCTGCCGGAGGGCAGGGATATCGGCGCTGGCGGAGCGGTGCCTGGTCGTCAGAGTGCGGTGCGGGCCAGGGGGAGGGCGGCGAGGGTGAAGGCGTCGGGCTGCTGGAAGTTGAGCCGTCTCAGGTCGACGCCGGCGGTGACGGCGGCGGTCTCGATCTGCGCGCACGCCGCGTCCAGGAGCTGGTCGGTGTCGGCGGTGACGGTGACCAGCCCGGTCAGGGCGACATCGGCGTGTCCGGCGATCAGCTGACGTTCGCGCTGTTTGACGTCCGCGTACTCGACGGAGTCCTCTTCGCTGTCGACCTGCCCGCGACGGGTACGTTCGTTGGCGTCGGCGATGATCGCGGACTTCCTCCGCTGGACGTCCCGCAGTGCGGACTCCAGCCCCTGCGGCACGTAGATGAGGGACAGGGTGCGGCGGATCCCGGCGGTGAACATCAGCCCGTGGAGGAATCCGGCACCCATCTCGGTGCGCGGCCAGTTCTCCACCCAGTACGTGGCATGCCGCGCGGTGTCGGTGGCCAGCCGGTCGTACTCCTCGAACTGCACGACGGGCCCGGCGGCTGCCGGGTCTGCCTCCGCCCGCCCGGACTGCGACCACTGCTGAAGTGCCGAGAGCGCTTTCGGGTCGTAGGCGGTACGGATGACGGCCGCGACCTCCCGCGAACTCAGCCACCCGGTCACCATGAGTCCGGCGTTGCGGGCGGCCTGCGCGATCGAGGCGGTGGTCTGCTCCATCACCGTGAACGCCCCAGGCAGTCCGCCGCCGGCCTGCGAGACCAGACGCCTGGCGGCCTTGAGGTCGAGGCTGATGGCGAGGTAGGTCTCGTGCGGGGCGGCTGCCGGTCCGGCGGCATCAACGAGTTCGGCGTAGACCTGCCCGGCAACCGGTGCTCCGGCCTGGCCGTGCTGTGCCCAGTGGCGGGTCAGGGTGTCGCCGGAGTCGGGGACGGTGCGCTCCAGGACCTGCACGGTGGCGACGTGCCCGGTCCGGGCGATACCCGCCAGGGTGCGTCCCCATCCGTTGACCTGGTGGTTCTGAGTGGCCGGGTCGAGCAGGACGAACGCCCGGGAGGAGACACGGGCAATCGCGGTCAGGGTCTGCTGGTGCGGGTCGTGCACAGCGGCGGCGCCGTTGGCGGAGTCGCCCGGGGTGACCACACGCAGCGAGGCGGTCGTGCCCGGAAGGTGCAGGACACCGTCACGCCGGGGCCGGGTGACAGGGCGGGCGAGCCACAGAATCTGGCCGGTGCGGCGGCGGTGCGCGTAGCGGGCGACGACCGGCGCCCAGTCGACCAGGGACCGGCCGTGGCGGCGGATTGTGATCAGTGCGGCGACCGTGGCCCACAGGGGTGTCAGGGCGAGGGCGCCGAGGAGCCCGGTGGAGACGACCGCGACCAGCAGCAGCGCCAACGTGGCGGAGACGAGGACGAGTTGGGGCAGCGAAAGGCCGAGGAGGATGCCCCGGCGGGAGCGGTGCGGGAACTTCACCGTGACCGGAGCGGCGGAGGGAGAAGACAAGAGGCAGGTCCTGGGAGTGCGGGTGGAGCCTGGGGACGGGACGCGCCGAGCACGTCCCGCCCCTGGAAGCGGGGTTGGTCAGAGGCCGGTCGGTGGAGGAGGCGGTCCGGCCGTGCCAGTGGTTCCGGCGGACTGTGAGCCGGGAGACGGAGGTGCGCCCTGCGGGGGCGGAGCCGTGGTCGGCGGGGCGGACCAACCGGGCGCCTGGCCGGAGGCAGCGCCTGCTCCCGAACCGCTGCCCAATCCGCCGCTCATGTCGTCGGCCAGGCTGGTCGGCGCTGGTTGAACGGCTTTCTCCAGGCCGGACTTGAGGGCGTCACCGCCTGGGGAGAGTCCCGTCCCGCCGCTCTGCGAACCGCCCTGGCTATCGCTATTGCTGGTGGGGTTGGCGGCGATGTCGCCGGGGAAACCACCCCCACCACTGCTGGAGGGGTCGGGGCCCTGGGCGGCGCCTGCTTCGGCTCCGGCTGCCGCGCCGCCGGTGGCGGCGGTCGTGGCCAGGGAGGCGGCCTTGCGTGCTGCCTTCTCGGCGTGCTGTTTGGCGAGCTGGGCGCCGGCTCCGCCGGTGCGGTGGATCGACTCGCCGTCGGTGCCTTCGGCTGCCCAGTGCACGAACTTGAACGTCGCGTACGGGCAGAGCAGGACCAGGAGCATGATGACGATGCCGGACATGACGTCCGCGAGGGCGGCCATGCCGTCTTTGGAGTCGGTGTTGCCCATTGCGGCGATACCGAGTACGAAGATCACGGTCATCAGCAGCTTGGAGACGACGAGGGTGGCGGTGGCCTCGATCCAGCCGCGGCGCCAGCGGCGTGCGGCTTCCCAGCCGCCGCCGGCTCCGGCGAACACGGCGAGGGTGACCATGACGAGGATGCCGACCTTGCGGACCATCATCACGCACCAGTACATCAGTGCGCCGATCGCGGCACCGAGTGCGGTGATGCTGGGGATCATCCAGCCCAGCCCGGACAGGGCCCCGAGCTGGGAGACTTTGACGATGCGCCGTACGGCGGTCTCGATCGACAGGTTCGCGGCCTTGAACAGGCCGTCAGAGAGGGCGTCGACCACTTCGATGGCGACGGTGGTCAGGGCGATGGCGCAGAACGCGAACAGCACCCCGCCGGCCGTGCCGGTGAACGCCTGCGCCAGGGCCTGCCCGTCGCGTTTGACGGCAGCCCGTACGAGCTGCGCGCAGAAGGTGGCGACGAGGACGATGAGGCCGATCGGCAGCAGCATCGCGTAGTTGTCGCGGAACCATCCCGCGTTGAGATCGGGGGTGGTGGTGGCGTTGACGGCGGTGGCGGCGAGGTCGGACGCGGCGGCGGCGAGTTCACCGGAACTCTTTGCGATCCAGTCGCCGATCGCCTTGCCCGGGTCGGAGGCGAAGGTGGCCGCGTCGCCGACGGCACAGAGTGTGTCCGTCAGCGGAAGATCACAGAAGGCCACGAGAGTTGGTCCTCCTTCCTGCGTGTCGGCTGGGCGGGGTCACTGGGTGACGGAGGGGGCGAGGGCGGCCAGGGTGCAGTCGTGGTCGGGGCGGCACTGCACGGCGAGGGTCACCGCTCGCTCCTCCGCCCCTGCTCCGTCCTTCGCCCAGCCGATCCGCTGGGTGCCGTTGACGGTGACGATGTAGATGTACGCCTCGGTGATCGCCGACGGATCGTCCGCGAGGGCTTGCTTGAACGCGGAGGGGAAGTGGCCCTCGGTGACCGTGGCGGTCGCGTGCTGGTCCTGATCCGCCATACGCGACCACAGCAGCGGATCGGGCACCTGGCCGGAGACGGACTCCCAGTCGGCGTACTGTGTCTCCTCGGTCATCCACGCCCGCATGCCGGCGAGTTGCTGATCACGGCTGGTGGTGCGGGTGTCGTAGGACCAGAGTATGACGGCCGCCGCCTTCGCGAAGGCGACCGGCTCGGCGATCTGCGCAGGTGCGGACACCGAACCGCCTCCCGTTGTGGTGGAGGGCTTCGGGGTGGGTATCTCTGCTGAGGAATCGCTCGTGGTGCCGGGGGTGCTGGAGCTGTTGTGCTGGTCGGTGCGGCCGGTGAACCAGGCGACCGTCGCGGCGACGGCGAGCAAGGCGGTGATGACGAGCGCGACGATGAGGATGCGGCGGTTGGCCGACCAGCCGATCCCGTAGCCGCCGAGCGCGGGGAAGCGGTTCAGTTTCACTGGACCTGCTCCCCCAGCGCGGAGAAGAACTGGACGATGCCGTTGGCGGCACCCAGCCCGAGCGCGGCGCCGGCCGCGACGACGGCGCCCTTCTTGCCGTTGGCCTCGGCCTGGTGGCCTCCGGAGTGATGGCCCCAGGCCCACACACCCAAGGAGACGGCGAGCGCGCCGACGACGGCGACGATCCCGAACAGGTTGATCGAGTTGACGACGTTCTTCAGTACGGCCAGGCCCGGCAGACCGCCGTCCGATGGCGTGATGCCCGGGTCGTACGCGAGATGCCGCAGACGGTCAGCGAGAAACAGGGGAATGACGAACTCCTTGCGTACGCGGGTCAGATGAAACCGGCGGCGAGTGAAACGAAAGGCGGGGGCGAGGGCGCCCGGCGGGACGAGCCCCGAGCCGTGTCTGGGTGGCGTGTGGCGTCAGAGGACGCGGCGGACCGTGAGGACCGTCCAGTCCTTCAGCGGTGTGATCCGTACGGGCTTACCGGTCCTGGGCGCCTCGATCACGAGGCCCTCGCCCATGTACAGGCCGACGTGCTCGGGCCGAGTAGCGGTGCCGCGGCTGAAGATCAGGTCACCGGGCATAAGGGCCTTCGCCGAGACGGCTCTGCCTTCGTTGACCTGGGTGTATGTGGTGCGGGTGAGGGTGACGCCGGCGTGTTTGTACGCCTGCTGCGTCAGCGAGCTGCAGTCGCAGCGGCCCATCGGATCGGGGCCGTGCGCGTTCGTGCAGGTGCCGCCCCACTGGTAGAGCGTGCCGAGCCGGCCCATCGCCCACCGGATCGCCCGCCGGGCCTCGGCCGGGGCGTCCTCCGGGATGGCGTATCCCTTCGGCACGCTGCCCTCGGGGATCCGCCCGTACCCGGAGCCATCCTCGCCCGGCTCACACCCCGAGACGTCCGCAGGGTCGGTCCCGTTGTTGCCGGTGTTCGGGAAGGTGCGGGCGATGGCTTCCTGGAGGGCGGTCGCGAGGTCTTCCCACTGCGCGTACGCGTCCGGGTAACCGGACTGCTGCACGGCCTGGGCCGCCTGGGTGACGGTCAGCTGCTGCCACCCGTCCACCTTCAACAGGCGTTGGTAGAACTTCTCGCTCGCGTGGATCGGGTCGCGGATCTGCTGCGCGGTGCCCCAGCCCTTGGACGGGCGCTGCTGGAACAGCCCGAGCGAATCGCGGTCGCCGGAGGCGAGGTTGCGGAGCCGGGATTCCTGTATCGCGGCGGCGAGCGCGACGATCTGCCCGCGGTCGGGCACCTTGAGGCCGATGCCGGTGGCGACGATCTTCTGCGCGTTGGGGACCTGCTCGGCGGGCAGGTCCAGGCCCGGGATTCGGACCGTGTCACTGTCCGCTCCGTCGAGGAGTTTGGTGACCTGCTCGGTGATTCTGTCGGTGTCGACGGTGCTGGTGCATCCGGTGAACTGGCCGCCCTCTTGGGCGGCTTCGCCCGCAGAGGCCGCCATCAGAGCGGCACCGGTCAGGAGGAGAGGGGAGAGGCAGAGGACGCCGATACCGGCGGCTATGCCCTTCAACCCGGCCCGTTCAGCAGGGGAATCCGGGCCGTGGGCATCGGCGGGCAACGAGACGTCACAGGACCGTCCTTCGGGAGGCGTTGACGGGGGATGGGTGCCGGACCGAGAAGCCCATCAGCAGGCGGCGCTTGCCGGGCGGTTCAAAAACTGTAGGCCCGGAGCGCCGGTCAACCAAAAAGTCGGCGTGAGGTACCGGAATCCGACCCATCAGCGGTGCGCTTTTTGGTCGACCGGCGTTTCGCCCCTACAGTTTTTGGATTCCCCTCGCCCCTCTGTCCGCTGCCGCGAGCTTTCGTGTTCGCCGTTGCGACCGGCCGGGATTCCTCTGTGCGACGGGAAATCCTCACCCTCACCCTCCCCACCCGAATCGGGGTTCCTCTTTGCCTTTTTCCCTGCACCAGGGGGACGCGCTGAGCGTCCTCACCACCTTGCCGGAGGACTGCGTCGACTCCGTGATCACCGACCCGCCGTACAACAGTGGTGGCCGGACGGCGAAGGAGCGCACCTCCCGCTCCGCGAAGCAGAAGTACACCTCCGCCGACGCCCAGCACACGCTGCCGGACTTCACCGGCGAGAACATGGACCAGCGCTCCTACGGGTTCTGGCTGACGCAGATCATGACCGAGGCCCACCGGCTGACGAAGACCGGCGGCACCGCGCTGCTGTTCACCGACTGGCGCCAGCTCCCCACGACGACGGATGCGATCCAGGCGGCCGGCTGGCTGTGGCGCGGGGTACTGGCCTGGCACAAGCCGCAGGCCAGACCGCAGAAGGGCCGCTTCACGCAGAACTGCGAGTTCATCGTCTGGGCCTCGAAGGGTCCGGTCGACGCCGCCCGCAACCCGGTCTACCTGCCCGGCCTCTACAGCGCCTCGCAGCCATCCGGCGCGAAACGGCAGCACATCACGCAGAAGCCCGTCGAGGTGATGCGCGAGCTGGTGAAGATCTGCCCCGAGAAGGGCACGGTGCTCGACTTCTGCGCCGGCTCGGGCTCCACCGGTGTCGCCGCCCTCCTCGAAGGCCGGGACTTCATCGGCGTGGAGAAGACCGAGACGTACGCGACCATCGCGGCCGACCGGCTCACCGACACCGTCCGCCAGACCCTCGGCCAGGACGACGTCATCCTGACCGCCTGATATCTCAAGTCCCTTGCCGTGAGGGCGGACTATGCCCCGTTGCTTGGTCGGCGGGCTCTGGCTCCATGGTGTTGTAGCACGGGTTCGCCGGTTGGCCAAGCCGGTGTTTATCCGGACCGTTGAAGGCGTGTTCGTCCGATGGCCGTGTCTTCAAGGAGGCCCTTATTTCCATGCCCGAATCCGTATCCGGCCCCGATGACGGGGAATTGGACCCGGTCCGTATCCCTGACGGTGATCTCGACGGTGTCGAGGCCGGTGTCAGGAAGCTGATGGAGCGCTCCGCGCTCCAGGCCCGGCAGCTCGAACACCTCGCCTCCGCGCCCTCTCCCGCTCCTGGTGGTGCGTCGCCGTTCGCGGCGTTCGGTCTGCCGGGATTCAACGGGCCGGGCCCGGCTCCTTCGCCGGAGCCGCGTCCGATTCTGGAGCTGGAGGGCGAGGAGTACGAGGACGAACTCGACGGCCTCGGCGACTGGGTGGACGATTTCCTGCTGCCCGTCTACGGGGCGGAGGTCACGACGGCGGCCCCGTGGTGCCCGCGGTGGCAGGAGCACGACGGTGTCGTGGCGTGGCTGCACGCCCTGTGGCTCGCCTACCAGCAGCACAAGGACCCGGAAGCGGGTCTGGCCGGGATGTTCGTGTGGCACCGCGACTTCCTCACCCACGCCATGGCCGCCGTGCGGGCGCCGGGTGGTCCGCTGTCGGCGTGCATGACCTCCCCGGACCGGCCCACACACCGTCTGCTGCCCGGCCCGCCGCCCTCGGCCCGCACGCAGGAGAACTCCTCCGCACCGGCAGCGGAGCGGGAGCCGGAGCGGGAGCCGGATGAACCGTCCGGGCCGGTGTCGTGAGGGCGGGGCAGCAGCCTGCGTACGGGCTGAGTTTCGACCCGCGCGCCCTGACCGACCTGTTGCAGGCGCCGGGCGACATCCGTGATCTGGCGCTCGCCCAGCTCCAGGACGTCGTCCACGCCGAGCTGTTCGGCCGCAAGCTGACCGGGGACCTGTCCGGGTACCGCAAGCTGGCCCTCGACTACCGCAACCAGTGGCGCCTCGTCTACGCCCTGCGCCCCGCACCACCAGCAGGGGCGCACCGTATGGAGATTCGTGTGGTGGCTGTCCGGCCGCGCGCCGGGAACGACATCTACGACACCGTTGGGCGTCGTCTGGGGATGGCTCGCCGGCCGCTGAGTGCCCGTACGCACGCGGCCCGCTCCCGTCCGCCGCAGTTGTTGGCCCGCCGGCCGGTTCCGAAGCCGGGTCCGCCGCCCCACGCAGCCCCCGGCCCTGCTCATCCCGTCCCATTCCCCACTGTGAAGGGCTCTGCCCGTTGACGACCTATCCCTCCCTGCTCGACTCCCTCGCTAGCGCCCTGAACCAGGACCCGGTGGTGCGGGAAGTCCCGCACCATCGGGCCCTGCTGGATGCCCACGCGGAGGTCCAGCGGCTTGACCAGCGGCTCCTCGCACGGGCGAACCGTCCCCGCAACGGTGATGGTGGGTTGCTGGAATCGCTGATCGACCTGCTGGTGGAGCGTCTGGCCGCCGGTATCGAGCTCAGCCGGCTGCTCTCCACCACGGCATGCTGCCAGCCGGACACCGGCGCCGAAGGCGCCGGTACGCGGGGCGACTTCTGCGCTTGGGGCCAAAGCTCCGACGAGCATGACGGTGATGGCGGAGCCGACGACTCCGGGGCGGAGGACGGCTTCTCGTCCTGCCCCGAGGATCCTCCCGGTCTTCGGTGCGTGGTCCGTGCCGCGCTGCATGTCTTTGACGTCGTCGGGGCCCCGGAGACGATGGCGTCGTGGGACCTTGTGGACTGCCTGAAGGATCTTCCCGGGCTGGCTGAGGAGCGTTGGCCGTACGCCGAGTTGACGCAGTCCCGGCTCGCCCAGCTCATGGCCCCCTTCGGTGTCTTCACCCGCAAGGTCTCCGACTTCGACGGGCGCCGCCCGAGGTCCTACCGGCGGCAGGACCTGCTGGCCGCGGTGCCGCACAACGTGCGCTGACCTGCCCTCGTGCACGGTCACCCGCCGGGTCAGGGAATCACCTTGTGGCTTCGAAGGACTCTGCCGGCGGGCGCCGCCTGATGCGGCTGGGCCGCACGCAGGCCCTCCGCCGGGTCTTCTTGCTTCTCTCCTGGACCGGCGGACGTCATCCCCCTCCATCCCTTTCCGCCTCTACGGAGTCTTCTCTTGTCCTCTCGCCCGCCGGAGGCGCCGTTGAAGGCGCTCACTGATCTGGACCACCGCATCGAGGCGGCGGTGGGCCGTAGCGTCGACACCTTGTGGGAGCAGTGCGACCGCGGTCTTCTCGACGAGTCGCACACCCGCCTGGTCGAAGCGCACCGTGCCCTGGTGCAAGCGGTGACCGGTGTGACGTTCTACCGCACGCTGCTGGGCCGTCTGGCCGGCGGGGAGTTCCCCGTCGACCAGGCCCTGTTCGACCGCATAGACCGTACGGTCGGCCAGTTGGAGGAAGCGGCCGGTACCCGCGACGAACGCCAGAAGGCGACAGTGGCGGTGCTGGAGCGCGTAGAGGCCGACGCCCCCCGCGCGAACCCGGCAGGCGTGGAGTTGTCCGCGCCGGACTTCGCCGCCCTGCTGGCCATCGCCCGCGGCGCCCACCTCCGCCGACACCTGCTCACCAACCAGCTGTCGGTCGTCACCGCGTCCGGGACCCGTATCCCGCCGTCCGTCCTCGGCAGGCTGGAGAAGAACGGGCTCGTCGAGCGCGACACCGCACATCCCGCCATTGCAGGCCAGCGGGTCACGCTCACCGACGCCGGACGCACCACTCTGACCGGCCGCCGGCCCGAGGGCGCCGCGGCGACGCGGCCCCCACCGAGGGCCGGAGCGTGGCCCGCTCCGCGCGCCCGCAACTGAACACCCGGCCCGAGTACGGGCCGGGCGAAAGGCTGCATGACCATCTCCGCTGATTTTCCTGAAGAGGGCCGGCGGGGTCGCCGTCCTGAACTCGACCTCCGTCTTGACGGATTCGTCGCCGCCCGTGGGAGGGCCGAAGCGTTCTCTCGCCAGGTCGGACCCCTTGAGCTGGATCTGATTCCGCTCGCCGAGCATCACACCTCCGACGGCGTACACAGCTTCTATGTGCTGCACGACGCCGCAGCCACCTGGGGTATTCCAGGTGAGCCCCAGTGTGTCGGTCTTCACCTGCACCGGGACACGCACAGGCGGACGTTCGACTTCGAGAAGGCGACTCTCCCGCTGGCCGCGATGGTGCAGTCCTGGCTCATCCACCGTGGCTGTCCGCCGGACGCCATCGGACTGAACCCAGAGCTGGGGCCACCGCCGGCCGATGAGGCGACGCGTGCTCTGGAGGCGCGGCTCATGGGCGACGGGGACCACTTCGCCTGCGGGTACTCCTATACGCGCGACGACCCTGGCGACCCGGTCACCGTGGTCGCCCTGCGCGCCCTTGACGAGCGCGCACCGTCGCCGTTCCGTGTCGTGGTCGAAGAGGTCGACTTCGAGGCGTGGACCCACACCCTGCGTGAGGGCGGTTTCGACACGGTCGAAGACGCCCTCGCATGGTGCGAGGACCGGCTCGGCGGCAGCGCCGGCCCTCTGCCGCCCGTCGCTCCGGCTGCGTTTTCCGCCCGCCGCCCCCGGATGCCGAAGGCGCCTTTCCCGCGCCCGCCCGGCCGCTCCCGCTGAACACCTGAATCCGGTCGGCGCGGCGAAACATAGCCGACGATCGCCGGTTGGGCAAACCGGCCATTCTCCGGACTCTTGAACAGCCGCCGGGACACCAGTCACGGCCACTTACCACTCCCTTTCCCTTTTCCTGCACGGAGGCTCTTTTCCGCATGCGCTCAACCCGAATTGTCATACCCGTGACGCTGCTTGGCGTACTCGCTCTGCCGGCGACCGCGGCATCCGCGGCGACAGCCGCCCCGGTGTCCGCGCCGGTCACCGCCGTGGCGGAGCGGCCGTGTGAGCGGCCCGGTCCGTGGGTCATCGGCACCAAGGCGGTCACGATCCGCTCGAAGGCGACGACCAAGTCCACCGCCGTCGGCGTGCTCTACAAGGGCCACAAGTTCACCGTTCACAAGACGAGTGGGAACTGGCACTACATCACCGACCGGACGACCGGCGTCAAGGGCTGGGTGTCCGGCACCTACGTCTACCGCGACGTCCGCATTTGCCTCGACTGACCCACCTTCCTTAAGTCCGGCGCCCGGTCTGCGCGCCGGCGTGGATTTCCATCTGGGTGAAAGGAATTCGCAGTGAACGACGGCAGCGACGACGTTCTCGGTGTCATCACCGAGCAGATCGAAACCCGCTTCGGTGTGAGCTTCACGGCTCTGCGCGGGGCAGTTGAGAAGTCCCCGGACGCCAACCCGCAGGCGGCGCAACTCGTGTACTGGCACGGCATGCTCAGCCAGGCCCAGACCGCTCTTGAGCGGGCGGAGGATGACCTCCTCGCCGTCCTCGACACCGAACCGGGCCCGCTCGGCGACCCGGTGCTGGATCTCGCCCAGCGTGTGAACTCGGCCGTCGCCGTGCGCGACGGACGGGCCCTGATCGTCACCCACCTCCTCGAACCCCACACCACCGTCGTACGGGGCACCGGTACTTCTGCCGCTCGGCGGCGCGGGCCGGCGCTGCGCACCTCACAGCCCGCGTCCGTGTCCGTCCCGGCAGCACCGGTGCCGGCGAAGGGGGTCGGGCTGTGAGTACGAGGGCGAAGCCCAGCAGTCAGGACGGCCGTCTCGCCGAGATATTCGGCGCGCCGGTCGCCGAGTTGTACGAGAGGGCCGCTGTCACCCCGGGGGCCGCGGCGCTGGCGCGGGCGCTGGAGCTGAGGTCGTTCCTCGCGCTGGCCGAAGAACAGGTCGCCCGGGTGCGCGACCGTGTGCACGAGGCCATGGCCCCGGGCCGTGCCATGGGCGGACTGTCCGCGGGCGACCTGCGGTTCGACGCGCAGTGGCTGGCCGCCGCGCTCGATGCACGCGACGGCTACTTCACCGCGCTCGGTGAGCTGCTGCGCACCATGCCCGCGCAGTCCGATGAGCGCTCGTCCCGTCCGGTGGAGTTCGCTCAGCCGCAGATCACCACCACCTTGCCCCCTACGGCCGTCCCGGCATCACCGCGTGCTGGGGCAGCCCCAGGGCCCCGACCGTGAAAGCCCTCGATTGCCCGACCACACGTCCACCGAGATAGCGGGGCGGATCGAGGACCTGTACGGCGCCCCGCTCACCGACCTCCAAGCTCACGCCCAGGTTCAGCCTCCTGGGATGCTCGCCGCTCTGCTCGGCATGCACCGCGAACTCGCCCTCGCCGAGCGGACCATCGCCTTCCACCGTGACCGTCTAGCCCGGCTCGTCCACCCGGAACGGCAGTTGGGCGGGCACGAGGTGTCGCACGTTCTCGACTGCGCCCGCCGGCTTGCCGAAGCGGTCGCCGTCCGCGACGCCCACGGCAGGGCGACGGCCGACGTACTGCAGAGCCTGCATCGCGTGCCCGCCCCGCAGGGTCAGGCCCCCGCCCACGAACAGGCCGTGACTCCTCCACCTGCTGTTCCCGTTCCGGCTGCTCCCTCCGCCCCATCGCGCTGAAGCGCCCCATTCCCAGGAGTTCCCTTTGGCCACCACCGCCCTGCCACCGACCGTTGACGCGGATGTCGCCCGGGTCACCGAAACCCTCGGCATGATCACCCCCCGGTGGAACGTGCGCGTCCTGCTCGCGCTGCGCGCCGAGCCCCTGCGCTATACCGAGTTGACGGACAAGATGACGTGGCTGCGCGGCGGCCAGCTCCACCCCCGGCTCCGGGCGCTTGGCGACGCGGGTCTCGTCGGGCGCACCGAGCACTCCGTCCACCACGTCACCTACCACCTCACCGGGCGCGGCACCGCGCTGCTGCCCGTGCTGCCGGTGATCGCGACCTGGGCTGAGGAGTTCCTGGAGAAACCGGCGGGGCCCGTTTCGACGGTGCGGAACGTCGAGGACGCCCTCACCCTGCTCACCCGGCGGCACGCCGCGCCGATCTTGTGGGTGCTGAAGACCCGCCGCGAGGCGAGTGCCCGGTATCTGGCGGACACCGTCATGCCCGACGGCTACTGGACCAACGTCTACCCGCCGCTGCGGCAGCTCGTCGACGACGGCCTGGTGGACACCGCCGGCAGCGGGCGCCCGTACCGGCTGACGGCGTCCGGGCACGGTCTGGGAATGGTGTTCGGCGTGCTGTCCGCGTGGGCCGCCGGACGGCCCCTCACCCACGCCTCCCGGCATCCCGTCTGGGGAACACCGGACACCAACACCCCCACGGAGCCAGGGACGTGGGTCAGCCGCCAGTCCAGGCTGCCGGCCCCGCCGCTGCGCCCGGCTCTGGAGACCGGGACACCACGGTCCGACTTGTCCTCCGGCCTGTTCTCCCACGCTGCCCCGGCCGACCCGAAGCCGGCTCTGGCGGCGGGAGGCCCGCGTCGATGAAGACACCGCCGCTCACTGACATACGCCGAGCCGTCACGGCGTTGTCCGAACCCGCGTTGATCCGTCTGATCACCGAGATCGACGACAACGGTCCCGTACCGCCTCGGAGTTCGGGCCGTATCTTCCCGGACTTTGCCCCGCACCGGATCCGGCACGCCACCGAACGGGCGCACGCCCTCGGTCTGGTTCACGCCAGGGTGGGCGGCGGGCTCGGGCTCACCGAGTCCGGCGTCCTCCTGGCCGAGGTGTACGACGTGACCGCCCGCTGGGCCAGACGGCACGCCTACCCGGCCCCCACAGGGGACTTCACCGGCCGTATCCGCCACACCTTCGCTCTGCTGGCCGAACCACGGGTCCACGCCGCTCTCACCAACGGTGAACCGTCCTCGCTGCGTACGAACGCCGGCACACCGGAGTCGGAGGTGGTCGAGCCCGGACTGGCCGGGCCGTGGCGGCTGCTGATGCAGTGGATTCCGGCCAACCCACGGGCGGCGGGGTTCGCGGCGGGCGAGCTTGCCGCGTGAGACCGCCCACCGGAGCACGGCACAAGCGCCGCCCGGGGCCTGGTCTCGTGCGGGGTGTGTATCTTCCCCGGGCGGCGGACGCGGGTGCGTTCAGCCTGGCCACGTACGGGATTCCGATGCTGGTGCTGGCCACCACCGGCTCGGCCGCGCTCACCGGGCTCGCGTTCGCGCTGGAGTGGATCCCGCGCCTGACGGTCGTCACGTTCGCCGGGACTCTTGTCGACCGGCACGGCCCCGCCCGCGTGTTCCGACTCGCCTCCACGCTCCGGGCCTTGGTCGTGCTCGCCGCCGCGGTCGTACTTCCCGCTCAAAGGGGCGGGACGGAGGTGACGGTCATGGTGCTCGCCGCCGCCAGTGGGGCGTTGTCTCAGTTTTCCTACGTTGCTGCCGAGACGACCGGTGCCGACGCCAGTCGCCAGGCCGGGGATCGGGCGCACCGGGTGCAGTCGGTCCTCCTGGGGGTGGATCAGACCGCGCTGTTGGCCGGGCCCGCGCTCGCCGGACTCCTGGTCCAGTGGACCGGTTCTACCGGACTGCTCACCACGTGCGCCGCGTTTTCGCTGATGGCGGCCGTACTGATGCCACCGCCTAGCGCGGCATCCGACACTGCTGCTTCCGCCTCGGCGGAGCCGGTACACGCGCGGGGGTTTCGGGCCGGCTGGTCGGTGCTGCGGGAGCGCCCGGCGTTGGCGTGGCTGGTGGGCGGGTTCGTCGTGTCGAACCTTTCGCTCGGGCTGCTCCAGGCGGCGACTCCGGTGATCGTCGTGCAGCAGCTGGGGTATTCCACCGGCTCGGTCGGGCTGATCTGGTCCGCCGCCGCTGTCGCGTCTCTGTTGGCCGTCGCCGTCTGCCGCGGTGCGATCAGCCGGTGGGGACTGTGGCCGGTGGGGGCCGTGTCCGCGACGGTCGCCGCCGGTGCGTGTCTCGCCGTCGCGCAGGCCACCACCTACAGCGCGTATCTCGTCCTGGTGGCCGTGCTCATGGCCGGTGAGGGCGGCCTCACGGTGGTCTTGCGCACCCTGCGCTCCCACCTGATCCCCGCCCGCGTGTTCGGCGCGACGCTCGCGCTGACGATCCTCCTGCTCCTGGCCCCGTTCCCGCTCGCCGGCCTCCTGGTCGCCGCAGTCCCGCCCGCACAACTGGTCCACGCGCTGACCGTCTGCGCCGTCGTCCAGGCCCTGGCGCTCGCGGTCACCTTCGCCCGCCTGCGGACCCTGCCCGGCCTGCGCCTCGAACACCCCTGATCCCCCTCACCACCGGAGAGCCTCCTCATGCCCATACCGGCACAGCAGAATCTGCCCGGCCTCAGCCTGCTCCCGTACGCGCGGAAACCGTCCACGCTCGCCGAGCAGTTCGCCGACTTCGACCGCGAACACCCCTGGGTCTACCGCGCGTTGGAGCAGCTTGTGTCCCAGCGCCTCGCCTCCGGCGCCCGCCGGGTCGGCATGAAAGCTCTGTTCGAGACCCTGCGCTGGCGTCATCCGCACGGGATGAAGGGCCTCAACAACAACTACACCGCCTTCTACGCGCGTCAGTTGCTCGCCGCCCACCCCGACTGGGCCCCGGTGATCGAGATCCGACGCCGACGCACCCCGTAGACCCGCACTTCCATACACCCCGGCCACGCACGACGGCCTCTCGCACTCACCCTTGATCTTCTGGAGCTGTTCCTTGCCTTCTCGTCCCACTGTTCTCGTCGTCGCGCCCGCGGACGAGGCGCTGCGCGGTTACTGCCTGGATCAGGTGGCAGCCGCGTACGACATCGTGCTGATCACCGGCAGTGCCCCGGCGTGGGAGCGCCGCTGTATCCGCGACGTGGAGATCGCTGACCCCGCCGACGAGCAGGCGCTGCTTGCCGCCGGGCGGGCTCTGGCCGCGCGTCACACGCTGGACGGGGTGGTGACGTGGTCGGAGTGGGACCTGGTGAACGTGGCCCGGCTCGCCGAGTACCTGGGGCTGCGTACGAACACCCCGCAGGTGATGCGTGACTGCCGGAACAAGGCCGTGCAGCGCACGTTGTTCGCGCGTCACCGGGTGCCGTCGGCGAAGGCGATGACCGCACGCACTCTGCTGGAGGCGGCGCTGGCGGCGGAGACGATCGGATACCCGGTGGTGCTGAAACCGGCGGCGTACGCGGCGAGTATCGGCGTCAGCCGCGTCAGCAGGTCCGAACAGCTCCCCGGCGGCTTCGACTTCGCCCAGGCCGGCGCCGCACACAGCCGTGAATCTACCGCCGTGTTGGTCGAGGAGTATCTCGACGGCCCGGAGATATCGGTCGAGTGCGTGACCTACCGCGGTACGACGAGCGCGGTCGCCGTCACGCGTAAGACCCTCGGGGCCGCGCCGCTCTTCGAGGAGATCGGCCACTCGGTCGACGCCAACGACACGCTGCTCCCGCAGGTTGGACCGGTCGCCGCCAGCGCGGTGCGGGCCCTGGGTTTGACCGACGGTATCCAGCACGTCGAGATGCGCCTCACCGATGCGGGTCCGCGCCTGGTCGAGGTCAACGCGAGGATCGCCGGCGACCTCATCGGTCACCTCGTCCAGCTCGCCACCGGCATCGACCTGCCGCGTGCCGCCGCCGACATCGCGTGCGGCACCGCGCCTGACCTCACCCGAACCCGCCGTACGGCGGCCGGTATCCGACTGCTCTACCCGAACGTGTCCGGCACGCTCACCGCCCGGCACCTCACGGACGGGTTCTTCGCCCATACGCCGTGGCTGCGGCAGGTTCACTGGCTGCGGGAAGTCGGCGACGCCGTCGCTCTGCCGCCCGCCGGGTCCATGTACTCCGCCCGCGTCGGGTTCTTCACCGTCACCGGCACCAGCACCCGCCAGGTCGAACAGCGCACCCGCCTCGTCCTCGACCAGCTCACCCTCACCACCACCCCGACCCCTCAGCGCCCGATGCCCGGGCGCTCGCACCTTTCGGAAGCAGGGCCTCGTGCCGACCGATCTTGACTCCTCCGGGCCGGACGACCCGGTCCTCGTCTCACCCCGCTACCTCGCCGGCCCCGGGCTCGAACAGCCATCGCACGCAGCGGCGTTCGCCTGGTCGAGCCTGACGAACGCCGACTGGAGCACGTACACACCGGACAGCGGGCCGCTGCTCTGCGCCAGCCCGTGCCAGCTGGTCCGCACCGCCCGCCTGCCCAACCAGGCTGACAGCTGGAGGACGGCTGTCTACGAGGACGCGCTCGTCGCTGCCTGGTGGACCGCAACCTGGAGCGCGGAGACGCCGGTCGAACTGATCGCGGACTTCCACCACGCCCTCGCCGAGGCCCATGCCACCGGAACACTCCACTCACATACCGGTGCCACGGATGTTTCCCTGCCCCTGTTGACCGCCAACTGGAGACACACCGTGGACGGGCGCGGCGAGAGGTTCACCGATCCCACCGGCCTCGCGAAGGTGACCAACCACCGGCTGCGCCACGGCGGAGAGGCATGGCGCTTGACTGTGCTTCCCGAAACGAGGGGCAGTTGCCGGTGGAGCGCCAGCTTCAGCAGACAGGTGCCCAATGTCCTCGTCGCCGCGGTCACGGCCTCCCTCGTCGCCGCGACGCCTGTGCACCGCACGGCTGGCCAACTGCCCAAGGAACTGCACCGCCACTTGGTGACCGAACCCGCCCCGCCCTCCGCGCCGGACCGGTCCGAAGCCGTGGTATCGGCTCCCGTACGCCCGCCCGACGGCCCCGGTCACAGCCCCGCCCGCCGGCGCTGACCACGACAACCCTGGACATCTATGCGTCAACCTGAAACGGCCGAACCCTCCGAGGCCGAACTCGACGGGGATGTGTTCGTCTCTCCGCGTCATCTCGCCGGTACAACAGGGGTCGGGGATCCCGGTCTCGCACCTCTGCTGGCGCTCGGCTGGGAGCTGCGGCGCGACGACCTCGCCAACGTGTTCGTCACCGCGCCCGACCGGAAAGTCCGCCTCGGCTACCTGCCCGAGGGCGAGGACGACGGCCTGTGGCGCATCAACGCCTACAACGACCTCTTCGCGCCGCCGGTATGGGGCGTCTGTTTCAACGACTCCTGCCCGACGGAGTTCGTCACGGCCTTCACCACCGCCCTCGCCCACGCGTACGAGCAGGGCCCGGACGCCTACCTCGCCGCGCCCGACCCCGGCCACGCGGACCGTGACCCGTTTCTCGCGGTCGTACCGCTCATCGACCGCGGCTGGCAGTTCGACCGGCCCCACCACAACGTCTTCGCCATCCGCTCGCCCGACAAGCTGGCCACCCTGGAATTCACCACCGGCCATCTCAATTCCGAAGCGGAGCTGACCACGCGGGATGCCCGCTGGCACCTGTGGGCCGGCGCCTCCGCCCACCGTCCCTTCTGGTACGCCACCGCCAGCACGGATACCCCCGTGCCCCTGCTCACCGCGGTCACCGAATGCGTCTCGGATCCGGCGCCGCTGCCCCGATGGCGCGCGGAGACCTTCAGCTACGTCAAGGGCATGACCCGTCTCACGCCGATCGTCCAGCCGGGCCCGGCGGTGCCGACGCCGCTCGATGTCCGGCGGGCCGTCTCCCGCCGCCCGGCCGCCTTGCCGGCGGCGAGCGTTCCGCGCTGGAGCACCACCAGCCGCCCGGCACTGCCCGGACCACGCCGATAACACGGCCCGATCCCGACCGGAGCCCCTTCTTGTCCCTGCAGGCCCCCGAGTTCTTCGCCGAGCTGTGCCTCCCCTTCCACGACAGCACCGTCGTCGGCAACACCTACTACGCCACCCCCACCCCGGGCACACCGCTGCGGCTGCGGATCGACTTCAGCACCACCATTTACGCCGACACCTACGGCGGCCTGCGCCTGACGGTCGTGCATCCCGACCGGGGTGTGCTCGACACGGTCGCCCTCAGCTTCCTGGACCACGGCACCTTCCACCGCCGCGACGAGGCGGCCAACACCCGGCCGAACACCAAGGAGTACGGCACCTTCGACAAATACCACCGCCCCGGCCGGCCACCGTGGGAAGGCGCCATCACCACCGGACTGCGCGACGCCATCGAGCAGTACACCGCCGTCGGGTTCCCCGGCGCCTGGACCCCATCCGCACCGAACCGGGCCGCAGGACCCACCGCCAGCACGGCCCCCGCCCCGTCGGCCGCGCGCAGTGACGCCCGCGCCCGCTGACCCTCCGTCCGAACCCTCCGCACGGCGCTGCGCGCGCACTTCCCGGCAGGAGACCCCTGGTGCCATCCGACCCTCCGAAGAAGAATCCCGGCCCCGAACAGACGGTGAAGGTCCTTCCCCGCCACCTCGCCGGCCCAGGTACTGCCGATCCCTATATAGCCTGGCCCTTCCCGTTCGACGAAGACTGGACACTGCATCAGCTTGAGAACGGGACGGCCTTCGCCGTCAGCCCCTGCCTACGGCTCTGGACTTATCTCCACCTCGAACCCGGTACATCCCGCCGGGGGACGTGGACGATCGCCGCGAACCGCGTCCGTTTCGGCCCGAGGGCCTGGCAGATCACCTTCGACGCCACGACCCCCATCGAGTTGCTGCACGACGTTCACGCCGAGCTGCTCGACCTCTACCTAGAAGACCTGCACAGCGACCAGGACCACCTGTACGGGGACACGACACCCGCCTACGAGGCGTACGCGCCGCTGTTCGCCCAGGGCTGGGGCCACAGCGTCAGGACCGACGGCACCCAGACTTTCCCTTCCTGGGACGGACTCGCCGGAGTACGGCACCACTACGCGGCCACCGGTTCCGACGTGCCCGAGTGGATGGCCTGGGGCGGGCATCTGAGGGAGCCGCTGTGGCAAGCACGCTTCTCCACCGGCACACCCACCGCCCTCATCGCCGCCTTCACCGCCTCCCTCATCTCCACGGTGCCCCTCCACCGCACCCTGCCGGACACTCCGTCGCAGTTCCGCCGCCACCTCTACCTCGCCACACCTACGCCAAACCCGACCCCCGGCGCACCGCCCGCCGCCTTGCCACCGGGTCCGAAGCGAACCCGCTGACCGCCGTCACCCGCCCAAAGCCCCTTCAGGAGTCCGTACTTGCTCACCCGCACCTTCGCCCCAGCCTTCGCGACAGCCGCCGTCACCGCCGTGACCGGCAGTCTTCTCTGGGCCCCGGCCGTATCCGCCCAGACCCCCGAACCTTCCCCGTCCACGTCCGTGCCCACCCAGGACAGCTCGGCAGAGGCCGAGACCGGTGGTGTCCGGATCCTCAAGAAGGACCCCGGCGGCGACGTCATGACCGGGGCCGCGTTCACCCTGCTCGACACGACGGGCGCGGTGGCGGGGAAGGGCACGACGGACGCGCGCGGCCGGCTCGCCTTCGACGACCTCGCCCCCGGGGTCTACCGGTTGAAGGAAACCTCCTCCGGCAGCCCGCTGCACACCACCGTGCCCGACCGGGACGTCGTCATCCCCCCCGGCACCACCATTCCGCTGACGGTCGTCGACCCGTTCAAGCCCGCCACCGTCCTGTTGAAGACCACGGACGACAAGACCGGCAAGCTCCTGGCCGGTTCCACGGTCAACATCGGCACCGGCACCACGACCCTCCTCACCCTCACCACACGCTCGGACGGCACCGCCACCGCGCCCCTTCCGGTCAACGCCCGTAACGGCGAGACCTTCTGGGTCCGGCAGATCAAGGCGCCGGCCGGCTATGACCTGTACAAGCCCGCCAGGACGTTCACCGCTGGACCCGGCGCGCCGGTCACGGTGACCGTCACCAACGCCAAGACCCACACCACCCCGGACCCGGACCCCTCGGACAAGCCGACACCCCAGCCCACCGGCACACCGTCCACCCCTGCGGACAATCCGAGCAGCGGCACCGGCGGGGCGAAGCCCACCGGAACGCCCGGCACCGACTCCTCGCCCACCGTGGCCCCGGCTGGCGAAACGACGCCGACGGCGCCCGCCGGATCCCTCGCCCATACCGGCTCCGATGCTGCCCCCTGGCTCCTCGGCGCTGGGCTGCTCGTTGCCGTTGGCGGCGGCGCTCTGATCGCCGGCCGCCGTCGTACTGACGACTCCGAGGAGACCGTCTCGCCCGAGAGCTGACCCGACCCGGCCGTTTAACCGAGCCCCCGGAATCCCCGTGATTCCGGGGGCTTTGGCGTTGCTGGTCAGTGGTGTTCGGGTGGCGCTTGGACGGCTGTGAGATCCGGTAAGTCCTCGTCATACGACCGACGCTGAGCCATCGATCTGAGTTGAGCGTGAAACGGGAGGCGGCTCGGCCACGTCCGCGGTCACGCCGCTCGGCGTCTCTCCCGCTCCAGTCACTCTGCCTCTGCGGGCGGTTAGGATGTTTCTGTGGATCTGTCTGTGCTTTGGCTTCGTGGCCCTCGGCCAGTGGACGGGACAGGAGCCTGGGCGCTCAAGGTGACGGCTCCCCCGGCACTGGCTGCTCTGGCGCAGAGGATCTTTTACTCTCCCTGGATGGCTGGCGAATCGCAGCATCTACTGTCAGGACTGCATCTACATCCTCTGATGGCGCTCTGGCGCACAGTGGAAATCCGCCCTGGCGCTGGCCGCGGCGAGTCGAGCACGCTTCGTGCAGCCCTGAGCGCTGAACGCCGATGGGAACGGACACGAAGTTCCTTCCTCATGCGGTCCACGCTCACGTCGTTGCATGCGGTTGCAAGCGACTGGACGACCGGCCCTGCGACCTTCGAGCGACGGCCGCGACTGTCGTCCGTCCCTCCCTTCGACGGCCCTGCCGCAGGTTGGGCGGTCCGGGTGACGGCGGGAGTTGTCGAGTGGTGTCGCTCACTCTGGTCTGCTGAAGCTGCTGACTGGGCAGCCTTGGTTGCCGACTTGGCGTACTGGCGGCGTACAGCTGACGAGCTGTGGGAGCTGCTGTCCACTCGGGTGGGCCTGCCGCCCGAGCCTGCGGAGGCGGTAATCCTCGAATCGTCGCCGTGCGGAATCCGACGGCTGACGGCTGTCCGCGTACCTCGTGCTCCGGGATCTTGGCGTGCTCCGTCGATCCCGAATTTGAGCGTGCTCGCCGCAGCCTAGACCTTACGTCCGGGCGCGCGAGCGTCATGGACAGAGAGGTCTGAAGGTGTTCAACGTGTTCGAGGTGCCCGTCTCATCGACGGCACTGTTCATCCTCATCCTCATGCTCGCCTTCGCCGTGGTGGTCGTGCCTCCGGCCGTGAGCGTGGTGAGAGGCTGGTGGGCGATCCGGCTTCGCCGATGGGGTGTTGAGCTGCGCGATGCTCGGGCGCGGTTCGCTGCACGGGTGCGCGAGGCACTGCGCCGTTTCCTGGACGGAGGCAACACCAGGTAGCGACATGGCCGGGGGCCGCTCCTCGCACGAGACGGCCCCCGCGCTGGTGCTCTGCTCCCGCCGACGCCCTAGCTTGATCCACAGCCTCGTGAGTCGAACATGTCCTCGCGTTTCGCGAATCTGACCGAAACTGCCAGCGCCAGGCCGATCCGAGTACGTCGAGCCACCGCCGAGCCGTTCTTCGTCTACAGGGCGGCTTTCTCCTGAGGCCGGTCACGGTAGCGGACCGGTTTACTTCGTCCGCCGTTTGTCCTTTGACATCCAATCGAGGCGTTTGACAACGAACCCAGTCGCGCAGAGCACAGTTCTGCTGGAGGGCGCAACGTACGTGAGTTGCCGCTCGACGACTGCCCTTCATGGAGATCTGCGTGCGTCGCCCCACCTTCCAGGCTCGCAGAGCGCGGGGTGGTAGATGGGCGCGGTCTGGACTCAGGTAATGGCGAGAATGACTTCGCCGTGGGCCTGGTGGGAACGGAGTCATTCGGGGGTCTGGGGGGCGGTGTCGTAGGCCAAGACGGTGTCGATCAGGCCCCGTGCGCCTTTGTCGGCGACAGCGTCGAGCAGTTGTTGTCCGGCGGTGGTGATGAGGGTGCCGAGTCCGGCGGGCCGGGTGAAGCGGAAGGACACCCCGGCCGTGCGCAGCTGGCGGCAGGGGAGGTCGCCTAGGCTGACGGTGGACTCGGTGGACTCGGGGTGCGATTTCGGGGCGAAGGTCTGTCCGTTGACGTGCAGCGCCACACTCAGAGGCGTCTCCGTCGGTGCCCTGGCCAGCGCGATGTTGGTCGGGCCGGTACGGGTCTTACACGAACGTGAAGACGATCTTGCCTACGGTATTTCCGGAGCGCAGCCGGTCGGCGGCTTCCTGGTACTGCTCGACATCGAGGGTGGTGTCGATGACGGGCGTGATGTCGCCGCGGCCGACGGCCGGCAGGACCTCGGCACGGAGCCCGTTCAGGATCGGGACGGTCTCCCAGTCCCGGGAGAATCCGAAGGAGACGCCGTGGACGGTGAGGTGCCGGTAGGACAGGGCGTCCAGGTCGATCGTTGTGGCGGGTCCGGCGAGGCGGCCGATGTTCACGACGTGCCCGTCGACAGCGGTCGCTGGCAGGCAGGCGGCGAAGGTGTCGCCGGCGACGTGGTCAAGGACCACGTTCACTCCTTCGTCGTCGGTGGCGGCGAGCACCGCGTGGGTCAGGTCGGCGTCCTTGCCGGTGACGATTACGGTGTCCGCGCCGAGGCGTGTGAGCAGGTCCTTCTTTTCGGTGCTGCGGGTGGTGGCAATGATCTTCGATGCGCCGAGGGTCTTGGCGATCTGGATGCCGATCATGCCGATGCCCGTCGACGCTCCGGTGCTCAGCACACTCTGCCCCGGCTGGAAGCCGGCGATGGTGAGTGCGCCGAACTCGGTCAACAGTGCCGTCGGCATTGCGCACGCCACTTCCGGCGCCAGGGCCTGGGGGCACGGCAGCACGAACCGGTGATCGGCCACCAGGTATCCGGCGAACGCGGAGGGGAAGGTGCCCATGACCGGGTCCCCGACTTTCCAGTCGCCGGCGTCCTGGCCGACGGCGGCGATCTCGCCGGCGTACTCGAACCCGGCGACGGACTCCTTACCGGTGCCGCCGTGGGTGGGGTCGGCTTCGGCGAGCATGGGCAGGTCGGCGTTGTTCGTCGCCGAGGCGCGGTTGCGGATGAGTACCTCGCCGCGTCCGGGCTCGGGGACCGGCACGTCGTCCAGGACCCACTCGGGTCCGCGGCCGAGCAGCAGTGCCTTCATCGTGTCCGTCATATCGGTGCTCCCTTCGTTCTGCCGCCGTCCTGGTGGCGGTGATGCGGCGTGCTGGCGGGCCAGCCACGGCGTGGTGCGCGGCGGCCGCCCGGTGCGGTCTTACTTGCCGCTGTAGACGGGGAAGGCGGCGTGCTCGCCGTAGTCACGCTCGTCGAGGGTGCGCAGCGCGGTCATGTCCGCTTCGGAGATCTCGAAGTCGACGGCGGCGTTGGAGCGCATGTGGTTGGGGTTCGCGGTCTTCGGTAGCGGCTGGGTGCCCAGTTGCAGGGTGTAGCGGATGCACAGCTGCGGGACGCTGACCTCGTACTTCTCGGCGATCGTCTTGATCTGGGGGCTGTCGAGGAGCGTGCCGTGGGCGATCGGCGAGTACGCCTGCACGAGGATGTTCCGCTCCCCGCAGAACGCCAGCAGTTCCTCCGGGGTGTTCCCGGCGTGGAGGAGCACCTGGTTGACGTGGGGGGCGACAGTGCTGTGGGCAAGGATGTTTTCCAGGTCGGACTGGAGGAAGTTCGACACTCCGATGGCGCGGATCTTCCCGGCCCGGTGGGCGTCCTCCAGCGCGCGCCACGCCTGGCGGTTGCCCTCGGCGTAGTCGTCGCCACGGAAATCATCCCAGGGCTGGGGTGCGTGGATCAGCATCAGGTCGATGTAGCCGACGTCCAGCTTCGCCAGCGACTCGTCGATCGCCGCGGTCGCCGCGTCGTAGTCCTTGATCTCCGCGGCCAGCTTCGTCGACACGAACAGGTCCTCGCGGGCCAGGCCGGAGGTCCGGACACCTTCTCCGACGCCGCGCTCGTTGCCGTACGCCTGGGCGGTGTCGATGTTGCGGTAGCCGATCTCGATCGCCGCGCGTACGGCGTCGGATGCCTTGTCGTCGTCGATGAACCAGGTGCCCAGGCCGAGCTTGGGGATCTCGACTCCGTTGGACAGGGCGTAGGTCTCGTTCAGGATGCTCATGCGTTCGCTCCGCTCTTGGGCAGTCGGCCGTACACCTCGTCGGTGACGGGCTCCAGCCATTCGTTGCTGACGTTCTCGCCCGGTGTGATGAAGGCGACGTGGGAGAACCACGCGTCGGCCTTCGCGCCGTGCCAGTGCTTGGTGCCCGTCGGGACGCGGATCGCGGTGCCCGGGGTCATGCTGACCGGCTCCTGGCCCTCGGCCTGGTACCAGCCGCTGCCGGCCGTGCACAGCAGGATCTGATCCCCGCCGCCACCGGTGCCGTGGTGGATGTGCCAGTTGTTGCGGCAGCCCGGCTCGAAGGACACGTTGCTGACCGGGACGCTCCCGCCGGTCAGGGGAGCCAGGTAGCTCTGTCCGATGAAGTTCTCGGCGTAGGCGTCGTTGGTGTCACCGAGCGGGAAGATCTGCTCGAATCCCTGGGCGGTCATGTCGAATGTCTCCTTGATCATTTGCGGCTGCTGGCGGTGATGCGCAGCTTCGGTGCCCACTTGTGCGCGCCGCGACTCGCGGCGGCGGTGACGGGATGCCCCGGCTCAGGAACGGTGTTCTCCGTACCGCGGCTATTCGGCGTCGGCGAGGAGGGCCTTGAGCTGGCCGGCGGCGCCCATAGCGTTGGGCCATCCGGCGTAGAAGGCCAGGTGGGTGATGGCCTCGCTCAGTTCTTCCCGGGTCAGCCCGTTGTCGAGGGCGAGCTTGAGGTGGAAGCCGAGCTGGTCGCTGCGGTAGAGGGCGATCAGGGCGGTGACGGTGACCAGGCTGCGGTCCCGGGGCGAGAGGCCCGGCCGCTCCCAGACGTCGCCGAAGAGGACCTGGTCGGTCAGGTCGGCGAGCTTGGGGGTGATGTCACCGATGGCCTGCTGTGCCGCGGACGGTTCCTGCGACATGGCGTGTCTCCTTGTTCTCTGCCGGGGCCGGCAGGAGGTGAGCGGGGCGGTCACTTCTCGATGAGCTGCCCGTACTCCTCCTGGAAGCAGTCCCCGAGGACCTTCGGGAGGTTGTCGAGCCGGGCGAGCTGGTCGGCGGTCAGCACAAGGGTGTCGGCGGCGGTGTTCTCCTCGACGCGGGAAACGTGCTTGGTGCCGGGATCGGAGCGATGTCTTCACCCTTGGACAGCAGCCACGCCAGCGCCACCTGGGCGGGCGTCGCCTCCGCCTGGTCGGCGACGGCCTGAACCTCGTCGGCGATGGCCAGGTTCCGCCGGAAGTTCTCACCCTCGAAACGGGGGTTGCCCACCAGGGAGTCGCTCGCGTCGAGGTGCTCGATGGAGCGGACGGCGCCGGTCAGGAAGCCGTGCCCGAGTGGCGAGTACGGGACGAAGCCGATGTTCAGCTCGCGAACGAGCGGCAGGATCTCCGCCTCGACCTCCCGCTCCCACAGGGAGTACTCCGTCTGGAGCGCGGTGATCGGGCGGACGGCGTGGGCGCGGCGGATGGTGGCGGGCTTGGCCTCCGACAGGCCGATGTGCCCGATCTTGCCCTCGCCGATCAGCTCGGCCAGCGCGCCCACGGTCTCCTCGATCGGTGTGTCCGGGTCGACACGGTTGCTGGTAGTAGAGGTCGATGTGGTCGGTGCCCAGGCGCCGCAGGGACCCTTCGACGGCGGCGCGGACGCTCGCGGGGGAGGAGTCGACCATGTTCGGCGTCGCTGTTCCGTCGGTGTGGGAGACCAGGCCAAACTTCGTGGCCAGCACCACCTGGTCGCGCCGTCCCTTCAGGGCGCGGCCGACCAGTTCCTCGTTGACGAAAGGGCCGTAGACCTCGGCGGTGTCCAGGAAGGTCACACCGAGATCGAGCGCACGGTGGAGGGTGCGGATCGACTCCGCCTCGTCCGTACCGGCCCCGGTGTAGAAGTCGGACATCCCCATCGCTCCGAGGCCGATGCGGGAGACGTCCAGATTCCTGAGCTTGATGTGCTGCACGGCGGCTACTTCTCCGTTCTCCGGAACATTCCGGAAAGCGTCTCCGGCGCCGCACGCCGGATGATGTGCAAAAGTCCTGGGGCGGAGGAGCGGCCCGTACTTCCGGAATTGCCTACCGGGTTTTTCCAGGGCTCCCCATCACCACGTCATCCACCCTGGCACCGCCTCGCGCGCCCGAAAAGAGGAGGGATTGTTCCGGGGAAGGATCCCTCCCCCCTTACGGGTCGGATCGGCGGATGCGGGCTGGGCGAGGCGGGGTCAGTCGGCGCGGGCGATCGTGACCTGGGCGGCCCTGTCGAGTCCAGTGAAGGCGTCCAGGTCCTCGTCGATCGTGCCCAGCGCCACCATGCCGGGCCCCGGGACCGGTGGGCCAGCGTGCTCGTAGTAGACCGCCAGCCCGGGGCCCGGCGGCCAGTACACAAGCTGACCAGCCTGGTAGTCGGTCAGCATGATGCCGCGCAGGTCCCGCCGGATCGCGCGCAGCGAGGTCGTCACGCTCTCCCAGTACAGGAGCAGCGGCAGGAAGACGAGCAGAAGCACGTCCGGTGGCAGTTCCGTCCCGCGCAGGGCGGGCACGAAGCCGAGCAGGACGCCGGCGGCGAGTTGCAGCACGGGCGCGGCCACCCGCAGCCGGTGGGCGAGGGCCCCGGCCACGAGCAAAGCGCACCCGAGAATCACGACGAACTCGAGCGCGGCCATGGGTCTTCCAACGGTAGGTCTGTCGGGCGGGCAAGCCGGATCGAGCAGATGCCGGCCCGGCCCACTGCCCTTCGCAGCGTTTCGCTGCGCCAGGCTCACACGAGGAGTCCGCTTCCGCGCAGTGCGACGGCCTGGGCGCGCCGGGACGAGAACGACAAGAGGGTGTCGGCGGTCACGCAGCCGGTTCACCACGTGGTGGCAACGGTCCTCTGCGGCACCAGACGCCGTCATGACGGGTGTGGTCGGTGGAAAGGAGCAGTCGCCAGTCGGAGCGGGTTCCGTAGACGGTGGCGTCGGTGACGGTACGGACCGTCAGGCGGGCCGTCCGGTCACCTTCGATCTCCCAGGTGATGTCCTGCTCCGTGATGGAGTGGTAGACGAATCGGTCCTGCCGCATCTGCGCCAGCCACTCGGCCTTGGGCTGTACGTACCCCGTCATGTGGGTGAGGGTGTAGTCCTCCCCGAGCAGGTCGTCGAGCGCCTGGGTGTCACCTTCGCGCATGGCGTCCAGGTAGGCACGGTGAACGTCACGGAGGTCTTCCGGGAGGGGTGTGGCGGGGGCCGGCACGTTGACTCCTTGTGGCTGCGAACTGATGCCGGAAGACGGCATGGAGGTGGCGTCGCAGCAGGTTCGTCATGGCGCGCCGCCGGGCCGGGACGGCTCTCAGGATGCGGTTAGGGCGCGGACGGTGGTGAGGTCGTCACGTACGCCCTGCGGCTCGTCGGCCAGTGGCATGTTGGCCTCGTCGTGGACGGCGTCCACCGTGCCGGGCTCATCTAGGTCCAGTGCCGCGAACAGCGGTCCCAGATCGTCGGGCGCGCTTCCCCGCTCAGCGACCAGCTCGAAGGTCCGCCCTGCCGCCTCCGGAGCTGTGAGTGTCTCGACCAGCACCCGGGCGATCTGGTTGCGCGCGACCGCTCCGTCGGCCGGGCCCCCGGATCGGTGGCGATCGCCCTGGAGGAACACCGGGCGATGATCGTCGGGGCCGTTCATGTCGAACCAGCCGGGCCGCACGATGGTGTGGGTGAGCCCGCTCGCCCGCACCAGGCGCTCGGAGCGGCGTTTCCACTCCAGGAGGTGGCCGTAGGCGCTGCCGCGTCCGGTGACACCGATGGAGGTCATCAGGGTCACGCGTGGCCGCTGCCCGCGCAACGCCGTGAGGATGTTGCGGACGCCCGCGTAGTCGACGGCCTCTGGCGAGGAGTCGCCCGTGCCGAAGGACCCGAGGGTCAGCACGATCGCGTCCGCCCCGTCTACCGCCCCGATCAGGGTTTCGGGCCGGGTCACGTCACCGACGACGAGTTCGGCCTCTTTGGCAAGTACCCGAGCGCCTTTCGCGGTGTCGCGCACCAGAGCCCGCACCGTGTGCCCGCGGGCGAGCGCCTCTGTCACGACAAGTCGTCCGATACTGCCGGTGGCGCCGACGACCAGCACCGTCAGGGGTTCTGTTGTCACGATGGTCTCCTTGAGGTAGCAGCTGATGCTGCACGTTCAGCGCCCGAGGGCCAGGCGCGGCGGGGCGGTTTCGGTGCCGGCGGACTCATTGTCCTCGGTGAGTTCCGGGTAGGTGGCGACGCGGCCGGGAACGAGGCGTCCGTGCGCCGCGGTGGCGGCCCCGTCCGGTCCGCGGGCTGTCACGGGCGCACCAGTACTTTCAGCGCTTCGCGGTCGTTCATGGCCCGGTAGCCGTCGGCGATGTCGTCCAGGGTGACGGTGCGGTCGAAGACGCGGCCGGGACGGAGAGAGCCGTCGAGGATGTGCGGCATCAGCTCTTCGATGTAGGCGCGGGCGGGGGCGACGCCGCCGGTGAGGGTGAAGTTGCGCAGGAAGTCGGCGAACCCGAACGGCACGTCGGCGAACTGCGGGGCTCCGACCCGGCTGATCGTTCCGCCGTCGCGGACGACGCCGAAGCTCTGCACGATCGCGTCCTTGAGGCCGACGCATTCCAGGACCTTGCGGGTGCCTTCGCCACCGGTCAGTTCGCGGACCTTGGCGACTCCTTCCTCGCCGCGTTCGGCGACCACCTCGGTGGCGCCGAACTCGCAGCCCAGGTCGGTGCGGGCGGTGTGCCGGCCCATGAGGATGATCTGCTCGGCGCCCAGCAGCTTGGCGGAGATGACGGCGGACAGCCCGACCGCCCCGTCGCCGATGACGGTGACGCTGTCGCCGCGCCGCACGCCGGCGGTGTGAGCGGCGTGGTAGCCGGTGCTCAGGACGTCGGAGAGGGGCAGCAGGTCGGGCAGCAGTTCCGAGTCCTCGCCGACCGGGAGCTTGACGAGAGTGCCGTCGGCGAGGGGGACGCGGGCGGCCTGGCCCTGGCCGCCGTCGACGCCGTTCACACCCCACTGTCCGCCGTGCGGGCAGGAGGTCTGCAGGCCCTCACGGCAGTACGCGCAGGTGTTGTCGGCCCAGACGAAGGGGGCCACGACCACGTCGCCGCGCTTGAGGGTACGCACCTCGGAGCCGGTCTCCTCGACGACGCCGAGGAACTCGTGGCCCATGTGGCGGGGGTCGTGGGTGGCATCAAGGGACTTGTAGGGCCACAGGTCGCTGCCGCACACGCAGGCCAGCACGATCCGCACGACCGCGTCGGTCGGCTGCTGGATTTTGGGGTCGGGAACGTCCTCGACACGGACGTCCTCGGCGGCGTACATCAGGGTGGCGCGCATCGGCGAATCTCCTTGCTGGGATGGGAACGGAGACGGGAGCGGGAAAGCTCAGCGGGGGGTGAGGCGGAGGGGGGAGGCGCGGGCCCGGTCGGTCAGGACGTGTTCGACGATGCTCGTGTACCGGCTGTATTTCCCCCGGTAGGCGGCGTCCACTGCCACGTGTTCGGCGGGATCGGCTTCGTGGAAGGTGACGTCCTGTTGTATCCCGCCGGTGTGGATGCGGCCTCGGTGACGGGACTGGGTGCCCCGGTACCAGGGGCCGCTGGTGCCCTTGACGGAGCGGACGTAGAGACGGTCGTCGGCACGGACGACCCACATGGTCACCGGGTCGCGCAGGGTGCCGTCGCGGCGTTCGGACTCCAGGTCCAGTTCCTCGGCCGCGCCGATCGCGGACAGCTCCGCGTCGTTGAACTGCGTCATAGGTCGTCCTCCAGGCATGTGCCGTTTCAGCGGGCGAGTTGTTGCAGGCGGCTTTGGGCGGTGTCGGCCGGACCTTCCCTGTCTGTCCGGCCGACGGCCTGTGGCGGGGCAGGCCGCCGGCCGGACGGAGCAAGTGCGGGGGTCTTACGCCTTCAGGTCGGCGAAGGTGGTGCCGTCGATCACGAACCGGTAGCGGACATCGGAGGCGAGGATGCGCTCGTAGGCGGTGTTGATGTCCTGGGCGCCGATCAGTTCGATGTCGGCGCTCACGCCGTGCTCGGCGGCGAAGTCGAGCATCTCCTGCGTCTCGGCGATGCCGCCGAACAGCGACCCGGCGTAGGACCGGCCGTTCTGCAGCAGGGGGAAGACGTTCAGCGGCATGGGCTGCGTGGTCACGCCGACGCTGACCATGGTGCCGCGCAGGCGCAGCAGGCCCAGATAGTCCGCGAGGGAGATCGGCGCGCTGACGGTGTTGAGGATGATGTCGAAGGTGTTGGCCAGCTCGGTGAAGGCCGATCCGTCGCCGGTCACGGCGTAGTGGTCGGCACCGAGCGCGGTGGCGGCATCACGCTTGCGCTCCGACTGGGAGAGAACAGTCACGTTGGCGCCCATGGCCTTGGCCATCCTCACGCCGAGGTGGCCCAGGCCGCCGAGACCGACCACGGCGACCTTGGTGCCCGGTCCCGCACCGAACCGCTTGAGGGGCGCGTAAACGGTGATGCCGGCGCACAGCAGCGGGGCGGCGCCGGCCGGGTCGAGACCCTCGGGGATGCGGACGACGAAGTCCCCGGGCACGACGATCGCCTCGGAGTAGCCGCCCTGGGTGAAGGCACCGGGCTCCGCAGGGTCGGGGTTGCCGAAGACCAGGGTGTGGCCGTTGAGGCAGTACTGCTCCTGGCCGGCCAGGCAGTTCTCGCACTCGCGGCAGGAGTTGGCCATGCAGCCGATGCCGACCAGGTCTCCGACCTGGTGGCGGGTGACGGCGGAGCCGGTCTCGGTGATGCGGCCGACGATCTCGTGGCCGGGGACGAGGGGACTGACCGGCAGCGGGCCGAACTCGCCGCCGACGAAGTTCATGTCGGAGTGGCAGATGCCGCAGTACAGGATGTCGAGCCTGACGTCGTTCGGGCCGACGTCCCGGCGCTCGATGGTGACGGGAGCGAGCGGCTGGCTCACGTCGTGGGCGCCGAACGCCTTGACGGTGGTGGACACGGTGAATCTCTCTCTGGAACGACGGTGACGGGGACGGGTGGGTCAGGCTTCGGGGATGGCGCGTCCGAAGTCGGCGAGGGTGACGGCCTCGGGCTCGGGGCCGCCGCGCCGGCCGGTCTCCAGCGCGTCCAGGGCCGCCAGCTCGCCAGCGGTCAGCTCGAAGTCGAAGACGTCGATGTTCTCGGCGATGCGGTGCCGCTTGGTTGACTTGGGGATGACCGAGCGGCCCTGCTGCAGGCCCCAGCGCAGCAGTACCTGCGCCGGGCTCTTGCCGTGGGCCTCGGCGATCCGGGTGACGGCCGGGTCCTCCAGGACGCTTCGGCGGTGCTCGCCGTAGCCCGGGTAGAAGGTGATGCCGCCGATCGGGGACCACGCCTGGTTGAGGATGCCGTGGGCGTCGTCGAAGTCGAGGACGGCGCGCTGCTGGAAGTAGGGGTGGATCTCCAGCTGGTTGACGGCCGGGACGACGGTTGTGGCGTCGAGCAGCTTGGTGAGGTGGTCGACCATGAAGTTGCTGACGCCGATGGCGCGGACCTTGCCGTCGGCCAAGAGCTTCTCCAGGGCCCGGTAGGCGGCGATGGTTCTGTCGAATTCTGACGGCAGGGCCTGGTGCAGGATCAGCAGGTCGATGTGTTCGAGGCGGAGCTTGGCGGCGCTCTTGTCGAAGCCGTGCAGGGTCTCGTCGTAGCCGTAGTCGCTGATCCAGATCTTCGTCTCGACGAAGATCTCCTCGCGGGGTACGGCTGATTCACGAATGGCTCGGCCGACCTCGTGTTCGTTGCCGTACGCGGCGGCGGTGTCGATGTGCCGGTAGCCGAGGTCGAGCGCTGCCGTGACGGCGGCTCGGGTCTCGTCCGGCGGGGTTTGGAAGACGCCGAGTCCGAGGGCGGGCATCTCGACGCCGTTGTTGAGGGTGAGGGTCTGCATCACAGGGACCTTTCGTTGCGGGTTGTCCGTGCGGGGACAATGAGGGTGAGGACGGTGACGACCGCCAGGGTGAGCAGGACGGCGGAGCCGGTCAGGGCAGCGCCCGAGCGGGCCGCGATGTCGGCGGCGGTGTGGCCGGTGGAGACGGTGGCGGCGACGGCGGTCAGGATGCTCAGGGCCAGGGCGCTGCCGATCTGGTGAACGGTGTTGACCAATCCGGAGGCGGCTCCCGCGTCTGAGTGGGCGACGCCGTCGATGCCGCTGGAGGTCAGCGGGGCGAGCGCCAGTCCCTGCCCGGCGCCGATGAGGACCATCGGCAGGCCCACGCCGCTCAGGTAAGGGGTGTGCAGGCCCAGACGGCTCAGCCACGCCATGCCGGCCGCGGTCAGGGCGACCCCGGCCACGAGGACCAGCGGCCGTGCCACCCGCTCCAGGAACCGGGGCAGCTGGACGGCGAAGACGAAGTTGAACAGCGTCATCGGCAGGAACGCCAGGCCCGCCTGCAGTGGCGTCCAGTGGTAGACGCTCTGCACGAACTGGGCGGTGAAGAAGAAGAATCCGATCATCGCGCCCATGTAGAGCATCCGGGTGACGTAGGCGCCGGAGCGCTCCCGGCTGGCGAACAGCCGCAGCGGCACGATCGGCTGCGCGGCCCGCCGTTCCACCGCCATGAACGAGCCCAGCAGCACCACACCCGCGACCAGCGGAACGACGACGGCCGGGGCACTCCAGCCGGCGTCGGCGGCGTCCACGATGCCCAGGACCAGAGCGGTAGATCCCAGCGTCGCCAGAAGTGCCCCGGCCACGTCGAAGCGGCCGCCCCGGCGCTCGGTCTCGGGCAGGTACCGCAGCGCCATGACCATCATCAGGACACCGACGGGGACGTTGAGGAAGAACCCGGCGCGCCATGAGATGAGGTCCGCGGCCAGCCCGCCGACGACCAGGCCGACCGCCGCGCCTAGACCGGCGACCGCGCTGTAGGCGGCCATCGCCCGATTGCGGGCCCGGCCCTCGGCGAAGCTGCGTGTGAGCAGCGACAGCGCCGAGGGAGCCAGTACCGCGGCGCCGACACCCTGCAACGCGCGGGCGCCGATCAGCCACCACTGGGTCTGCGCGGCGCTCACCAGGAGCGAGGCCAGCGAGAAGACGACCAGGGAGAACAGGAACATCCGGCGGTGTCCGAACAGGTCACCGGCGCGGGCGCCCAGCAGGAGCAGTCCACCGAAGACCAGGACGTAGGCGTTGGTGATCCACGACAGGCCGGTCTCCGAGAACCCCATGGCGGAGCGGATCTGCGGCAGCGCGGTGAAGACGATGGAGTTGTCGAGGATCACCATGAAGTAGCAGACGCAGATGATCACGAGGACCAGTGCTGCGTGGGCCGGGCTCCTGCCCGGCCGCTTGACGGCGGGCATCTGCGCCCGCTGCGCGGTCGCAGTGGTCATGGTGTCACCGCCCCCATCGGCAGCTTCCCGGCGTCGGCCGCGGCGTGCGTCCGCGCAGTGGGTAGGACGTCAGCCGTGCATGCGCAGGCGTCCGGCGCGCTGATCACAGGTTGCCTGTTCACGGCCGCACCAGCACCTTGAGCGCCTCACGCGCGTCCATGGCCCGGTAGCCCTCGGCGACCTCGTCCAGAGCGACGGTGCGGTCGAAGACCAGGCCCGGCTCGATCCGGCCCTCCAGGACATCGGGAAGCAGTTCGTCGATGTAGGCGCGGGCCGGGGCGGGGCCGCCGGTCAGAGTGATGTTCGGGCCGAAGAGACTGCCGAAACCGACCGGGGCCTCCTCGTACTGCGGTACGCCGACGCGGCTGATGATTCCCCCGGCGCGGACCACTCCGTACGCCTGCTCGTAGGCGGGCCGGTGCCCGACGGCTTCCAGGACGATCGGGCTGCCGCCGCCGGTGAGCTCGCGGACCTTCTCGATGCCTTCGCCGCCGCGCTCGGCGACCACGTCGGTCGCCCCGAAGGCGCGGCCCAGATCGGTGCGGGCGGGGTGCCGGCCCATGAGGACGATTCTCTCGGCCCCCAACCGCCTGGCGGCGAGCACGGCGAGCAGGCCGACCGCACCGTCGCCGATCACGGCGACGGTGCTGCCGCGGCGCACCCCGCCGCGTACGGCGGCGTGGTGTCCGGTGCCCAGGACGTCGGAGAGGGTGAGCAGGGACGGGATGAGCGCGTCGTCGGCGCCCACCGGCAGCCTGACCAGCGTGCCGTCGGCCAGCGGTACGCGGGCTGCTTCGCCCTGGCCACCGTCGACGCCGTTCACCGCCCAGAAGCCGCCGTGTACGCAGGAGGTCTGCAGCCCGGCCCGGCAGTGCTCGCAGGTGCCGTCCGAGTAGGCGAACGGTGCGACGACCAGGTCGCCCTTCTTCACGGTGCGGACCTCGCGGCCTGTGGCTTCGACCACGCCGATGAACTCGTGGCCCATCCGGACCGGGCCGTCGGCCCCGGGCATGGAGCGGTAGGGGTGCAGATCGCTGCCGCACACGCAGGCCGTGGTGATGCGCACGAGGGCGTCGGTGGGTTCCTTCAGGGTCGGGTCGGCCACGTCCTCGACGCGAACGTCACCGGCTTCGTACATGAGTGCTGCGCGCACAGTGCTCCTCCAGATCAGTCACTGCCCGAGGTCAGACGCCTGTGTTTCGCAGTGCCGGGCTTCGGTCTGTTCCAGCTAACCGCGCGCGGCCCCGCAGGTGGGAGTCACTGCTCTTCCAGGTACTGGCAGTACCTCGCAGGCGTCCGTCGGCCGACCTACCGTGGAAGAGTCGGCACAAGATGCACGCCGAATCCAAGGAGTCCCCCGTGCCACTGCCTCCCTCCGAAGCCGCACTCCGCCCCGGGCCATGCGGTCCGCGGTCGCTGCGGAACACCTGCGCGGAGTTCGACCATGGCCGGGACTGACAAGAAGGACCTGGCCGGCGAGGTGCGCGAGTTCCTGAGCACCCGACGGGCCCGGATCACTCCGGAGCAGGCCGGACTGCCGGTCTACGGCGGCAACCGCCGCGTCGCGGGTCTGCGCCGCGAGGAGGTCGCCCTGCTCTCCGGCATGAGCGTGGACTACTACGTCCGCCTGGAGCGCGGGAACCTCAGCGGCGCCTCCGACTCCGTCCTCGAAGCCCTGGCGCACGCGCTGCAGCTCAACGAGGCCGAGCGCACCCACCTCTACGACCTGGCCCGCGCCTCGACTCCGTCCGGTCGGCGCCCCACCGTGACCTCCTCACGGGTACGGCCCACCATCGTGCGACTGCTCGACTCGATGACCGGCGTGCCGGCGTTCGTCCGCAACGCCCGCTTCGACATCGTGGCCGCCAACGCCCTGGGCCGGGCGCTGTACGCGCCGCTCTTCGACTCCCCGCTGTTCGCCCAGCGCGGTCCGGTCAACAGTGCCCGCTTCCTGTTCCTGGATCCCGCGAGCCAGGACTTCTGGGTCGACTGGGACAAGGGCGCCGACGACGCGGTCGCGTTCCTGCGCACCGAGACGGGCCGCGCGCCGCACGACAAGGCGCTGACCGACCTGATCGGAGAGCTGACCACCCGGAGCAGCGAATTCGCGCACCGGTGGGCACGGCACGACGTGAAGTTCCACCGCTCCGGCGTGAAGAACTTCCACCACCCGCTGGTGGGTGATCTCGCCCTGCCTTACGAGGCGATGGACCTGCCGTCCGACCCAGGTCTGCGCCTCAACTTCTACACCCCCGAGCCAGACTCGGCGGAGCAAGAGGCCCTGAACCTGCTCGCGAGCTGGACGAGCACCGGCACGGTCGTCCCCGCGACGAACGACTGACCCCCCCCCACGAACGAGGAGAACCTTCCCTATGCAGTACCGACCGCTCGGCCGTACCGGTGTCCAGGTCAGCCCGCTCTGCCTGGGCGCGATGATGTTCGGCCCCTGGGGCAACGAGGACGAAGCCGACTCGATCCGGATCATCCACCATGCCCTCGACGCAGGGATCAACTTCGTCGACACCGCGGACGTGTACTCCGCCGGCGTCTCCGAGGAGATCGTCGGCAAAGCCCTCAAGGACCGCCGCGAGGACGTGTTCCTGGCAACCAAGTTCTTCATGCCCATGGACCCCGACGACCCCAACCAGCGAGGCGGCTCCCGGCGCTGGATCATCCGCGAGGTCGAGAACTCCTTGCGCCGCCTGGGCACCGATCACATCGATCTGTACCAGGTCCACCGCCCCAGCCCCGACACTGACGTTGCCGAAACCCTCGGCGCCCTGTCCGACCTTGTCCATCAGGGCAAGATCCGCTACATCGGCTCCTCGTCCTACTCGGGTTCCCAGATCGTCGAGGCGCAGTGGACCTCGCGGGAACGAAACCTGGAGCGGTTCGTCACCGAGCAGCCGCCGTACTCGATCCTGGTCCGCGGTATCGAGGAGGACGTCCTGCCCACCGCACGCCGCCACGGCATGGGCACCCTCACCTACAGCCCCCTCTCGGGCGGCTGGCTGTCCGGCCGCTACCGCAAGAACGCCACCGAAGGCCCTGCCTCCGCAGCACGCCCGCAAGCCCGCTTCGATATGAACACCCCCGCCAACCAGCGCAAACTCGACGCCGTCGAACAGCTGGCGCTCCTCGCGGGGAAGGCTGGCCTGACTCTCATCGAACTCGCCGTCGCCTTCGTCATCAACCACCCCGGCGTCACTTCGGCCATCATGGGCCCGCGCACGATGGAACAACTGGAAGCGTTCCTGCCCGCCGCAGACATCACCCTGTCCACCGACGTACTCGACGCCATCGACGACATCGTCGCCCCCGGCATCACCGTCAACCCCGTCGACAACAGCTACGGCGACCACGAGCTGGGGACCGAGCAACGGCGTCGCTGACCGGGAACACTGCACGGGCCGACCTTAATTCTGCGCTCCTGCGGACCGCAGTGCGGACGGAGCCCTGGTCGGGTTGCTTCAAAGACGACGATCGTCCGATGGGGCTGCCGAGGTCATTGTCACGGTGCGGTACGCGTGCTCGTAGCGGGCAGCGGCCCAACCGCCTCCAGGACGACGCGGGAGCCTTCACCGCCGGTCAGGTCCACCACCTTCGCGACCCCTTCCCGTAGCGCTCGGCGGCCAGTCGACGGCACCCCATTCGCGGCCGGGGTCGGCGCGAGAGGTGCGGCGACTCATGAGGATGGTCTAGGTCCTCATAATTCGGCAGGCCAGCACGTCGGACAGGCCGACCGTACCCTTGGCGATGACGGTCACGGTCTTGTCAGGCTCGGCCCGGCCGGTGTGGGCGACGTAATGCTTGGTGAGGTAGAAGTGTCTCAGGTCGAGCAGGGCGCCCTGGCCCGCCACCGGAACTCACGCTGACGGCGTTCGAGAGCGCGTGTATCTGATGTAGTGGCGGATGCTGTCGTAGGTGATCAAGTAGTCGTGGTGGTCGAGGAGTTCGGTCCAGATCTGCCTTCCGTTGAGCCTTCTGCTGATCATGCTCTCGATCAGGTCGGCGAGTTCGCCCGTGATGGGCTGGGTCAGCGGACCCGTCTCTGCGGTAGTCAGGCGGGAGATTTCCAAGGCGACGCGGACGTCCCAGGAGCGGAGGTTGTAGCGCTTTGCGAGCACGCGGATGTGTGTGCCGCCAAGGGCGTCCTGGGCGATGAGGCGGGCCAATTCCTGGCGCCGGGTGAAGGGGTTCTTCCTTGGGAGGCGTCGGCGTGGTCTGTTCCTGCCCATCAGGGCGCAAGCGTCAGCGAGGGCACGTTCGAGCGCTTCGGGCGAGTGGTCTGTGGCCGTGGCGAGGTTTTCGAGGAGCGGCCTGCCGAACCACTGCGGTGGGCCGCAGAGATAGCAGTGCAGGAAGCTGGGCTGGAGATGGTTGGCGCGGGCCAGGCGCCGGATGTAGGAGTTGGTGGATTCGCCGAGGCAGGGGCGGAGCCGGACCGGTAGCGGCGCGAACCGGCGCGGCAGTTCGCTCTTCATCGGGTGCCTGTAGCGGACTTCGTGGCCATCGACGCCGTGGTGTGGGCTGTGTGGTCGAGCGGAATTGCCTGGAGGCTCTTCCTGGTGATCTTCTCGGTGCCGGTAAGGATGGCGTCGAGGGCGGCTCCGCGGATGGCGTGGGAGAGAGATCCGATCATGCCGCCGATGTGATCGTGCAGGAATCGGTCCAGGCCGGCGAGTGTGCCGGAGCGGTGTTCGTGCAGCCGCAGGGTGGCCTCCATGGTGGCGACCAGGCCCTGCCATTCACTGTTGTAAGGGAAGGGGCGGGAGGGGATCAGGGTAAAGCGGCCCGCGATCTGGGCGCCGCGTGTCCCGGACAGCAGCCCGGATTCGTCGATGTCGATGCCGGCATAGACGAAGGTGGCGGGCAGGCGCTCGGAGAAGTACTTGAGGGTGTCGGCGACTTTGGCACCGTGGCGGCTGGTGAGCGAGATGTTGTGGAGTTCGTCGACCAGTACCAGAGCGGTGCGGGTATCGGTACAGACACCGACGACAGCCTCGATGATGTCCGTCATGTTCGAACGTGCCCGCACCGGCAGGCCCAGGAAACGGGCGAACTCGCTCGCGATCATGCGGGCGGTCGCAGCAGGCGGGACGGTGACATAGACGACCGGAATCCGGTCTGCGGCATGAGGGTGCCGGGCACGGTCCAGGAGTTCACGGGAGCGCCCCAACTGCGTGATGGCGATGGTCTTTCCGGTTCCCGCCGGGCCGGAAACGATCAGCCCGCGGCGGGCGCTGATCGCGTGCCGGTTCAGCAGCACCAGACGACGGCCGCAGATCGCCGTCCGCTCGACGAACGAGGTGGCGACGGTGAGCATCCGAGCGTGATGGTCAAGGCGGGACTCGTCATAGAGATCCCGCTCGGCTGGGTTCATCTGCCGCCAACACTGCCCGACGCCAAGACCAGAGGAGCGGGCGGGCCGTCGATGAACCTGCGCCATCCAGTCAACGTGTTCAGCTGCAGGTCGGCCTCGGCGTCCTTCTCACGAAGCACGGTGCGTCGGGCCGACGGTTTGGAGATGGTCACGTGCGCCTCCAAGGATCGGCCAGCGGGTCAAACAGGCCCAGCGGCACGACCTCGGCCAGCGCAGAGTCCGCCGTGTCCTCGTCCGGGGGATCGGTCTCGGCCGGAGGATCAGGGATCTCCCGGCTCGGGGCAGTCGCTCGGGTACGGGCTGCGACCCGGCGATCCTTCCTTGATCGTTTGGCCGGAGGGTGGTACTCGTCGGCAGGGCCGTCGTGGGCGCGCTTGAGCAGGGCGGCTGCCGCTTCCGCGATCTGAGCTTCGCTGCCGTTCGGATGCTGCTGGCGGGCGTGGTCCCAGGCCATCTCGCCGAACGGGACACCGACGCGGTGCAGTGCCGCCAGAACACGGTGATCCACCGGTCACTCTCACCCGCGGCGGTCGCGTACCCAGATCCGGGAGATGTCGTAGGGGTCGTAGTGGACCTCCCACAAGCCCTTCCTCTCCGCGACCCCGGAGTGCCGGCGGCGCAGTGGGTTCAACTCCGGGCTGTCGTAGGTACGACGCTTGAGCCGGATGCCGTAGGCGTTGATCGCGTGCCACCGCTCCGGCAGCAACTCGACATAGTCCTCACCGCTCAACGGGGCCGGAACGTAGCCGCACGACTCCAGCAGCATCGCGTACTTCTCGTTCGGCGAGAACGCCCGCTTCGGCGCGCTGGGATCGCGCAGCGCGTCGTGCGGCCGGTTCTGCCAGACCGTGACAATCCACTCGTCCAGCAGATCCTGCAGCTCGGGCAAGGACCACAACGGACCGTCTTCCACATGTCGGCCACGGCGCTCCACCGAACGGCCGGTGTACCCCGCGACGAACTGCGCGAACAGCGTCGCCACCGACCCCAGCGTCTTCTCGATCACGCCCTTCTCGAAGGGCGACGCCTTGTGCGTCGGCTGCAGCGAGACGCCCAAGAAGCGGCAGGAGGCACCGAAGTTGTGTGAGATGAACACTTTGCCGTGATCGCAGACGATCGTCTCTGGAACGATCACTGGCCGCGCCGCCGCCTGCTCCAGCCGCTCGTCCAAGGCCAGCAGCCGCCGGTGCGGCAGGACCGACCGGGACATCCGCAGCGCCTGTGGCCAGCCCGGCCGCATCGTCTCCGGTGTGATGCTGCGGGCCAGGAGGGCGGAGGCGTCGGCCGCCTTCGTCGTCGGACGCAGCACTGCCGCCGTGATCGACCTGGACGCGATGTCGACCAGCGCGGTCAACTCGACCTTCTCCGCGATGCCGTCATCCAGCCGTACCAAAACGTCCAACGGAGTTGAGTCGATCTGCATCAGCTCGCCCGGCGCGATAGCCGGGACCTCCCCGAACGGACCGGCCGGACGCGCCTGCAGCGAGCGGCGTGTCCTCGCCGAACCGGTCGCGTGTGTGCCGACCGCCAACTTGTCGAACAGCCGATAAAGCGTGCGCTCCGTAGGCAATTCGATGCCACCGACCTCCTCGCGGGATGCCAGGATCTCCTTCGTCCGCCAGATGATGAACCGGACCGTCCTCGAGGGCGCATCGGCCGTCTCGGCAATCGCCTGCCTCATTGCCTCGACCACCAACGGGGAAATCTGGCCGAAGTCGGGCAGCTTCTTGGCTGACCGGCCGTCCGCCAGCCCGACCAGCCCGTCGCGCTGATAACGCTGGCGCCGCTGCTTGATCCCGCTGCCCGTCGTCCGGTGGCCCGTCGCGGTCAGCTCGGCGGCCTTGGCCCGCTCCCGCTCGGCCAGGCCACGTTGCCGAGGGTCGAACTCCGGTCGCGGCACTGCCCCGTCGGGAGCATCCGGCGGCAATCCGTGCAGCACCTCAAGGATGTGTCCTTCCCACCAACGGGCCTGTTCAGCAGCCCCCCCAGGGAACTCCGCGATCCGCGCTGTCGGCGGGACCCGACGCTCCTCGCTCGTCATCCGGCACTCCCGCCGGCCCGGCACACGACCGTGCGCGGACCGAGCAGTCCGATGTCCATCTGCTCGGCCGACAACTCGTGCGTCCACAAGAGATGGAACAACACAGGCAGCGTCTCGAGCCGGTCACCAGCCGCATCAGCCCCAGCCATCAGCGGCCCCGGCTGCGAGAAGACCTCCAACAGCCGAGCTGCGACCAGCTCCCGTCGGCAGCGGGGGTGCCGGTAGCGCGACAGCCACCGGACATTCGCCAGTAGCACTGCCTCCGGCGTCCCCACCCGCTCGAACCCCCACCCAACCTCCGCGCAGGCCCTGCGCGTCAATTCGAACGCTTCCGCATCTCGCGGAGCGATCCAATCGTCTGCACACACATCGACGACCACCGCCGAGCCATCGACCCGACGCACGAAGAAATCCGGGGCATGCCGACGCTCACGCTCCCCGTTATGCCAGTGCAGCCAAAACGGCTGGGACGCCATCCCCACCACAGCAGGATCAAAGTCCATGAGCACCAGCCGGTCCCGCTCCAACCACGACTCGAAACCGACGTGCTGCCCTGTAGTCGCCGCCCAGTACCAACCGGGGAAATGCAGCCCACCCCATGACACCGAAATGGCCGGACCGGCACCGCGTCTTCGAACCTGACCGTCGCGCAGTCCAGCAACGGACGACGCCGCTTACTCCCGCGCTTGCCGTCCACACGACACGACACCTCGACGTACGGGGCAGCGCTCTCCACCCCTGTCGATACCGGCATTCGACACCCCCAGCGTGATCGCCCCTCCGACTAGATTCACTGTCAGAAAAGCCGAAACAACTGAGTTCGCTGTCAAACACCTTGATTGGATGACAAAGGACAAGTTCGCCGGGGGCAGACAGGAAAGGTTCCGGAAGGACTGGCCAACGGTCGTGATGGCATGTCAACGTAGACGACCTTCCCCGGAAATCCCAGGTCAGAGAGGTATAGGTCCAGCCTTGCGGCTGTCTGAGAGCCGGCCTGGCGAGTGATGGTCTCGTTCTCTACGGACGAATTCTCTCTAGTCGGGAACGGGGCGAGGTGTCCCGGCGGCTCTGGTCTGCCCATCCGTTTTCCCGTGCAAGGAGGTTTCCGTGGAGCACACGGAGATGACCGTCGGTGATCTCGTCGATCTGCTGTCCGCCTGCGACCGGAGTGCCGCGGTGCGTCTGGCGATGAGCCCGTTCTTCCCCATGGAGCAACGGCTCACGCAGGTTGTCCAGGCCGACGACAGAGGGCGGCCGGTCGTCTATCTGGCCGAGGGCCCGGATCCGAGCAGTCAGCTCGGGCCGCTGCCGCCCGAGGTCGCTGTTCTCCTCACCTGGCAGGGGCCCGTCCAGGCGCCCCCGCGACGGGCTCGCCGCTCGGCGCGCCGTGCCGATGGGCACTAGTGCCCGTTCGATCTCTTGGAGGTGTTTCTGAACCCCGATTTCCTGCTCGGCCCGGTCCCGCCGGGCGGTGCGCCGTCCGCGTACTGGGTGGGTCCCCGGTATCTGGCCGGTGACGACGGCCGGCTCTACGACTCGGTGGCCGACGCGCTCACCGGCCTCGGCTGGACGAGCCTGACGATTGTCCGTGGCAGGCAGGAGCCGGACGAGGCGCCGGAGGACCGACAGGTCCTGCGCAGCACCGTCCTGCACATCAGCCCCGACACGTTGCGCTGGGCCCAGTGGGTTCTGGCGGACGAGCCGTTCCTGCTGGGGGAGTTGCCGGTCGCCTGGCAGGTCTCCGCCCGTACGGACGCGAGCAGTCCCCTTGCCGCGTGGTCGGCCTACTTCACCCCGGAGATCCCCGGCGAGGTCCTCGGCGACTTCCTCCACGCACTCGACGCCAACGCCCGTCCCGCCGTGTCGCTCGGAGGCCCCGAGCTGGTCCTCGATGCGGTCACGGCGCACGGCTGGCTACGCGACATCGACCAACCGGATGCCAGGGCGACGGACCCGACGTTCACCACCCGTCTCGGCCTCGGCGAGGTGCCACCGCTCATCCAGGACGGCGACCCCCGGTCGCTGACCGCCGCTCCCGACGAGGCGGGACCGGCCGGATGGCAGGCGTGGGCCGAACCCGCCCTCGGCGCACCGTACTTGTGGGCGGCGTCGTTCTCCGCCAGTGCGCCGGACGAACTCGTCGCGGCATTCGCCGCCTCCCTCAGCTCCACCGCACCGGTCCTGCGCCGGGTGCTGCCCGAGAGCACCAAGGACCGGCTCCTGCGCGCCCCGGCCGGATGAACAGCCCCCGGAGCCCTTCCCGTTCGACGCACGAAGCTCGGCACCCCGGTCACGGGGCGCCGGGTTTCTTGGCGCTCATTGATGAAGCGTTCCGGCGCGGAACGGACTGCTGCCCCCGACCCAAGCCAGGGTCGGGGGCAGCAGTGTGTGCGGTGGGTGTGAGCCGGCGGTGGCCTTGGTGAGCGCCGCGCGGAGGTGGCGGTCGACGAGAGCGGGGGAGCCGGAGACGATCAGCAGCACGCAGCCGTCACGGATCGCGGTCTGCTTCACCACGGTCTCCCGGCCGCCGGTGGAGAAGGCCAGGAGGTGGCTCCACTGCTTGTCCCCGAGCTCGGTGCCGTCGGACAGCTTGCCGGCGTCGTCGCTATACAACTCCTCGGTCACCTCCGCGCCGCCGGTGTAGGTGAACGCGGTCCTCGCCCTGCTCGGTCCGGCAATTCAGACTAGGGCGCTTGGCTTCGCCCGGGAGGCGGTTTATCCGAAGGTGAAGGCGTATGCCTGGGTGCCGGGGTCGATCTGGAGTTCCAGGCGGGCCTGCCGTGAGGTGGTTTCGTCGACCAGCCGGTGGAGGGTGGGGGTGCCGTCGACCTGGACGGTCCTGGTGGGCTTGCCGTCGACGACGACCTTGACCGTGCCCTTCCTTGCGGGGACGAGGTTGACGTTCTTCGCGCGGTAGTTGAGGGTGAGCCGGGCGTCCGTCCCGGCCGTGAAGTATTCGTATCCGGCCGTCCACGTGCCGTCCAGCGCGAGCCGGTCGGTGGGCACGGTGGCGGGGAAGCGGTACGTCTTGGCCTTGTCGTTGGCCAGGGGGTCGCCGACGTAGCCCTCGATACGGAGGTTGCTGAGGTTCCGCTCGGGGGTGCGGTTCTTGGTGAGGTCGGCGTCCTTCTGGCCGGTCTTCGGGGGGAGTTGGACGTTCGGGTCGGCCTGCTTGAGGAGCGTGCGGATCAGGTTCTCGGTCTGGTCGTACTGGCCCTCGCCGAACTTGAAGTAGCGGACGGTGCCGTCGGCATCGATCAGGTACTTGGCCGGCCAGTACTGGTTGCGGTAGTTGTTCCAGGTGGCGAGGTCGTTGTCGAGGGCGACCGGGTAGGTCACGCCGAGCGTCTTCGCCTGGTCGGCGACGTTGCCTGCGTCCCGCTCGAAGGCGAACTCCGGTGAGTGCACGCCGATCACCTCAAGTCCCGCCTCCTTGTAGGTGGTTGCCCACTGCTTGATGTTGGGCAGGCTGCGCTGGCAGTTGATGCAGGAGTAGGTCCAGAAGTCGATCAGGACCACTTAGCCCCGCTGGTCCTTGAGGTCGACGGGTCGGCCGCCGGGGGTGTTGAGCTACTTGGAGATGTCGTCGATGGCCGGGGCCTGTCCGCAGGAGCGCAGTTCGTTCACGCCGTCCTCGCAGCGCGACAGCTCCTTGTTGGAGTTGTCGTACAGGCCGGAGAGCTACTGCCGGGCGGCGTCTCTCTGCTCGATCTTCTGCTGCGCGGCGGCGGTGTAGTTGGGCAGCGCACGCTGGAGCGCGGTGGTGACGTCGAGTGCCAGGGCGAAGGCCAGCGCGATCATCAACACGCCGGCGCTGATGCGGAGTTTGCGGGCCCGGGTACGGAAGGCGGCCACCCGCTCGGCGACTCGCGGCCGGCCAGGGCGAAGATCAGCAGCGGTACGGCGGTGCCGACGGCGAAGGAGACCGTCAACGCGACTACTTTCAAGCTGAGTTCACCGCGCGCTCCGGCGACGGTGATCGCGGCGAGGACCGGTCCGGCGCAGGGCACGTAGAGCAGTCCGAGTCCGAGGCCGAGGACGAACGCCCTGCCCTCCTTGTTGACCTGGCGCTGCGGGATCCGGGCGAAGGGCCGCTCCAGCAGGCGCTCCACCGGCGGGAAGATCAGGCCGAGGCCGATCATCACGAGGAGGGTGAGTCCCACGTACCGCAGGATGTTCTCGGGCAGCCGGAGCGCGGAGATGAGGGTGACGCCGAGCAGCGTGAAGAAGCTGAAGCTCAGGACGAGGCCCGAGACGACCGCGTACGGCCGCCGGTTGCGGGAGGGCCGTGGTCGTGGAGGGCGGGAGGAGACGAGTACGTCGCCGACCGGCTAATCGCCGCGGGGCGTGCCGTCGGACGGCCTTGTCGCTGCCCGGCCGCGTACCCCGGCTGGCCGCGGGGCCTCCTTCTCTGTCGGCGGCGTATCGGTGCCGGGTCCGCCGGCCAGGAATACGACCGGTAGCACCGGCAGGATGCACGGCGAGACAGCTGTGATCAGCCCGCCTAGCAGGCCGATCAGGATCAATGTGAGCACGGGGCCGCCTCCGGAGTGGAGACGGGCTGTTCCCCTCCCCTCACCCTTGGTTCGGAGGCGACCATGCGCGGGATTGACCGAAGAGTCGGCCACTTCCTGCAGATGCTAGCCAGTTGTCCTGAACGGTCCGCATTCAAGAGGTTGTCCGTGCGAACTAGCTGGCTGTTGCGTAGACGACGAGGTTGTCG
>NZ_MDCR01000186.1 GCF_001723055.1 Streptomyces niveus
GCCGTGGCGGTATGGGCCGGATGTCACACGGGTACGGATACGGGCCCGCGCGTGGTCCGGCGCGCGGGACCTGACGGGCGGGGTGGGGTCGGCATGGACGCTGCGCGGGGAGTCCTGGCACTGATGGGGTCCGGCGAGACGAGCCCCACGATGGTGACGCTGCACCGGGAGTTGGCCGCCCACCTGCGCCACGAGCCGAGCGCGGTGATCCTGGAGACGCCGTACGGCTTCCAGGTCAACCGGGACGCCATCTCCGCCGGCGCGCGGGAGTACTTCCGCCGCAGCGTCGGGCTGACCACGGTGGTCGCGCCCGACACGGACGCGGGCTCGGACGGTGTACGTGACCAACTGCGGCGCGCCGACTGGGTGTTCTCCGGCCCCGGCAGCCCGTCGTACGCCCTGGGCCGCTGGCACACCCAGCGCGTCGGGGAGATCCTGCACGAGCGGGTGCGACGTGCTCATGGGGTGACGGTGATGGCCTCCGCCGCCGCGTGCACGGTCGGGTTCGCGGCGCTGCCGGTGTACGAGGTGTACAAGGCCGGGCACCCGCCGGTGTGGCTCGACGGGCTGGACCTGACGGGGGCGCTCGGCCTGCGGGTGGCGGTGATTCCGCACTACGACAACGCCGAGGGCGGCACGCACGACACCCGCTTCTGTTATCTCGGCGAACCCCGGCTGGCCGCCCTCGAACGTGAACTGCCCGACGACAGCGCAGTGTTGGGCATCGACGAGCACACCGCGCTCCTTATCGACCTGGACACCTCCCTGGCACGGGTGTGGGGGCGGGGCGTCGTGACCGTACGCCGGCGCGGCGTCAGCGTCCCGGTCGGCGCGGGCACCGTCCTCACCCTGGACCAACTCCGCGACCTGGTCGGCGGTAAGAGGCGGGCGCCGGACACGATCCCGGCGCCCCGCACCGCCGCCGACGCCCCGGGGGCCGCCCCCACCGCCGACAGTCCGCCCACGCTCCAGGAGGCCGTCGCCATGGCGGAGGCGCGCTTCGACAGGGCCCACGCCGCACGCGACGCCGAGAAGATGGTGGCGGCCGTCCTCGACCTTGAGGCGGTGATCGCGGCCTGGGGCGCGGACATGGAGGAGGACCAGGGCGGTGAGTGGGCCCGTACCGTACTGCGCGGCATGATCCGCCAGTGCGTACCGCACGCCCAACGCGGCATGGACGAACCGCAGGCCACCCTGGAGCGCCTCGTGCCTCCCCTGCTCGACCTGCGCGGGCAGTTGCGCTCGCGGAGCGCGTACGACGCGGCCGACCACCTGCGCGACGCCCTCGCCGCCGGCGGGGTGCACGTCCACGACTCACCACGCGGCAGCGAGTGGCGGCACACGCCCACCGGGAACGACCGGAAGGACTCGCCCGCGCCGTCACCGGAGTGAGGCGGACCGATCGCTCCCGCTCGACGCGCAGTTGCACAACATGTGCAATAAGGTCGCCGCAGGGGACCGGAACCGGACCCGTCCGACGATCCAGGAGCCGTCGCACGATGACGCCCACCCGATCCCTTGATCCGCCGGTCCGCGACGTACCCCCGCCCGTCCTCGTCGAAGCTCTGCTGCTGCGGCACGACCCGACCGAGGGCTTCGCCTACCGCCGGCTGATCACGGCGCTGGACGGGCGGGCCCGGCCCGACGACGCCGCGCGGGGCCTCGCGCTGCCGGCGGAGGACGACGAGCGTCATCTCGTGCACTCCACCAGCTGGCGTGCGACCGACGAGGGCCAGATCGTCCTCACCTACCTCATCCATCCGGACCCGGCGCCCGACCTGCCCGGCACCCCGCTGCCCGACCCGGGCGCCATCGCCCGCTCTCCCAAGGCCGGCCACCCCTCTCCACCGGACCTGAAGCCGCATCACGTAGCGGCGCACGCCGTCAGGCACCTTGCCTTCCTGGCCCGTACGGACCCGGCCGTCGCCGCACATCTGGCCTCCTCGGACGACACGACGCGGGCCGCCCTCGACCAGCTCGCCGGCATCACGGCCGGGCAACTCCACGGCGTCTAGCGCACCGCCCCGTTCGGCCGCAGATCCGTTGCGGGTGCTTCGCACACATGGTCCTGTGTGAGTAGCCTGACGTCACATTGTGGGACTTAT
>NZ_MDCR01000187.1 GCF_001723055.1 Streptomyces niveus
TCAGGGATGAGGGGACCGTCCCGCGCCTGCCGGACGGTCCCCTCATCCCTGACCGGGGCTCTCGGTCGTGCCGGTGTGCTGGGCCGGGCCCGTGTTCTCGGTCGTGCCGGTGTCTCCGGCCGCGCGGCGACAGGAGCGCTCGATGGCCTCGCGCAGCACCTGGCGGTCGTCGAAGGCGCGTACCACCCCGGCGATGTCCTGGCCCTGTTCGTGGCCCTTGCCGGCGATCAGTACGGTGTCGCCCTCCACGGCGCGGGAGACCACGGAGGCGATGGCCGCCGCCCGGTCGGCGTCGACCAGGACGTCCCCGCGCTCGTGGATGGGCACCTCGGCGGCGCCCGCGAGCATCGCGGCGAGGATCGCGAGAGGGTCCTCGGAGCGCGGGTTGTCCGAGGTCAGTACGGCGGTGTCGGCGAGCCTGGCGGCGGCGGCCCCCATCGAGGGGCGCTTGGAGCGGTCGCGGTCGCCGCCGCAGCCGAGGACGACGTGCACCTTGCCCCGCGTGACCTTGCGCAGGGAGCGCAGGACCGATTCGACGGCGTCCGTCTTGTGCGCGTAGTCGACGACCGCGAGATACGGCTGGCCGACGTCGACGCGCTCCAGCCGGCCCGGGACACCGGGGACGGCCGCGATGCCGTCGGCGGCGACCTGGGGGTCGATTCCGGCCACGGCGAGCGTGACGACGGCGGCCAGGGTGTTCGCGACGTTGAAGGGGCCCGGCAGCGGGGCCTCGGCGTGGATCCGCTCGCCCTTGGGGCTGACGACGGTGAAGGTGCTGCCGTGCGAGCCGACCTCGACGTTCTCGGCCCGCCAGTCGGCGTCGGGGTGGCCCTCGGCGGAGAAGGTGGTGATGGGCACGCCCGCCTCGGCGACGAGCCGGCGGCCGTACTCGTCGTCGAAGTTGACCACGCCGAGCCGGCTGCGCTCGGGCGTGAACAGCCGGGCCTTGGCCTGGAAGTAGTCCTCCATGCCGGAGTGGAACTCCATGTGCTCCGGGCTGAGGTTGTTGAAGACGGCGATGTCGAAGACACAGCCGTCGACCCGGCCGAGCACCAGCGCGTGGCTGGAAACCTCCATCGCGACGGAGTCGACGCCGCGCTCGCGCATGACGGCGAGGAGCGCCTGGAGGTCGGTGGCCTCGGGGGTGGTGCGCTCGGACTTGATGCGTTCGTCGCCGATGCGCATCTCGACGGTGCCGATGAGCCCGGTGTGGTGTCCGGCGCCGCGCAGGCCGCCCTCCACGAGATACGCCGTGGTGGTCTTGCCCGAGGTGCCGGTGATTCCGATCTGGAGCAGGCCGGTGCCGGGGTGGCCGTAGATCTCGGCGGCCAGTTCACCCATGCTGCCCCGTGGGTCGGGGGTCACCAGGAGCGGCAGGCCGGTCGCGGCGGCGCGTTCGGCGCCCGCCGGGTCGGTCAGGATCGCCGCCGCGCCGAGGTCGGCGGCCTGGGCGGCGAAGTCGGCGCCGTGGAAGCGGGCGCCGGGCAGGGCCGCGTACACGTCCCCGGGGCGAACGGCGCGCGAGTCGTGCGTGATGCCGGTCGCCGCCCCGTCCGCCGGGGGCTCGGCACCCAGCCGGGTGGCCAGGTCCACGAGCGAGGCCGGCCGGACATGGTTCGGGCGGGGCGCTCCGGGGTGGTTCACGGGCGCGTCCTTTGTGGTGGTTCGGTACTGATCTGCGTGGGGCACGGCGGTGAGCGTACCGGGCTCACCGGGGCGTGGGCCACGTGAGGGACGGCCGCTGGCGGAGCCGTCCGGTGGGGTGACGGACGCGCCGTCCTGGTTCCCCGAGTCGGGGGTGATCGTTGTCACTGGGGTGTTCCCTGGGTCACTCGCCGGGCTTGAACTCGACCGGCATCGGATCGGACTTCTTGCCGGTCGGTGGGACCTGGAGGCTCTTGAGAGCGAACTCCATGACCTCCTTGTAGATGGGGCCGCAGATCTGGCCGCCGAAGTAACTGCCCTTGGTCGGGTTCTGGATGGCGCAGTAGACGGTGATCTGCGGGTCGTCGGCGGGCGCGAAGCCCGCGAAGGACGCGGTGTAGCCCTTGTAGCGGCCGGTCTCGGGATCGACGCGGTTGGCCGTTCCCGTCTTGCCGGCGACGCGGTATCCGGGGATCCGGGCCTTGGTGCCGGTGCCCGCCTCGTCGCCGACGACCGATTCGAGCATGGTCGAGAGCGTTTTCGCGGTCTTCTCGCTGACGACGCGCGTCTTCTTCGGAGTGGGCGCGGGGGTGAAGCGGCCGTCGGGGCCCTTGGTGCCGCGGACCAGGGTGGGCTCGATCCGTACACCTCCGTTGGCGATGGTCGAGTAGACGGACGCCGCCTGCATGGCGTTGACCGACAGTCCCTGGCCGAAGGGGATCGTGAACTGCTGGGAGGTCGACCAGTCCTTCGGATCGGCCAGGATGCCCTGGGTCTCGCCGGGATAGTTCAGGCCCGTGGGGCTGCCGATGCCGAATTTACGCAGGTAGGAGTGGAGGACCTGGTTGGCCTGGGGCTGTGTCTTGCCGAGCTGACCGGTCGCCAGGATGGTGCCGATGTTGCTGGACTTGGCGAGGACGCCGTTGAGCGTCAGATACCAGGTGGGGTGGTCGATGTCGTCCTTGAAGAGACGGTCGCCCCGGTGCAGCCGGTTGGGCACGGTGACATGGGTGCCGGGGACGGCGGCCTCCTCCTCCAGGACGGCGGCCATGGACATGACCTTGCTGGTGGAGCCCGGTTCGAACGCGTCCTGGAGGGCGGCGTTGCCCATGCTGGTGCTGTCGGCCTGGGACAGGTCGTTGGGGTCGAAGCCGGGGGCGTTGGCCATGGCGAGCACTTCGCCCGTCCGGGTGTTCTGCACTATCACGTAGCCGCGGTCGGCCTCGGACTCCGCGACCTGGTCGGAGATGGCCCGCTGGGCGGCCCACTGGATGTCCCGGTCGATGGTCAGCTCGATGTCGGTGCCGGGGACGGCGGGGGTCTCCTTGGAGCCCGCGGTGGGGACGCGACGGCCGCCGGAGTGGGCGTAGGTGATCTCGCCGTCCTCGCCGGACAGCCTCTTGTCGAACATCGACTCCACGCCGCCACCTCCGTGGCCTGCGGCGTTGACGTATCCCAGTATCCCGGCGGCCGTCGCGTCCCC
>NZ_MDCR01000188.1 GCF_001723055.1 Streptomyces niveus
GTGCGGTACGGGGCGGGACCGGATCGCCCTCGCCGTCGACGGGAACGGCCCAGGTGACGGCCCAGTGGGGCCGCAGGCGTTCCTCGACAGGCCGCCCTTCGAGCAGGGCGGGCTCGGTGACCCCGTGCTGACTGGCCACCCTCCAGCGCTGGACCGTGCCTGCCTGACTGTCGTCCACATGCACGTACGCCCCGTGCACGGCGCGCCTCAACACGCGCTCCCCGTCCGGGGTTTCGACCACGATCTCTTCAAGGCCCGGCAGGGTCAGCAGCAGNNCGGCGAGCAGCCGCTCCACCAGATCGAGCGCGGTCCCGTCCCGCAGGGGCAGAATGACGACGGTGTCGTACCCCTCGGGGGCGGTGCCCTCGGCGGGCAACGGCAGCCGCAGCAACGGCACATGCCCGTCCCGCCGCCGCAGCTCGTCCCCGAGCCCCGCGCTCCCCTCGGCGGCCCGCTGCGCCAGCTCGCGCGCCTCGGCGAGGGACCAGCGCACACCCCCGTGCCGCCCGACGACGGCGGGCTCGTCGCTGACGGCGATGACGGCGGCGAACCCGACCCCGAAGCGCCCGACGGCGGACTCGTGCCCCTCCCGCTTGGCGGAGGCCCGCAGGGTGCTGAGGGACTCGACCCCGGCCGCGTCGAGGCCGGCCCCGGTGTTGGCGGCGACGAGCACGGCGGGCCCCTCGGCGGTGGCGGCCCGCAGGGTGAGCCGGAACCGCCCGGGTCCGCCGGCACGGGCGGCGGCGTCGGCGGCGTTCTGCGCCAACTCGACGATCAGCCGGTCCCGGTACCCGCCGAGCGCCAGGTCCTCCTCGGCATTGGCATCCTCCCGGAACCGCGCGGCCCCCGCGGCCCACGAGTCCAGCACCGCACGCCGCAGCCGACCCGTCCCGAACGGATCGGCCCCCTCGGCCGTCGTGACGCTCACCCTGTGACTCCGCTCTGTCCGTCCGCCTACCGGTCCACTACTGGTAAGTGTGCGGGCCCGAACGTACCGCGCGAGACACCTCCGGCGGGCTGTGGGTCCGGGCTACGGCGGGGCCCGGTGCGGCGGCCGGACAGCGCTACCACATTTCCTCACGTACTTCCTCAAGCATGCGATTCCACTCGGAATCGGGATCGGCCAACGGAGTCGGGTCAATTGTGTTGACCGCCGCACGGAACGTGTCGACCAGCCCCTCGACATCGGGCTCGGGCGCGTTGTACGCGTCTTCGAGCTTCCTGAACTCCGTCAGGCAGTGCACGAGCGCCGCGACATCTCGATGCGCGAGCTGACAGTCACGCGCGCTTTCTGGGAATACGTACACGGCCCCGGAGGCCGGGTCGAGAGTGACAAGCGCTGCGGGCAGGTACCCCAGAACGTGCCAACCGCGCGACTCCTCTGGGCAGTAGCGGTTTCCCAGGGCGAACACGGCCGCCAACACATACGGTTCCCGCTCGGCCCCCACCAGCCCGGCCCGGGAACTGAAGAACCTGCCGTGCGGCAGCCCCACGGACCCGAGGAACTGCACGGTCGCGGCATCAAGGGGACTGGGATCCTGGATGGGGTAGAGCACCACACCAGTCAGTCCATGAAGCCGCGCCAGGTCGCCGTAGTCGACGGAGGAGTTCATGCCGTCACCCTGCTCCAGTCCTTCCCGTGAGCCTTCTTGGACTCAGTCGCCGAACGAGAAGACGCGGCCGGTTTCGGTGTCCAGCGCCACCGTCGCGTACACGAAATAACCGAGGACCTCCAACCTTCCGCCTCCGGCGGACACTTTGCCCAGCCGGCGCCGAAGGCTGCCTTCAAAGACGGCCGGCACCTGAGACGTTCAGCGTCGTCCCGGTCGATCCTGGGTACTTGGTCGAAGGCAGACCAACGGCGGACATGAACTCGGCCGTTGCCACGTGCAACCTGCCACCGATCGTCCGGGGAAGTAGGTTACGTCCGGCAGTCCGCAAGCGCGCCGCACCCGCTCGGCCTGAACGCCACTCAGCACAAGTCTCCGTTTTTGAGATTTACGTCCACATCCCCATGGCGATTTCTTCGATGGCGGCGTTCCATTCTCCGTCTTCGTGGGCGAAGGGGAGGGGGTCACGGGTGGCGATCTCCTGCCGTACCGACTGGATGACAGAGTTGCGTTCGTCGAACGTGCCGAGGCGGGCGATGTGAGGCAGGGCCCGCTTCACCGCGTAGATGGTGTAGGCGAGGGAGGACACGTCGGTGTGGAGGGCGACAGGTTCTTCGGAGCCTTCGTAGAAGCCGAACACGGTGCCGGTGGCGGTGTCGAGGGTGACGGTCGTGGCTGTGAGGTTACCGAGAATGATCCAGTTCCATGACTCCTCCGGCACCAGCCACTGTTCACGGGACATCTCGCGGAAGGCCCGCAGGCTGGTCTCTTTCCCCGGAGCACCTACCTCTGCCTTGAGCGTGGAGGGGATGCCTGTGAAGCAGAGGAACTCCAGGGTGGGGCCGCTGAACCCGAGGGCTTCAGCGTCTTCGCGGACGGAGCGTTCGACGCGGTCGGGACCAAAGCAGTCCACCAGGTCGTCGTAGGACAGGTCGAATGTCAGAGTGCCCATAACGCCATCCAGTCCAGATGCGGGCCGCCTGGTGCAGCTCCCGGTCACACCGTGGGCCGTGACCGCCGGCCGGTGGCCCAGGCAGCCCCGAGGACGGGCTTCACCACATCCCGTGTTCCAGTTCCTCCAGTGAGAGATTCCACTGTGAGTCCTCGTGCGCGAAGGGGATGGGGTCGAAGGCGCCGACCACTTGCTTGAAACGCCGTGACAGCTCCTCCGGGTCAACATCGTTGTCGTGGTCGACTTCAAGCTTCCGGAACTCAACGAGTGCATACACCAGGGACTCGACATGTAGAGCTCGATGTAGCCGGCGGATCCTTCAGCGAAGGCGTAGACCTTTCCTCCAGGATCGACTCCTCGCGGGACAGGGCATGCCGTAGTGATCGAAGCGGCCCCCCAGAGTGGTCGGGTCCAGATCGGCAGGGTAGGGGTCCTCAACGTCTTCCCGGGAGGTGAAAACCTCCGAATGTGGAAGTCCTATGGAGCTCAGGAGGTTTGCCGAACGTGAATCGAATTCGACAGCAACACCTTACGGGAAGTATACGATGTTGTTCAGCCCGTAGGCGTGCACCAGCTGCATGAGCATCATCGAACCTTGCTGCGCCGCTATTTACCGCGGGCAGCGCTCCATTCTTTGTTGGAGGCTCTCGCGGAACGAGAAGATGTCATCCGAAGCCGACAGAGAGAGTCAGGTCCACATTCCGAAAGAGATTTCCTCGAAGAGCTTCTCCCACTCGCTGTCGGCGCTTGCGAATGGCGTGGGGTCCACTGTGGTGATGCGCTGTTTCATACGTTCTACAGCTTCTGCGGCGGCTATGCCCCCGTCGTCCCGCGAGAGGTTTCTGTACTCGGCTTTTCCTTGCTCCAGGACGATGAGGGAGTGGACGAGAGATGAGACGTCGGCATGCATGGGCACATAAAATTCTTCCCCCTCGGGGAAGGAATAGATTCTGCCGTCGCGGGGATCGATTGCCACGGTGGCATAGATGAATCCCCCGATCACCTCCCAGGTTTCAGCCTCGGGCGGGCAGGGTGCTCCGACAACTTCGAAGAATTCTGCAATGCTCGGAGTGTCGTCGAGTCGTGGGGATTTCCGGTTCGCGAGGTCGAGCCTTGGGGAGTAGAAGGAATTCTCGGGCAGGCCGACGTGCGACAAGAACCCTGCCGTTGGGCCGTGCAGATGGCCGCCCGCAGTGCGAGGAAAGTAGGTGATGGAGGTGAGCCCGAAGTTCCCGATGACGCTTGAGACCGGGATGTGAGTCAGCATGCAGTTTGCCCCGAGGTTATGGGTGTCCCTGTTGTTGGTGTTGCTTTTTCAAGTCTCTCACGTACTCACGGTGTTCCTTGTCGCGCCCGTAGGACTTGTCCGATTGGTCGTAGTCATTGGCGTAAGTAACTTCGAGTTTCGGGTTCTCCGATTTGAAATAGATGTCCAGCCATTGATCACATTTAGGGCTGAGTTGGCAAGGTTCTCGCTCGCTGTAGATCGCTTGAATATTCTTCTGCTGCTCATGCAGCAGGACCGGATATCCGATGAGTCGCTCGGAGTGAGGTCCTCCGCTGTCGCCGACAAGAATGATGGGCTTTTTTGTCTCGGGGTTAATATAGCGAGCCGCAGCGAAGTTGGAGCCCAGGTAGTCCTGCTTGGCGAAGCGGGCGATCTCCGTGGCCCGTGACAGGTCGGTCGTGCCGGGCTTGATCTTGGTGGAGTTGACGGCCGGTCCGGTGCGGTCACTTGGGACCGGGTAAGGGTTGGGCCCCTTGGGTGGGCGCCAGACAGTCCCATCCTTCTCCATGACGTTCCAGATGCCAGACTTGTCATCTTTCGATACGGCGGACCTCGTTCCGTCGGCGTGGAGTTCTTGTACAGACCCGTCGGCGTTGAGGAGGTACATCGGAGTGTCGTCGCCGTCGACGTCCTTGCAGTCGTCGATGTCGCGCTTGGTCTTCTCGTCCCGTTCCTTCTGCTCGCGTTTGCTGCGGTCTATCTTCCCGCCGTGCTTTTCGAGGACGTCGACCGTTTCGTCGGCCTTCTTGTCGACGGCGTCCTCGGCCTTGTCCATGACCGTGGCGAGTTTGTGGAAGCGGCTGTCCTTCTTGACCGAACTGCGGCGTTTGGCGCCGCCTGTCTTGTGGGTGCCCTTCTTCTTGTCGAAGTTGTTGCGCGTTTCCTCGTAGCCGCCGGTGGCCCGGTCGAAGTCGTCGAACTCGATCGCGAGGTCCTGCGCCATGTCGGCGCTGCCCGCGGTGTAGCCCGAGAGGTCCTCGCCGCCGTCGGCGTCGAGGTGGTCGGTGAAGACGTCCTCGATCTTGCCGAGGATCTTCGCCTCGATCTTGTCGGTGACGATGGCGGTGATCTCGCCGACCGCGTAGTCGATGATCTCGTGCAGGGCGAAGCGGCAGGCGGCGATGGCTCCGGCGGTGAGCAGGCCGCTGAGGCCCGCGGTGAAGAACATGCCGATGACACCGGCGGTCGCGGCCCCCGCGGTGGCGCCGAGTTCGACGATGCAGGCGGCTTTGCAGCCCTCGATCAGGGCGGCGCAGTCGTCGAGGGCGCCCGCGAGGTCGTCGAGTGCCTTGGCGAAGGTGGTGAGGTCCTTGGTGGTGAGCTTGCCCCAGCGGCGGTCGATGGCCGTGACGGTCTCGCCCTTGCTGCGCCCGCCGACGATGTGGGAGCAGGCGGTGTTGCCTTCCTTGATGACGTCCCGCAGGCCCTCGGCGAGTTGCCGGTAGTCCTTGGCGCTGTCGCGGACCTCGTCCTCGTCGATGTTGGGCCACTGGACGCCAACGAGGTCGAGCACCTCGACGAGTTCACCGGGCAGGTTCTTCCCCACGTGGTCCGCCCCCCCCTCAGCGATCAGCTCATCACACTTTCCATGGGGGTGTGAGGGGCCGTCAACTGGGCGCGCCAGTAGGGCTGGTGGGATCAGCTACGTCACTGGGGGCGCAGGCAGAGCAACCGGTCGTCCGTCCCGATCAGCAGGCTCCCGCCGGCCGTCAGGGCCAGGGCGTTCACCGCCGTACCGGGCCACAGGTGTCGTGTCTCGCCCTCATCGAGGAAGCGCAACTCCACCAGCCCGTCCGCCCAGGCAACCGCGAGGGCCAGGCCGCGAGGGGTGTGTCCCACGCTCAACGCGGTGACGGGGCTTGCGCGTTCGGCCACGGGGGTGGGCTGCGGGTCGGCGGTCGGGGACCAGGCACGTACCCGGCCGTCGGCTCCCGCGCTGTACAGCAGCGGCACCGTCACCCCGTCGTCGGCGACCGGGAGATCGAATGCTGTCAGGGCGGTGACAGGGCCGCTGTGCAGAGCGGCCGTACGCGCGGGCTCGTCCGGTGACAGGGGAGTCACCGCGTGGACGGTGCCGTCGGACGCGCCGACCGCCACAACACCGGGCGTAGCACAGAGCGCGGTGCCGGGGGATCGGGCGAGATGGGTCCGGAGGGTGTCGATGAGCCGCTGAGCGGGTGTCGGTCCGTCGTCGAGCAGGGCCGCGAGGCCCGTGGGGCGGGGCGCACCGGGCAGCATGGTCTCGTGCAGGCGGCCCTGGTCGTCGAAGGCCAGCACGGTTGAGTCCGCCAGGACGCAGAGCGCGGTAGGCCGGCCGGGCAGTTGGGGCAGGCGACCGACGGGGGTGCCGTCGGTGGTGTCCACGGTCCGCGGCACACCTTCGTGGTCGGCCAGAAGTGCCTGGCCGGCGGGCAGTCCCGCCGTGGTCATCGCGAAGACCGGTCCGGGCCAGGGCGGGGCCATGTCCCCGCGCACCCTGGACCACTCCAGCTGCCAGCCCGCGGTGGCCGCCAGCCGGGCGAGTTCGGGCCGTAGCCGCGGATCGGCGGCGTCGCCCAGGGCCGTCAGCAGCACCAGCGCGCGCTCTGCGGCCTCCTGGTCGCGGCACAGCGACTGCCCGGCACGCAGCCAGGCCGCACGCAGCCCCCCGTGCTCCTCGGGGTCGGCGTCGAATGCGGCAGTGACCTGCCAGGGGTCGGCCGCGCACAGCGCGGCCGGGTCGTCCAACTCCACGACCGTGGCGGCCTGCTGCCGGGCCGGGGAAGCCGTGGTTTCGGTATGGGTCGCATCCCAGGAGCGCCGGCGGGCCTCGTCCGTCCACTGCGGCTCGTCCAGATCCATCACCGCCGCCCCGATGTCGGCCAGTTGCCCCTGAACAGCGGTCCCTGAACGGGCCTCGACGACAAGCCGCACATGCTCGTGGGCGTTCAGCGCGAGCACCAGCTCGGCGAGCGCGTCCGGGTCGGCAGCCGCGTGCAGGTCGGGCAGGACAACGGTGACCGGACGACGGTCGGCGGCCATCCGTGCCACCAACTCCTCCGGCCCCCGCGCCACCAGACCCAGCTGATCGGCCAGCGTCCACACCGCACCGCGCACACTGAGGCCTGCGAGCGGCACGAAAGCATGCACCACCCGCTCCTGTTCGGTGCCCGCACGGGTGCCGTGCGCCACCAGCCAGGCCAGCAACGCCGACTTCCCGCACTCCGCGCCACCCGTGACCACACACAGGCCAGGCGCGGAGGAGTCGGCCAGCCACGCCAACAAGGCGGCCCCTGCCGGTTCCCGCCCCGCCGCAGGCCGGCCCCACGCCGCCGTACTCACCTGCGGCCGGCCTGCTCGGCCGTATGCGTGATCAGCGCCTTGAGCCCCGCCTCGCGGGACTCGGCATCACTGCCGTAGTCGAAGGCGTGCGTGAACTCCGCCTGCGGGAACAGCCTTTGCATCCACACCGCGCAGTAGTGACCGGGCATCATGCACGCCTGCAACTCGCAGAACACCCGCCGCACCTGCCCCGCCGCCACCCCCCGGGCGGACAGCTCCCGCCAGACAAGCTCCTCCGGGTGCGCACGCCCCGGCCCGGTCGCCTCCGTGACGATGTGCTTCTCCCCAGCGTTGTCGACGTACTCGAACGCCGCGGAGAAAGGGAAGTTGAGCGTGTGCCGCACATCGTCCAACACCCGCGGCCACCACCCCTCCCGCTCGCTGAAAGCCTCCGGATCGACAGCGCGCAGCTCATCGTTCAGCTCACGGAACACACCGGCCGCCTCTGACAGACCGGACGAGGTCGCGATCACCGGCAGCAGCCGGTCCAGCACCGCCAGCGACGCGTTGAACGCCTCAAGATCCGAGCTGACGAACAAGTCCTCCTCGCTCCCCTCCAGCATCACCGCCTGCAGGGCGCCGTCAGGCCGTACGCACAGATGAGCCAGCCCGTCATGACCGACCCGCAGCCAGCCCTCGAACCCCGTCGCGGGACGGGGAAGACCGGTATGAGCCGCGAACGTACCGAGCTGGAGCGCGTCGCTCTCACCAGCGGCGGTGAAGTAGGGAGGGACCTGCAGCGGCACGCCCGTCTCCTCAAGACCCGCGCGCGCGGAGTCAGGCAGTCGTACATCGGCGGCGGCGCCGACGCGGAAGCGACGCATCCCCTCTGCGCCGAACTGCGCACTGACCGGATCACGGGACGACATCGACATCGAGCTACCTCACACACCAGACGACGGACGGTCTACGACCCTACTGAACTCAAGTGAAGCCGGGGTCGTTCATCGTTCGGACAAGGAGTGCGACGCTCGGTGGTGGGCCGGGAAACTCGCTCTACCCGTCGGCCGCCGGAGGCCCCAGCGGGAACGCGTCCGCCCCCAGCTCGTCCAGCACATGCGGCGCCGGGCGGGGCGGGGTCGGCATGATCGCTGCCTCCGAGTGGCCGCCGCAGCCGTACGCCAGCGAGACCACCCGGCCGTCCGCCGGTGAGAACTCGTTCGCGCAGACGCCGAACGCCTGGCGCAGCGAGCCAGCGAGCGGGAGCAGGAAGCCGCAGGACACACAGGGTGCCGGGGCCGCCTGCGCCATGGGGGTCTTCGCGCCGAACGACTCGTCCCAGCGGTCGGCCGCGATGTGGAGGCCGTACCGGGAGAGCACTCTGGCCCGGCGCATGCCCAGTTCCTCGGCGACCGACGCGATCGTGCCCCGCTCGGTGAGGGGTGTCGCGTCGTCGCGGTCCGTCTCCTCCGCGTCCTCCGCCTCGACCAGCTCCGCCAGGGCCTGCGGGGTGACGGCGTCCGTCACGGCGGAGTTCGGCGGGGGCGTGTCCTCGCCGCTGAAGCCGGGCTCCAGGCGCAGGTCCGCCGCCTCGGTCGGCAGCAGATCGCCGGGGCCCATGTCGCCGGGGCGCAGCCGGTCGCTCCACGGCACCCATTCGGGTGCCTGGAGGGAGTCGGGGCCGGGCAGCAGCACCGTTTCGTCAAGGGTGACGAGCTTGGAGCGGGACGCGCGGGCGACGGTCACCGCCCAGCGCCAGCCGCGGTAGCCGATCTCCTTGCATTCGAAGAGATGGGTGACGACGCGGTCACCTTCGGACACCGCCGACACATGCTCGCCGACGACGCCGGGGGCGGCAGCCTCCTCGGCTGCCGACCTCGCGAGGTCTACCGCCTCGGCGCACAGGCGGTCGGGGGTTCGGCTTCGAGTCGTCGCAGCACTCACAGGTCTCGCTTCTCTCCTACGCCGTTTCACGGGTGCGCCGGCCGATTTGCGATGTACGGGCCGTGGGCGGAGCGGACCAGAGGGCCGCATCGACGTCCACGCCCGACCTCTCTCGGGCGCACCTACCGTCAACCATTCTGCGGGATGACGAAGAGGCGCGCGGCCGAGAACAACCGCCGGTGGCGCGCTACGCACGCTACCCTCTCCACCGCCCGGCGCCCACCTGCACGCCCCCTTTCCCGAAGTTCGGGCAGCCCGGAGCGGGTGCGAGCATGTTCGAAAACCCCGGAACCGGTGGTGGGGCGGGCAGCGGGACACGCCGTGAAATCTCGGCAAAGTAATGAGAAGAACAGCCGAACTCAGCGCGTCAGCGACGTCGCGGACGTTCCCTCACCCGAAGTGGGGGCACTATGACGGGATGGCAGCCGTCAGGTCGTCGGACGAGTCCGGGCCGGTCCGCAGAGCGGGCCGGTCGGTGGGTCGCGCTCTGCGCCTGCCGTTCACCGGCACCGCGAAGGGCATCCGCAAGGCGACGCACGCGCACGGCGCCGGTGAGTCCGGTCTCGGCAGGCTGATCGAGTTGCACGCCGTGAACGGCGCGGGCGACGTCATGATCACCGTCGCCCTCGCGTCGACGGTGTTCTTCTCCGTACCGACCGACGAGGCCCGTGGCCGCGTCGCTCTCTACCTCGCCGTCACCATGGCCCCCTTCACGCTCCTCGCCCCGGTGATCGGCCCGCTCCTGGACCGCCTGCCGCACGGCCGCCGGGCCGCGATGGCGGGCGCGATGCTGACCAGGGCGCTGCTCGCGCTGACCATGTCGGGCGCCGTCGCGACGGGCGGTCTCGAGCTGTATCCGGCCGCGCTGGGCGTACTCGTCGCCTCGAAGGCGTACGGGGTCGTGCGCAGCGCCGTCGTACCGCGTCTGCTGCCACCGAAGTTCCCACTGGTCCGGGCCAATTCCCGGGTGACGCTCGCGGGACTGCTCGCGACGGGTGCGGCGGCCCCGATCGGGGCCGGCCTCCATCAGATCGGGCCCCAGTGGCCGCTGTACGGCGCGTTCGTGATCTTCATCGCGGGCACCTTCCTGGCCTTCACGATGCCGCCGAAGGTGGACTCCGCGAAGGGCGAGCGCAGGATGCAGCTGGTGGGCCGCGCGGGCAAGAAGCGGCAGCGGCCGAGTCTGCGCTCGGTCGGCCCGTCCGTCTTCAACGGACTCCAGGCGAACGCGTCGCACCGCGCGCTCTCCGGCTTCCTGACCTTCTTCCTGGCGTTCCTGCTGCGGGAGCATCCGCTGGCGGGGCAGAGCGCCGCCGTCTCGCTGGCCATCGTGGGTGTCGCGGCCGGTGCGGGCAACGCGATCGGTACGGCGGTGGGCGCCTGGCTCAAGGCCCGCGCGCCCGAACTGATCATCGTGACCGTGCTGACGCTCGCGCTCACGGCGGCGGTCCTCTCGGCCGTGTTCTTCGGCGGGCTGATGGTCGCGGTCCTGGGCGCGGTGGCCGGTTTCTCGCAGGCCCTGTCGAAGCTGTCGCTGGACGCGTGCATCCAGCGCGATGTGCCGGAGGAGGTCCGTACGTCGGCCTTCGCGCGCTCCGAGACGCTGCTCCAGATGTCCTGGGTGGTGGGTGGCGCGATCGGTATCGCCCTGCCGCTCAACGGGGTGCTGGGGATGTCGGTGGCGGCGGGACTGGTGGCGACCGGAGCGCTGTTCTCCGTACGGGGGCTGCTCGGCGCGGCGAGGCACGGCGCGCCGCACCCGCGCGTCGCGTGAGCTGGGCCGGGCGATAGCCTTCGGCTCATGACCGCCCAGTTTATCTCCCCCAGGGCCCGCCGGACCGGTGTCGCGCTCGGCGCCATGTCCGCGGGCCTGCTCGCCCTCTCGGCCTGCGACAAGCCGACGCCGCTCGCGACGCTGACGGTCGGTACGGACTCCGTGCACTCCGAGGCGACCTGCTACAACGACGGCGAGTCGCTGGGCGGGGAGGCGCAGCTGAAGAAGTGCCTCAACGACACGGACGGGCGGAAGTCGATCACCGTCTCCCCCGACGACAAGATCCACTTCGGTGTCGACCCGGAGATCGCCGACAACGGCTGGACCTTCTACATCGAGGGCCAGCGGGCCGAGCCGCAGCCGGACAAGAACACCTACCGGACCTTCCCGGCCAGCGCGTTCTTCTCGTCGCAGTCCGGTGAGCCGATCAAGACGGTGAATCTCAGCATCGTCGAGACGAGCGAGAAGAAGCGGGCCGTGACCGGGGTCTGGAACTTCGAGCTGAAGAACAAGTCCCTGACCTGATCCTGTTCCGGGTCCTGTCCTGCGTGGGAGGGTCGTTCGTGCGCGTACTGGTGGTGACTGCCGTGGCCGCCGAGGCCGACGCGGTCTCGGGCGGGCTCGGAATCGGCGCGGGACGCGCCCACCCGTCCGTCGACGTGCTGGCCGCCGGCGTCGGTCCCGCCGCGGCCGCCTCCGGTACGGCGAGGGCCCTGGCCCTCGCCTCCGCCGCCTCGGCGCCGTACGACCTGGTCGTCTCCGCCGGTATTGGCGGCGGGTTCCAACCGCTCGCCCCCGTCGGCTCGTTGGTGGTCGCCGACGCGATCGTCGCCGCCGACCTGGGCGCCGAGACGCCCGAAGGCTTCGTCCCGGTGGACGAGTTGGGCTTCGGCCGCACCGTCCACCTCCCGCCCGCGGAGCCGGCCGCCCGGATCGCCGGGCTCCTGGGCGCCGCGCTCGGCCCGGTGCTGACCGTCTCCACCGTGACCGGATCGGCGTCCCGTACCGCCGAACTGACCGCACGTCACCCCCGCGCCGCCGCCGAGGCCATGGAGGGCTTCGGCGTCGCGGAGGCCGCGGCGGCGTGCTCCGTGCCGGTGCTGGAGATCCGCGCGGTCTCCAACGCCGTCGGCCCGCGCGACCGTTCGGCCTGGCGCATCGGCCCGGCGCTGGACGCGCTGCGGTACGGCTTCCAGCAACTCAGCCCCGTCTTCGAGGAGTCGCCATGGCAGACACCATGAGGCACGCCGCCACTCCACCCCTGCGGATCGCGTACTCGCCCTGCCCCAACGACACGTTCGTCTTCGACGCGTGGGCGCACGGCCGGGTGCCCGGCGCGCCCGAGCTGGACGTGACGTTCGCCGACATCGACATCACCAACGGCATGGCGGAGCGCGGTGAGCTGGACGTGCTGAAGGTGTCGTACGCCGTGCTGCCGTGGGTCCTCGACGAGTACACGCTGCTGCCGTGCGGCGGCGCGCTCGGCCGGGGCAACGGTCCGCTGGTGCTGACCCGCGAGCCGGCCGCCGACCTGACCGGCAGGACGGTCGCCGTACCGTCCGAACGGTCCACCGCCTACCTGCTGTTCAGGCTGTGGGCGGCGGAGGTGCTGCCCGGCGGGGTGGGCCGGATCGTGGTCATGCCCTTCCACGAGATCATGCCGGCCGTGCGCGACGGCAAGGTCGACGCGGGGCTCGTCATCCACGAGGCGCGCTTCACGTACCAGGACTACGGGCTGCACCGCCTCGCCGACATGGGCGAGCACTGGGAGTCCACGACGGGTCTGCCGATCCCGCTGGGCGCGATCATCGCCAAGCGCAATCTGGGCGCGGACGCGCTCCAGGCGCTGGCGGACTCGGCGCGTACGTCGGTCCGTATGGCGTGGGACGACCCGGCGGCGTCACGCCCGTACGTCCGCGCCCACGCGCAGGAGATGGACCCGGCGGTCGCCGACCAGCACATCGCGCTGTACGTCAACGAGTTCACCGCCGACCTGGGCCCGGACGGCTACGCGGCGGTACGCGGCCTCCTCACCCGCGCGGCGGCGGAGGGCCTCGTCCCGGAACTGGCGGCGGACGCGCTGACGTTCGGCTGAGCTTCGGCGGACCTGACATTCGGCCGAGTCGTCGGACTTCCGTCCTAGTCCCCCTGCGGCCGGGCTTGGTCCGTACGGCCGATACGCGGCGCGGACCCGGCGGCCTAGCGTCGTACGCATGCCCAACGACGCGAACACGAGCGGTGTTCTGGAAGAAGCCCTGGAGCGGCTGCACGCCTCGGGTCCGGAGATCTACGAATGGCGGCTGACCAACCACGCCCCCATGGTGGTCGAGGCGCTCGCCACCCGCGGCCGGTCGGGGTCCGTGCACCGCTGGCTGGACGCCTACCAGGAAAGACTCGACGACTTCCCCGACCCGGTGTCCCCCGTCACCGACGCCAACTGGCAGACGGCACTGGGCGATTCACGCCGGGGCGCCGACTGGATCGGCTACTTCCTGCGCGCGATCGGGGAACGGCCCTGGCGTGACGTGCTCGCCGAGTGGTGGCCCCGGCTGCTGCCCGGCATGTACGGCGGCTCCACGCACCCCGTGATCCGCGTCGGCCACGCCGTACGCGTCATCACCGCGAGCGGTGAGACCGCGCCGCGCCTCGCCGAACTCGCCCACGGCCTCGGCTACTGGGCCGCCCGGCACCACCCGGTCTCCGGGGTCGCCCCGCTCGCCGGCGCCCCGGACGCCGACGGCGCGCTCGACGCCGTACTCCCGATCGGCGACCTCGACGGCGGCTTCACGGCCCGGCTCGCACGCGTCGACCGGCTGCCGGTCTGGTCGGCCGACGTGACCGACCCGGACGAGGCGCGGCGCAGGCTCGCCGAACTGGTCGGCGCCTCGACGCGCCGCTACGCGACCCACGGCCACGGCAACCCGACGATGCTGGTCCACGCGGCGACCGCGCCGAACGCCGTGCTGCGTACGCTGCCGGCCCTGCCGCGCGCCCTGTGGGTGCCGAGCCTGCACGCGGCGTGGACGGCATCGGCGGCGGTGACGTCGATGTACGCGCCGGCTGAGCCGGTCCCGTACGCACCCACCACGGGCATCACCGCCGATGAGGTGCTGGAACGGGCCCTGGCCCACGGCGACGAACACGTCATCAAGTTCGCGGACACCGCCGTGGACGTGGGCGACGAGCAGTCGCTCGGCGCGGCACTGCGCGCGGTGGAGCTGAGCGAGCCGTTGCGTTACTAGGGCGGGGATCAGACGTCGAGCTGGTCCGCGACCGCGCGGAGCAGACCCGCGATGTTCGCCCCCTGGGCCTTGTCCGGATAGCGCCCCCGCTCCAGCGTGGGGGTGATGCTCTCCAGCAGCGTCGTCAGGTCCTGGACGATCGACGCCAGTTCGTCGGGCTTACGGCGCTGGGCCGCCGCCACCGAGGGGGCCGGGTCGAGGACGGTGACCGAGAGCGCCTGGTCACCGCGCTGGCCTGCGACGACGCCGAACTCGACGCGCTGGCCCGGCTTCAGTGCGTCGACTCCGGCAGGGAGGACCGATGAGTGCACGAAGACGTCGCCGCCGTCGTCACGGGAGAGAAAGCCGAAGCCCTTCTCACGGTTGAACCACTTGACCTGGCCGGTAGGCACGTCTGTCCTCGTCCTCATATGTGTTGGGGGCGCTGGCGCGCTCAAAAACGGCTCTGGATAGCACTACAGCGGGTCGGACGACCCGCCAAACCCAAGGCTAATGGTCCAGGGGCTGGTGACAAGACGTCGCCGGTTGGTTCCTGTCCGCAGGGAACTACCCTGGCCGAGTGACTGCTACTCCTTCATCACCCCAGGCCGAACCCACCGCTGATGCGGTCGGTCCCGGCGATCGGCTGGTTCGCGTCGGTGCGATCGTTTTCATCATCGGCGCGGTGGCCACCCTGGTCACCGTGGCTCCGCTGTTCCTCGGGACGGATCCGTTCCCGACGATCGCGTACGCGCTCTGCATGCTGATGGGCGTCGGTTTCGTGATCGCCGGCGCCGGGCTGCTCAGGTCGATCGCCGCGCAGCGCCGTCAGGCAAGGTCGGTCGACGCGGCCGCCCCTGCACCGGCTGATCCGGCCGCGGGATCCGCCGCGTAGGACCGCAGCCACCGCGGGAACGCCAGCAGGTCCGGCAGGACCACCTCCGCGCCCGCCGCCCGCAGTTCCGCCTCGTCGCAGGGGCCCGTCGGGACCGCGACCGAGAGCGCGCCCGCCGTGCGGGCGCCCCGTACATCGCCGGTGTGGTCACCCACGTACACGCTCGCGCCGTGCGCGCGCAGCGCCTCCGCCTTCGCCTCCGCCCACAGCCAGCCGATCACCGCGTCCGGTTCGACGCCGAGGTGCGCGAGGTGCAGCTTGGCGTTCGGCTCGTGCTTCGCCGTCACCACGATCGCCCGCCCGCCGAGCGCCTGGACGGCGGTGACGGCCTCGCGGGCACCGGCCATCAGCAGCGTCGGCGCGATGGCGTGTGTGGGATAGATCTCCCGGTAGCGGTCACCCATCTCGGCGATGCGGTCAGCCGGGAACCAGTGCGCCAGCTCCTCTTCGAGCGGCGGGCCGAGCCTGGTCACGGCCAGGTCGGCGTCGATCGGGACACCGGTCTCGGCGGAGAGCGCGAGGTAGGCGGCGTGGATGCCGGGCCGGGAGTCGATGAGGGTCATGTCGAGGTCGAAACCGACGGTCAGCGGCTGCGCGTCCGGGAGCGAGGTCATACAAGCATTGTGCCTGGACCCATCCGCCGGACTCTGGCCGGAACTCGACGCATAGACTTAGCCAAGCCTTACCAAGCCACACCACGCCACACCCAAGCCTCGTTCCCCTGCCTGGTCCCCGTGCCTCGTCCCCGATTGGTCCCGATGCCAGCCGCCGCCCCGACGACCCACCGCACGAGACGCGCCCTCGTCGCCCGCCGCATCGGCTGGACGGCCGTCGCGGCCGTGGCCCTGCTGCTCGCGGTCCTGCTCAGCCTCGCCGTCGGAGCGCGCGCCGTCGCGCCGAGCGCCGTGTTCGACGCCCTGCTCAACGGGGGTCACAGCGAGGACGCCGAGGTCGTACGGCAGCTGCGGGTGCCCCGTACCGTCATCGGCCTGATGGTCGGCGCCGCGCTCGCGCTCGCCGGTACGGTCCTCCAGGGCATCACCCGCAACCCGATCGCCGACCCCGGCATCCTCGGCATCAGCCAGGGCGCTGCGGTCGGAGTGGTCATGGCCATCGCGTTCGCCGGGGTGCACACGCTGACCGGATACGTGTGGTTCGCGTTCGCCGGGGCGGCCGTCGCCTCGGTCGCGGTGTACGCGATCGCGACGCGCGGCAGGGGCGGCGCGACGCCGGTCAAACTCGCCCTCGGCGGCGCCGCGATCAACGCGCTGCTGGTGTCCGTGACGATGGGCATCCTGACGACGCGGGCCGCCGCGCTCGACGAGTTCCGCTTCTGGCAGGTGGGGTCGGTCGCGGGCCGGGACGGCGAACTCGTCGGCCAGGTCTGGCCGTTCCTCGTCGTCGGTACGGTGCTGGTGGTGAGCGTGGCGCGGGGGCTCGACGCGCTCGCGCTCGGTGAGGACGTCGCGAAGGGGCTCGGCCAGAACGTCGGAGCCGTACGCGTCGTGGGCGGCGTCGGCGCGACCGTACTCGTCGGTGTCGGTGTCGCCGCGGCCGGTCCGATCGCGTTCATCGGCCTCGCCGTCCCGCACATCGCGCGGGCGATCGTCGGCAACGACCACCGCTGGCTGATGCCGATGGCCGCGCTGACCGGGCCGGTGATGCTGCTGACGGCCGACGTGCTCGGGCGGGTCCTCTTCCCGCCGGGCGAGGTGCCGGCGGGTGTGATGACGGCGCTGCTGGGTGTGCCGTTCCTGGTCGCTCTCGTACGCAGGAAGGCGGTACCGGCGTGAGTACGACAGCTTTGGACCGGAAGGCCGACTCAGCGTCCGCCGGGGTGCGGCCCGCCGGATACTCCCTCGTACGCACCCGGTTCGGCGCCCGGCGTGTGTCGTTCCTCCTGCATCGCCGGGCGGCGGTCGTCGCCGTCGCCCTTCTGGTGCTCCTCTGTCTGACCTGCGTCGCGTATCTGAGCGTCGGCGAGAGCTTCGTCGCCCCCACCGAGGTCCTGAAGGTGATCCTCGGACAGCCGTCGTCGGACGAACTCGTCGTCGGCACACTGCGGCTGCCGCGCATGGTGGTCGGTCTTCTCGTCGGCGCCGCCTTCGGCGTCTCGGGCGCGCTGATCCAGACCGTCGCCCGTAACCCGCTGGCCAGCCCGGACATCATCGGTGTCACGCAAGGCGCCAGCGCGCTGACCGTCTTCGCGATGACGTACGGCGTCACGTCGTTCGCCGTCCTGCCGTATCTCTCGGTCGCGGGCGGCATGGTGGCGGCCGTACTCGTGTACGTCTTCGCCTGGCGCGGCGGACTGCACGCCACCCGCTTCGTCCTCATCGGCATCGGCTTCGCGATCGCGCTGCGCTCGCTGACCACGCTCTTCATGACGAAGGGCGACTATCTCGTCGCCCAGCAGGCCCAGGTGTGGATGACGGGCTCGCTGAACGGCCGCGGCTGGGACGAGGCGGCGCCGCTCGGCTGGGTGCTGCTGATCCTGCTGCCCGCGGTGGCGTGGGCCGCGTACGCCCAGCGCACGGTGTCGCTGGACGACGGGACCGCCACCGCGCTCGGCGTACGCCTGGGGCACATACGGCTCGGGCTCGTCCTGCTCGGCGTGGTGCTCGCGTCCGTGGCGACCGGCACGGCCGGTCCGGTGGACTTCGTGGCGCTGCTCGCACCGCAGATCGCGCGGCGGATGACGCGTACGGCGCAGATCCCGCTCCTGTGCAGCGCGTTGCTGGGCGCGGTGATCGTGGTGCTGGCCGACCTGTTCGCGCGCAAGCTGTTCGCGCCCACCGAACTGCCCGTGGGGGTGCTCACGGCCGCGATCGGCGCGCCGTATCTGATCTGGCTGATCATTCGCAGCCGTACCGCAGGAGCTGGAAAATGACCACGAGCATCGGCGAGACGACGAAGAGCGGGCTGAGCAGGCTCAGGGCGCGCGAGCTGACGCTCGCGTACGACGACCGCACCGTCGTCCACGACCTCGAACTGGCCGTCCCCGACGGCCGGGTGAGCGTGATCGTCGGCCCGAACGCCTGCGGCAAGTCGACCACGCTGCGCGCGCTCGGCCGGCTGCTGAAGCCGAAGAGCGGTTCGGTGCTGCTGGACGGCGAGGAGCTGGCGAGAATCCCGACGCGGAAGATCGCGCAGTCGATCGGTCTGCTGCCGCAGTCGCCGACCGCGCCGGAGGCGATCACCGTCGCCGACCTGGTCTCGCGGGGCCGCCAGCCGCATCAGCACTGGTGGCAGCAGTGGTCGGAGGAGGACGAGCGGGCCGTCACGGAGGCGATGGCGCGCACGGACGTGACGGACCTGGCCGAGCGGTCGGTCGACGAGCTGTCGGGCGGGCAGCGGCAGCGCGTGTGGATCGCGATGGCGCTGGCGCAGGAGACGGACCTGCTGCTGCTGGACGAGCCGACGACGTTCTTGGACATCGCGCACCAGGTGGAGGTCCTGGACCTGGTACGCCGCCTCAACCACGAACAGGGGCGCACGGTCGTGATCGTGCTGCACGACCTCAACCAGGCGGCGCGGTACGCCGATCACCTGGTGGCCATGAAGTCGGGCCGCATCGTCGCCGAGGGCCACCCGGGCGAGATCGTGACGGCGGAGCTGGTACGGGAGGTGTTCGGCCTCGAATCGGTGGTGGTCCCGGACCCGGTGACGGGCTCGCCGCTGGTGGTGCCGGGGGCGCCGTACCGGCCGGAGGCGGAGACGGGCGTGGCGTAGCCGTTCTCGAGGCCCCTTCGCGTAGACGCGGTCAGCGGGGGCAACCGGAGAGGGAGCCGACGCGCGACGAACGCGTCGACCAGCGACGGGAGATGACGGACATGGCGACGGAGGAGCGAGACCGGGAACGCGGCGACGGCCGGGAACGCGCGGCGCACGACGTCCCGGGAGGCGGGACGACCCACGAGCCGGAGCCACTGCCCGATCTCGCGCACGGCACGGTTCAGCGGGCCCAGCTCCCCGCCCGAATCGCGGACATCGCCTGGACGGCGCTCGTGATCGTGCTGGGCGCGTGGGTGCTGGGGAGCGCGATCGGCATCGCACGGGGCACGGAGAACGCGTGGGTCTACTGCGCGATCGGCGCCGTGCTGTTCGTCGTGGCGCTACGCGCCCGTCTGTCGACGCTGAAGGCCCGCGCGCGCACGCGCCTCTGAGGTCCTGTTCCTGGTGCTGAGTGCCGGTCCCGATCCTGGCCACGCGGCCCCGCTCGCCCCTCACATGGGGTGGGCGGGGCCGCCGTTTGCAGGGGATGCCGGTTCAGCCGCGCCGGGAGCGCCAGACCAGGAACAGTGCCGAACTGACCGCCGCCACCCGGACCACCACCGGCCAGGTCTCCGAGATCGCCGCGCCCATCGCGTCGTCCGCGATGGCCTCGCCCCAGCGTTCTGTCATACGGCCCCAGAGCCAGACCCCGCCCCCGACGACGGCGACGATCGGCAGCCCGAACACCGCCAGCTTCACCTCGAAGCGCGACATCCGGCGTGAGGCGTACGCGAGGACCCAGCCGCCCGCCAGCGCCAGCCACGAGCCGAGTACCGCGCCGACGACGAGCAGGGCGGCTGCCAGCAGCAGGTAGGGATTGGTGAGTTGGAGGCCGGGCCGGGCTTCGGCCGGGGCGGTCTTGCCGGCGCGGCGGCGCAGTCGTGGGAGCAGGCGGCGCCGTGCGGGTGCCTCCTCCTCTTCCTCCGCGTCGTCCTCGGCCGACTCCTGTTCCCTCTCCTTCTCGGCGAGTTCCTCGGGGGTCGGCGGCGGCTTCAGTATCTCGGGGATCTCCACGCCGCCGACGAACCCGGAGACGCCGGTCGCCGCCCCCACCGGGCCGGGCTCCACACGCCACCAGTCCGGTTCGCCGCCGCCGGACGGGGCGAGTTCGTGCGTACCGGCCGGCCGGGGCGGGGACTCGACGGGGGCGGCGGGTGTGTCGGGCACGGACCGGCGCGTCTGCTTCGGTACCGGGGGCCGGAGGCCACCGAGCAGCCCGCGCCCGAGCCTGCCGCGCTGCTTGGGCAAGTTGGCGGGTTGGGGCGGCGGCTCGGCGACCGGTTCCTGCCCGTACGAGCTGCCGCCCGACGAGCCACCGCCCGCCGCCGCGTCCACCACCTGGTCCGGCGAACCGAGCCGTCCCAGGATGCGGCGGACGGCGGCGGGGCTGTCGCCACCGAACTTCCCGCGCTGCTTGTCGATCTCGACCCGCAGCTCGGAGACGAGTCTCATCCGGTCACCGGAGGGCAACTGCCGTTGCTGGGCCACATCTCCGACCCGGCTCAGATAGTCGTAGACGAGCTGGTCGCTCTCGATCCCCACACTGCCCTCCGCACACGCGCGCCTTACCTGCGGCCGATGGTGTCGCGCTCGAACTCCTACGTCCAGTGCGACAGGGCCGCCCGGTGTCCTACGGCTGCGCCGGGGGCCACGGCACGTCCGCCACCAGTGGCAGGATCACCTCCTCCTCGTAGTCGAGGTGCGCGTTCAGCTCCGTCGTCATCCGCGCCAACTCCGCCCGGAAACGGGCCGGTTCGGCCGCGCCGATGTCGGCGAGCAGTGCCACCAGCGCGTCCTGGATCCGCGCGATGGCGCGGTGTTCGGCGCGGAGCCGGTCGAAGACGTCGGTCAAGTGGGGGTGGTACTGGGCGATCCCGGGGAACAGGTGCCCGTCCTCGCTGGTGTGATGGAAGTCCAGGGCCTGGCAGAACGCCAGGCAGCGCTGCCGGATCTGGAACCCGAGGGCCGGTGCCGGCGGCTCGCCGGCGTCCTTCCGGCCCGCGAGGTGCGCGTCGGCGTCGGCCGTCACCAGCTCCAGCTGGGCGCGCAGTTGGTCGTGCACTTGCAGGATCTTGTCGGCGAGGGTCCGCACCTCGCGCGGGCTCTGACCGTCGTCAGCATCGGCGGGCTCAAGGGGCTTCGTGGGCATGCGTTTCTGGTTCTCCGGAAGATGAGGGCAGCCCTCGGACACGGCGGAGCCGGACCGGCTGCGAAGAGTGAGAAGTGCGAGAAGAATGGGATGCGGTGAATGGCGACGTGCGGTGGCGCGCTCTGCGCGCTGGCTACGTCACGTACAGGTCGCGGAGTACGTACTCATGGCGGATCCCCTGCGTGAAGGGTGCTCGCCCGGTCACCGGCCCGCCCACTGCTCTTCGGCCGGCGCCACGCGGCACCGCCCCCAATTACACGCAGCCGCCCCGCACCTGTCAACAAAACCCGGGCACCGTCCCGGACGCCGTATCGGACACCCTTCGGGACGCCGCACGGCCCCCCGACGGCCGACACCCCGGCCGGCCGGCCCACAGGGGCTAACGTGGGGCGGATGGGAATCAGCTAGCCCGCCCCTGGAGGCGCACGTGTCCGAACGATCCGGCGGAACGCCCCCGCGTACGCTCGCGGAGGCCCTGCGCACCCGCGACGACGACGCGCTGGCCGCCCTCCTGCGCGCGCGTCCCGACCTGCTGAGCCCCGTGCCGAACGACCTCGGTCAGCTCGCCACCCGCGCCGGTACCCGCGCCTCGGTCATGCGGGCGCTGGAACGGCTCGACCGCTTCACGCTCCAGACCGCCGAGGCGCTGGCCGCCTCGACCGACCCCGCGCCGTACGAGGCCGTCCGCGCGCTGATGACCGGCGACGAGGGTGATCCGCGCGTCGAGGCGGCCCTGCCGGGCGCCGTCGCCGCGCTGCGCGCGCAGGCGCTGATCTGGGGCGCCGACGACCGGCTGCGGCTGGTCCGTACGGCCCGCGAGATCCTGGCGCCGTCCCCCAACCACCCCTCGCCGACCGGCCTCGGCCCGACCGTCGCCGAGGCCACGGCGGGCATGTCGCCGGGCCGGATCCAGGAGATCATCACCACCGCCGGGCTGCCGTCCACGCACGACCCGGTCTCGGCCGTCACCGCGCTGGCCGCGCTCTTCACCGACCGCACGCGCATGGCGGCGCTCCTCGACACCGCCCCGCCCGACGCGCTGGCCGTGCTCGACCGGCTGGTGTGGGGGCCGCCGTACGGCGAGATCACCTCGAAGCCCGCGCCGCCCGTGCAGTGGCTGCGCGACCACGGGCTGCTGCTGCCGACCTCCACGCGCACCGTCGTACTGCCGCGCGAGGCCGCGCTGCATCTGCGCGGGGGGCGCGCGCACCGGCACACCGAGCCGGAGCCGCCGGAGATCCTGCCGCACCCCTCCACGTCGACGGTGACATCCACGCCGACCGCCCGTCCACAGGTTGTGGACAGCGCGGCGGCGGCCCAGGCGTACACCGCGCTGGAGACGATCGAGGAGCTGGCCAAGGAGTGGAACGAGGGCGGCCCGAACGTCCTGCGCGCCGGCGGCCTGTCCGTACGTGACCTCAAGCGCACCGCGACCGCGCTGGACACCACCGAGCCCGTCGCCGCCTTCTGGGTCGAACTCGCCTATGCGGCAGGGCTGTTGGCGGCCGACGGCGAGGCGGACGAGCGCTACGCGCCGACGCCCGCCTACGACCAGTGGCCCGACCTGCCCCCGGCCGAGCGCTGGGCCCGCCTGGCCACGGCCTGGCTGGGCGCCACCCGCACCTCGGGTCTCGTCGGCGGCCAGGACAGCAAGGGCCGTACGCTCGCCGCGCTCGGCCCGGATCTGGACCGGGGCGCCGCGCCGGAGGTACGGCGCCATGTGCTCGACCTCCTCGCGAGTCTCCCCGACGGCACCGCCCCCGACCCGGAGAGCGTGCTCGCCCGGCTGCGCTGGGAACGCCCGCTGCGCGGCGCGGCGGCGGGCCGGCCGGAAGATCTGCGGGCGCGTATCGCCGCGTGGACGCTGACCGAGGCGGAGATGCTGGGTGTGACCGGGCGCGGCGCCCTGTCGTCGCACGGGCGGGCGCTGATCGCACCGGATTCGGTGGACGGCGGGGACAGCGGAGCGATGGGCTCGTTCCCGAAGCCCGCCTCCCGTACGGCCGCCGCGACCCCCGGGGAGTTGTCGGCCGTCGGCCTGCACGCCGCCCGCGCCCTGGCGCCCCACCTTCCCGACCCACTCGACCATGTCCTCCTCCAGGCGGACCTCACGGCCGTCGCCCCCGGGCCACTGCTGCGTCCGCTCGCCGAGACGCTGTCCGTGATCGCCGACATCGAGTCACGGGGCGGCGCGACCGTCTACCGCTTCACGCCCGCGTCCGTACGCCGCGCGCTCGACGCCGGGCTTTCGGCTTCCGACCTGCACGCGTTCCTCGCGGCGCACAGCCGTACGCCGGTGCCGCAGCCGCTCAGCTATCTGATCGACGACATGGCGCGGCGGCACGGGCATCTGCGGATCGGTTCCGCTTCGGCGTACGTGCGCTGCGACGACGAGGCCGTCCTGGACGAGATCCTGGCCGACCGGCGTTCCCACGCGCTGCGGCTGCGCCGCCTCGCGCCCACCGTCCTGGCGGCCCAGGCCGACCCCACGACGCTGCTGGACGGGCTGCGCTCGATGGGGCTCGCGCCGGCCGCCGAGTCAGCCGAGGGTGATGTGCTGGTCACCCGCGCCCACGCGCACCGCACCCCGCCGCGCACGCCTCCGGCGCCCGTCCCCGACGGCCCGCCGGTGCCCGCGCCGACCCTGCTCGGCGCGGCGGTACGGGCGATCCGGGCCGGTGACCAGGCGGCCACCGTCGTACGCAAGACGCTCCCCGAACCGGCGTCGGCGGCGCCGGGCGGCGAGCTGCCCCGCACCACGTCGGCCGAGACGCTGGCGACGGTCCAGGCCGCCGCGCTGACGGGGTCGGCGCTCTGGATCGGCTACGTGAACGCGGAGGGCGCGGCCAGCCAGCGCGTGATCGCGCCGGTACGGGTCGAGGGCGGCTTCGTGACGGCGTACGACCACACGGCCGACGAGGTCCGCACGTATCCGCTGCACCGCATCACGGGCGTGGCGGAACTGGCCGACGACCCGGCGTAGCGGCAGCGGCTACTTGCGGGGCCGCCGGCCGGGGGCGCCGGATTTGGGCGCGGCTTTCTTCTTCGGCGCGGCCTTCTTCCCCGGCGTGGCCGCCTTCTTCGCGGCCGATGTCTTCGCGGTCGTGTTCTTCGCGGTCGTGTTCTTCGCGACGGCTGTCTTCTTCGGCTTCTCCGCGACGGACTCGCGCTTCATCGCACCCCGCATCCGCTCCTTCCACGACGCGCGCTCGGTCGTCTCCGCGCCGGCACCTGTACCTCCGCCCGTCCCTCCGCCCGCAGCCGCGGCCTCGCGCCGGGCCTTCCTCCGCGCCGCCCGCTCCCGCTTGCGTTCCAGTTCCCGCTCCTCCTCCTGCCGGGCCCGCCCCTCCAGCGAACGGAACCCCAGGGTGTGGAAGCGGTGACTGAACCGGCGCCCCAGCAGCAGATACGCGAGGAACGCACCGCTCGTGTTCATGATCACGTCGTCCACGTCGAAGGCCCGGCCCTCGACGATCGCACCCTGCGCCAGCTCCACCACGATCATCGTGACCGCGGTCAGGGCCACCACCCGCACCATCCGGAACCTGCGCGGCACCAGCACCGGCAGCAACAGCCCGAACGGCGCGCCCATCAGCACATTGCCGCCGACCTGCTTGCACGCCGCGAGGAACGTGTAGTCCTCCGCGTACTGCCGCAGCGAATGCCCGGGCCGCAGATTGGACCCCGCGATCTCCGAGGAGGCGGGCGACGGTGTGAGCGTCAACTCGGCCAGTACGGCGGCGAACCCGACGAGCAGCAGCAGCGCCACGACGAGGATGACCACCCGCAACACCGCTCCGCCCCACGACGTACTCCAGGTCGAGTGCGCAGGTGCCGAGCCATCCACCACACGGGCGCCCGCGCGCCCTCCGGTCCGTTCCGTTTCAGCCGCCATACGCCCCGCTTGCCCCGGACCGGGCCGCGTACGCCAGCCAGACCGGCCGATCTGGTGGGCGGGAACTGGTGGACCCCCATGACATGACCCGGCTAAACCGATCCGCAGGCGCCGACAACTACCGTCCGCCCGGCTGTGATTGTCCATCCGAGAACAGGAAAACGCTCATGAGTCTCGCCACCCCCCTGGTCGACAAGCACGTGATCGTCATCGGCGGCACTTCCGGCATCGGTCTCGCCATCGCCGAGCGCGCCCTGGCTGCCGGGGCCCGGGTCACCGCGGCCAGCCGCAACCCGGGACGTACCGCGGGCACCGTGCCCTCGGGCATAGCGACCGAGCAGGTCGACATCACCTCCGCGGCCTCGGTCGAGTCTCTGCTCGATCGTGTCGGCGCCTTCGACCACCTGGCGATGTCGGCGGGTGTCACCGCCCTCGGCACCGTGCGGGAACTGGACTCCCGCGCCGCCCAGGCGTTCTTCGACACCAAGTTCTGGGGTGCCTACAACGGGGTGCGGGCCGCGGCCGACCGCATCGCGAAGGACGGCTCGATCGTCCTGATCGGAGGCATCGCGAGCCGCAAGCACGGCCCCGGGCGCCCGACGATGGCCGCGATCAACGCCGCCCTGGAGGCCTTCGGCAGGGCCAACGCCGTCGACCTGGCCCCGGTGCGGGTCAACGTCATCGCCCCCGGACTGGTCGAGACCCCGGCCTTCGACGACGTCCCGGAGGATGTGCGGCGGCGCTTGCTCACCCAGTACGTCGCCAGCGTGCCCGTCGGACGCGTCGGCATGCCCGAGGACATCGCCTCGACCGCACTGTTCCTGATGGCCAACGGCTATGCCACCGGATCCGTGGTCGACGTCGACGGCGGCGTTCAGCTCACCTGACCCGCCCAGTCGTCGCCGGTTGATCCTCAGGTCATCGGGATCTCCGGTACCGTCCCGGCGGTACCCGCGCCGAAAGCGGCGTCGATGCGCGACACTGGACGTTTGGCCGCGTGCAGTGGCCGTACGAAGGACGAAAGGGCGCGGCTGTGAATGGACCTCTCATCGTCCAGAGCGACAAGACATTGCTGCTGGAGGTGGACCACGACCAGGCCGACGCCTGCCGTCGCGCCATCGCGCCCTTCGCCGAGCTGGAGCGGGCGCCGGAACACATCCACACGTACCGGCTGACCCCGCTCGGGCTGTGGAACGCCCGCGCCGCCGGGCACGACGCCGAGCAGGTCATCGACGCGCTGGTGGCGTATTCGCGCTACCCGGTGCCGCACGCCCTGCTCGTGGACGTCGCCGAGACGATGGCCAGGTACGGACGGCTCACCCTGTCCAAGCACCCCACCCATGGGCTGGTGCTGACCAGCACCGACCGGCCCGTGCTTGAGGAGATCCTGCGGTCGAAGAAGGTGCAGCCGCTGGTCGGGACGCGGATCGACCCGGACACCGTGGCCGTGCACCCCTCCGAGCGCGGGCAGATCAAGCAGACGCTGCTGAAGCTGGGCTGGCCGGCCGAGGACCTGGCCGGATACGTCGACGGCGAGGCGCACGCCATCGAGCTGGACGAGCGGGAGTGGTCGCTGCGCCCGTATCAGAAGCAGGCCGTCGAGGGCTTCTGGCACGGCGGGTCCGGCGTGGTCGTGCTGCCGTGCGGCGCGGGCAAGACGCTCGTCGGCGCGGGCGCGATGGCGCAGGCGAAGGCGACGACGCTGATCCTCGTCACGAACACCGTCTCCGCCCGGCAGTGGAAGCACGAGCTGATCCGTCGGACGTCGCTGACGGAGGAGGAGATCGGCGAGTACAGCGGTACACGCAAGGAGATCCGCCCGGTCACGATCGCCACGTACCAAGTGCTCACGGTGCGCCGTAAGGGCGTCTATCCGCACCTGGAGCTGTTCGACTCGCGGGACTGGGGCCTGGTCATCTACGACGAGGTGCATCTGCTGCCCGCGCCCGTCTTCAAGTTCACCGCCGACCTCCAGGCGCGGCGCCGGCTGGGGCTGACGGCGACGCTCGTACGGGAGGACGGCCGCGAGTCGGACGTCTTCTCGCTCATCGGGCCGAAGCGTTTCGACGCGCCGTGGAAGGAGATCGAGGCGCAGGGCTACATCGCGCCCGCGGACTGTGTCGAGGTACGGGTCAACCTGACGGACAGCGAGCGCCTGGCGTACGCGACGGCCGAGCAGGACGAGAAGTACCGCTTCTGCGCGACGACGGCGACGAAGCGCAAGGTCACGGAGGCGCTGGTCGCCAAGCACAAGGGCGAACAGACGCTGGTCATCGGCCAGTACATCGACCAGCTGGATGAGCTGGGTGAGCATCTGGACGCGCCGGTGATCAAGGGCGAGACGAGCAACGCGCAGCGGGAGAAGCTGTTCGACGCGTTCCGCCAGGGCGAGATCTCGGTGCTGGTGGTGTCGAAGGTCGCGAACTTCTCGATCGATCTGCCGGAGGCGACGGTCGCGATCCAGGTGTCGGGCACGTTCGGCTCGCGCCAGGAGGAGGCGCAGCGGCTGGGCCGGGTGCTCCGTCCGAAGGCGGACGGCCACGAGGCGCGGTTCTACTCGGTGGTGGCCCGCGACACGATCGACCAGGACTTCGCGGCGCACCGCCAGCGCTTCCTCGCGGAGCAGGGATACGCCTACCGGATCGTGGACGCGGACGAGTTGCTGGCCGACAGCTGACCGGCAACGGCTGTCGCCCGCCGCCGGGTGGCCGTACGGGTGCGGGGGGCGTGGCAGCGGTAGGCCACGTACGCGAGGAGTACGAGCCCCAGCAGCGCGTACGGCGACGCCAACGGCTGCTGCCACCAGGGCAGTCGAAGCTCCGCCCCGCCCTCGTGCGGCACGAGCCGGAAGCTCCGCGCCGCGAAGACCAGCGCGACCGCCGCCGCCGTACGCCAACGGCCCTCGGCGAGCAGGACCGTCAGCAGCGGCACGCACCACACCCAGTGGTGGGACCAGCTGACCGGTGAGACGAGCAGCGCGGTCAGCGCGGTGACGAGGATGCCCCATGTCTCAAGTCCTTTCCTTACGACGGCTCTTCGCGCCAGCCACAGACCGGCGAACGTGATGACGACACAGGCGACCGCCCAGCCGACGCCCGGCTCCGTGGTGCGCAGCGCACGGGCGAACAGCCCTTGCAGCGACTGGTTGTCGGTGGTCCACCCCTCGCCCGCGCGGCCGGTCTCGAAGACCCGTAGCGTCCAGAAGTCGAGGCTCGCCCCTGGCAGTACGNNGGCGCGTACGGCGTCGGGTCGGCCGGCGAGCAGCAGATAGGCGATGAAGAGGGCGGGGGCCAGTTCGACGCCCGCCACGACCCCGAGGGCGAAACCCTTGCCGAGCGCGTGGTCCGGCCGGGTCAGGTCCCACAGGACGACGCAGGTCAGCGCGAGCCCGATCTCTCCGAAGAGGACGGTCCGCAGGACCGGTTCGAGCCACAACGCGACGGCGACGCACAGCAGGACTGGGACCCAGGACAGGACGGGAACGGGGACGGAGGGCCGGGAGAAGCGGACGGGGGT
>NZ_MDCR01000189.1 GCF_001723055.1 Streptomyces niveus
CGGCGGCGAAGGCAGGTTCCACAGCTTCGCCTCGTTCATGCCCATGCGGGGCTCGGCCCCGTCGACCGCCGCTGACAGCGGCGACAAGGCCGAGCAAGTGACGTCCTCCGCCTTGTCGCCGTGGGCCGTCGCCGGAGGAGATCTGAACGCGGAGTTCCACATCGGCCTCACCGTTCCCGGAGCCTGTTACGCCTGGGACGCGAGCGGCGAGCACGCTCCCACGCGACTCGACGTGGCCGACGACACCGGGCCGTCATGGGCCACGGTCGACTACGACGGCCACCACGCCGACCGATTCACCGTCACCCAGGCCGGCCCCCGGCGCCTGTGGGACGAGATCACGGCCGCGCACGCCCGCTGGGAGAACCTCGGCCGCCCGAGCGTCGACCAGTACGGACTCACGGCGGATACGGCGGGGGCTCAGCAGGTATGGGCGGAGGGCACCGACGGCACCCGCAGGGCCGCCTCGTACATCTGACGCGTCAGGCGTCCGACGCGGCCGAGCTGCACGTCCGAGAACCGGACGCCGTCCGTCCGGCGTCCTCTCCGGGAACGGATCCCGGAAGGCGAAGGCCCACCCCATGCCCACACAGCACGACCCCACCACGGCGCCCCCCACGAGCACGAGCCCCCAACGCGGGCTCTCTGCTTCGACGTTCGGCGTTCTGTGGCGGGATCGGCGGGCTCTGGGCGGTGTTACGGGGCGAGTCGTCGGGCTGGGCGGGCTGGCCGGGTTGGTGCTTACCGTCGTCGTGTTCCTGGTCGCCTGGCCGCTCTTCACGCGCATGCGGAACCAACGCGTCTGGTACCACTACCTTGAGGATCCCTACCTGCACGACAGTACGGACCTGGTTCAGCTCGCCCTCTGCGCGCTGCCGCTCTTTCTGATCCTCCTCGGCATCGGGAGCGCGGCAATCCAGAGCGCGTGTTCCCGGGCGGTCGCAGGTGAAGCCCCGCGAGAGGGCTCTCCCGCGAGGCTGCGACCGGTGCTCGCCGTGTACGTGCTGCGTGCTCTGGTCGTCTGGCCGCTGCCGGTGATCGTCGCGGTCGTGGCGGACAGGTTCACCGGCTACCACCTCGACACCCCGCTCCCCCTGGAGCGCGGTACCTGGCCCTACACACTCGTCAAGTACTCCCCGCTGGCCGCCCTGTTCGTCGCCGTACTGCTGCGCCTCGCCCTCACCCTCGCCCCGGCCGCCGCAGCCGACGGGCTCGGGGCGCGGGCGGCGCTGCGGCGTTCCTGGTCGCTGACGTGGACGCGTGTCGGGGCGGCCCGGGTCCTCGCCCTCACGGTGCCGTTGTTCGTGCTCACCGCCGGGTTGCTGCGGCTGGTGACGCAGGTGGCGCTGCCGCTGCGTCCCCTCGTACGCGGCCTACTGGAAGACGCCACGGGCAACTTCTTCGCCGCGTACTACGCCGGGATCCTCGCCCCGGTCATCGTCGGCATCCTGGTCACCGCGGCCGTGACCGTCCCTCTGACGTGCACGGCCTTCGCGGCTCTCTACGACCGTCTGAGCCCGCCGCGAAGGTCTCCGGCGGTCGGCTGACGCGTCAGGCGTCCAACGCGCCGTCCCGCAGAGCCGAGACGAACGATGCCCAGCCGGACTCACCGAACGCGAGCACGGGGCCGTGCGGGTTCTTGCTGTCACGGACAGGGACGACGGCGGCGAGGTCGTCGGAGACCTCAACGCACTCGCCACCGCTTGAGTTGCTGTAGCTGCTCTTGCGCCAAGTGACGGCGCTCAGATCGAGGTAACGCAAGATCCCTCCCTCAACTCGCCAGACTTCACGGCCGACACAAAGGACACCCAGCCGGACGCGCCGAACGCGAGCACCGGGCCATGCGGGGTCTTGCTGTCACGGACAGGGACGACGGCGGCGAGGTCGTCGGAGACCTCCACGCACTGGCCGCCGTCCTGATTGCTGTAGCTGCTCTTGCGCCAGGTGACTGAGGTCAAGTCGACGGATCGCACGGTGCTTCCTCCAGAATGCGCAGAAAGAACTTCCGCGACTCAGCCGGGGACAGCGCCAGGTCGCGCACCGAATCGTACGTGAGCTGCAACCGTTCAACCGGTGCGGTTTCCTCGATGAGTTCGCCCCGGTAGCCGTTCTCAGCGTACGCCACGGTACGCCCCTCCGGCAGGCGAAGGAACATGACGTCGGCGTTCGTAAGGCCGTGCAGGCCCGCGCTGAACGGCACCAACTGAACAGCGACCTCGCCCCGTTCGCTGATTTCCGTCAGGTACTGCAACTGGCCCCGCCACGCCCTTACATCTCGCAACGGCGTTCGCAGTACCGACTCCGACAGAATCGTCCGAAACGACGGCGCGCATGCACCCTCCAGCAGCTCCCGCCGCCCCATCCGCGCCTCGACCTGCTGGTCCAGCTCCTTCCCCTTGAGACCACCCGCCGCCAGCAACTCCCGCGCGTACCCCTCCGTCTGAAGAAGCCCCGGCAGCACACTCACCGCGAAGTGCCACAGGCTCGTGGCCTCGGCCTCCAGCGCCATGTATCGCCGATAGCCCTCCTTGAACTGCGACTTGTCACTCACCGCCAACTCCCACAGCGCGAGCAACAACCCCGGCGTCTCGTAGTACGTGTCGAGCGCCTGGACCACCTCCGGCCCGCCCAGCGTCTCGCCCTTCTCCATCTTGCCGAACAACGACCAGTCCCAGCCCAGCCGTTCGCCGAGCTGACGCAGGCTGTCGCCACGTTCGCGGCGCAATGAGCGCAGCTCCTCGGCGAACCGCGCGCGGGGTTCCCTGCTGCGGCCGGTGACCACTCGTCTCGTCGGCATGGCACTGCCCTCCGTCTCGTAACAACCCCCTCACGCACGGTAATTCAGGCTGTACGGCCCAGAGGTCGAAACCGCACAACAAGCAACCGAAGGAGGCCACTCGTGGAACGTGTGGAAGGTGTTTCGCCTGCCAGGGAAGCACCCCCGTACTCGGCGTGAACGCCTCCCGTACGGGCGCATCCTCGTAATGAGCCCATCACGCACGGTAGTTCACAGCCGAAGGAGCCCCCATGACGTCTGCGACTCCCAAGCCGCCCCTCCCCCGCCGCACCCCGCAGCGCGTCGCCCCGGAGAAGATCCAGGAGGCCGTCGAGGCGCGGGACGCGCTGGCGGCGGCGTTGACGGGGGCCGGGATTCAGTTGCCCGCCATGGATGTGCGTACGCCGTGGCCCGTCACCGACGACAGCGACGCCGGGCGGGACACCCGCTACGCCCTCATCCATCTCGGTGTCTGCTCCGCACCGGTCGCGCTCGCGCTCGCCGCCGTGATCGTGGACGGAGCCGGGCGGTGACGCACGGGGTACGGGTCGGGGACACCGTCCACGACCCGGCCCGCGACAGGGTCGGGGTCGTGATGGCCCACGAGGGCCCCTACGTCCAGCTCCGCCCGCTCGGCGGCGGGCGCGAGTGGGACGCCGACCCCGCGCGCGTACGACTGCTCGGCGCCGCCGAACTGCTCAGCGCCCGCGTCGCCGACGTCAACACCCGTAGCCGTACCGGCCTTGGCTGCTCGCCGGAGGCCACACCCGGAGGCCACACAATGTGGTCCCTCGCCCCTGAAGGAGCAGAACAGTGAACACTCGCGTCCATCTCGCGTACGGCGGCGGCCACGGTAAAGACGAGGGCGAAGGCGACGGCCTCCCTGGTCAGCCGTGGCCGCCGACCGAGGAGCCGCATCCGGACGGTTCGACGCCCGCCGGCGACGGGGACCACCGGAAGTGACCTCCACCGACCAGCAGGAGGAGTTGGGCCGGCTCCTCCTCAACACAGGTTCCATGTCGCCCGACTGGGTCAAGTCCTTTCAGGATGTGCCCCGCTCCCACTTCCTGCCTGACGTGATGTGGCCGCATGACATGACCACCGGCCGTTGCGTCGCCGTCGACAAGAGGCAGGACCCGCAGGCGTGGCAGAGATACGCCGACTCCGACGACCCCGTGGTCACCCAGTGGGACGACGGCGCGCACGACGGCCATCAGCCGGGAAAGGTCTTCAGTTCGTCCTCGTCCATGCCGAGTCTGGTCTTCTCCATGCTGACCGACCTCGATGTGCAGCCGGGTCAACGTGTGCTGGAGATCGGCACGGGCACTGGATGGAACGCGGCGCTTCTCGCGCACCGGCTCGGCGCCGGGAGCATCGTCACCGTCGAAGTGGACGGCGCCGTCGCGGCCAGGGCGCGGGAGGCGTTGGAGCGTTTCGGTCTCCCGGTGGAAGTGGTGCACGGAGACGGCTTCCTCGGGTACGCCGCTGGCGCGGAGCCGGCCCCGTACAACCGCGTCATCGCCACCTGTGGTCTGCGAAGAATTCCGTTCGCGTGGGTGGAGCAGTCCAGCCCCGGAGGGGTGATCCTCGTTCCCTGGGGGACTCATTACGGGCCCGGCGAAGCCACCGCCCGCCTGGTGGTCGCCGAGGACCGCCGGAGTGCGTCAGGGCCGTTCACCCGCTCTGTGGGATTCATGCGGATGCGCTCCCAGCGCTTCGTCCGGCCACGGCATGACGAGTACGTACCGGCAGGGGCCGAGGAAACCGCGGACATGTCGTTCACGACGATGCGCGAGGCGGAGCTCCTCGGCACGGGTGGCTTCGACGTGATCGGGTTCGCGTTGGGCCTGCGCGTGCCCGGCGTCGCCCACACGGTCGACCGCGAACGTGAGGGCAGACGCGCCGTGTGGTTCTACGGGCGTTCGGACAGGTCATGGGCGGTCGTGGTCTTCGACGCCGACCGCGCGGAAGCCAAGGTGTACCAGTCGGGTCCCCGACGCCTGTGGGACGAGGTGGAAGCCGCACACAGGTGGTGGGTGGAGCAGGAGCGCCCCGGCTTCAACCGCTTCGGGCTGACCCTGGACGCGGATGGCGAACGGGCCTGGCTGGACTCGCCGGACAACCCCGTGTGACAGGCCCTGGCAGAAGTCACGGCGCCCCCGCCTCCTCCCCCGCCTCCCGGTCGCGCAGCTCGCGGCGGAGGATCTTGCCCGATGCCGCCCGGGGGACGCCGTCGATGAACTCGACCCGGCGGACCTTCTTGTGCGGTGCCACGTGTTCCGCGACGTACGACAGCACGTCCGCCTCGGTCAGTCCGGGCGCCGACGGCTGGCGGACCACGTATGCCTTCGGGATCTCGTTGCCGTCCTCGTCGTAGACGCCGATGACCGCCGCGTCGGCGATCGACTCGTGGGTCAGCAGCAGGGCTTCGAGGTCGGCGGGGGCGACCTGGAAGCCCTTGTACTTGATCAGTTCCTTCACCCGGTCGACCACGAACAGCCAGCCGTCGGCGTCGACGCGGCCGATGTCGCCCGTGTGGACCCAGCCGTCGGTGTCGATCATGTGGGCCGTCTCCTCCGGGCGGCCGAGGTAGCCCTTCATGACCTGCGGGCCCCGGATGAGGACTTCGCCGGCCGCGCCCGCGGGGGCGTCGGCGGTGGGGTCGTCCAGGGAGACGATGCGCATCTCGGTGCTGGGCAGGAGTTTGCCCACCGCGCCCGGGGGCGGGTTCCGCGCGTCGAGGGGGACCACGTGGGTGCCGGGTGACAGTTCCGTCATGCCGTACGCCTGGCGGACGGGCGGCAGGCCGAGACGAGCCGAACAGGCCTCGGCGAGGCGGGAGTCGAGCGGGGCGGCGGAGCAGACGATGTAGTCGAGCGACGTCAGGTCGTAGCGGGCGACGGCGGGGTGTTTGGCGAGCGCGAGGATGATCGGCGGGGCGACGTACAGGCCGTTGATGCGGTGGGTCTGGATCGCGCCGAGGAACTGGTCGAGTTCGAAGCGCGGCAGCACGACGACGGTGGCGCCGGTTCGAAGCGGTGCGTTCATCAGGGCCGTGAGGCCGTAGATGTGGAAGAAGGGCAGTACGGCGAGGATGCGGTGGCCCGGACGCATCGGGAGGACGGGGTCGAGCTGCGCCAGGTTGGTGGCGATGGAGCGGTGCGTCAGCATGACGCCCTTCGGGGCCGCGGTGGTGCCCGAGGAGTACGGGAGGGCCGCCACGTCCTCGCCGGGCGAGATGGTGACGACGGGCGCCGGGTCCGACTCCCGGTCCGTGGCGATCATGTCGAGTACGGAGCGGTGGCCCGGCGCCCGGTCACAGACGAAGATCTCCTCGATGCCGCCCACCAACTCGGCCGATCTGCGGGCGACTTCGAGCAGCGGGGAGACCGTGACGATCCAGCGGGCGGAGGAGTCCCGCAGTTGCTTCGCGAACTCCTCGGCCGTGGAGAGCGGATGGACGGTCGTGACGGAGGCGCCGGCCCGGGTCGCCCCGTAGAACGCGACGGGATACGCGACGGTGTTGGGGCTGTGCAGGGCCAGTACGTCACCCTTGCGCAGCCCGGCCGCCGTGAGTCCGGCAGCGAACCGCCGGTGGAACAGGTCGAGTTGGGCGTAGGTGACGGTGGCGCCGTCCCTACCGTCCACCAGCGCGACCGTGTCGCCGAACTCGGCCGCCCGGCCGAGCACCGCCTCGTGGATGGGCAGGTCGACCGCTTCGACGTGTCCGTACTCGCTGTGAAAGATCATGACGAGGCCCCTTCGACGCGTGGACGGACCACAATGGCGCGTCTCAGTACGACTTGGGGAGACCCAGGGACTGGTGGGATACGTAGTTCAGGATCATTTCGCGGCTGACGGGCGCGATGCGCGCCACCCGGGACGCGGCGATCAGGGACGCCAGTCCGTACTCGCGGGTGAGGCCGTTGCCGCCGAGGGTGTGTACGGCCTGGTCGACGGCGTGTACGCAGGCTTCCCCCGCCGCGTACTTGGCGATGTTGGCGGCCTCGCCCGCGCCCGCGTCGTCGCCGGCGTCGTAGAGGTGGGCGGCCTTGCGCATCATCAGACGGGCGAGTTCGATCTCGATGTACGCCTGGGCGAGCGGGTGCGCGATGGCCTGGTGGGCGCCGATCGGCTGCTGCCAGACCTGGCGGGTCTTGGCGTAGTCGACGGCCTTGTCGAGCGCGTAGCGGCCCATGCCGAGCGCGAAGGCGGCGGTCATGACGCGTTCGGGGTTGAGACCGGCGAAGAGTTGAAGGAGTCCGGCGTCCTCGTCGCCGACGAGGGCGTCCGCCGGGAGCCGTACGTCGTCCAGGACCAGCTCGAACTGCTTCTCCACCGCCTGGAGTTCCATGTCGATCTGCGAGCGGTGAAACCCTTGCGCGTCGCGCGGGACGATGAAGAGGCAGGGCTTGAGCGAGCCGGTCCGCGCGTCCTCGGTGCGGCCGACGATGAGGGTGGCGTCGGTGATGTCGACGCCGGAGACGAAGACCTTGCGGCCGTTGAGTATCCAGCCGCCGCCGTCCTCGTCGGCCGCTTTACGGGCGGTGGTGGTGATGCGGTGCGAGTTGGACCCGGCGTCGGGTTCGGTGATGCCGAAGGCCATCGTCCGGGAGCCGTCGGCGAGGCCGGGGAGCCAGGCGCGCTTCTGCTCCTCGGTGCCGAACCGGGCGATGACGGTGCCGCAGATGGCCGGCGAGACGACCATCAGGAGCAGGGGGCAGCCTGCCGCGCCCAACTCTTCGAGCACGATGGAGAGTTCGGCGAGTCCGCCGCCCCCGCCGCCGTACTCCTCGGGGAGGTTGACCCCGAGATAGCCGAGCTTGCCCGCCTCGCTCCACAGCGTGTCCCGGTCGAAGCCGGGGCCGTGGCGGCGGCCGAGGGCGGCGACGGCGGCGCGCAGATCCCGCGATTCCCGTGATTCGACGATGCTCATATGTCCCCCTGGGAGACGTCGGTGACTACGGCGAGGAGCGCGCCGACCTCGACCTGGGTGCCGGGTACGGCGTGGAGCGCGGTGAGCGTGCCGGAGGCGGGAGAGACGACGCGGTGCTCCATCTTCATGGCCTCCAGCCAGACGAGCGGCTGCCCGGCGGTGACGGCGCCGCCCTCGCCGATCCCGTCGGCGATCCGTACGACGGTGCCGGGCATGGGCGCGAGCAGCGAACCGGGCGCGGTGGCGGTGCGGGGGTCGGTGAAGCGCGGGTGGGCGTGGAGGCGGTACGAGGCGGTGGGGCCGTCCACGTAGACGTACCCGTCACCGAGGTCGCCGCCGGGCCCGCTCGCGTACTGGGCGACCTCGAAGTGGCGCAGCACGCCCTCGACTTCGAGCGTCACGCGGTCCGGTGCGACCGCGACCGCGCGCACCGCGTCGTCCTCGACGCGGAAGCCGTCGCGGGTGCGGTGGTAGCGCACCTCGTGCTCCCCGTACGTCTTGGTCTGCGGCCGGGAGGGGAGATTCCGCCACCCGCCCACGCGATGGCCGCGCCGGACTGCGTCGGCGAGCGCCGCGGCGACGGCGGCGTGCCGGGCGTTGTCGCCACCGCCGGCGCCGCCGCCCGGCTCGATGAGCGCGTCGATGTGCCGCTCGTAGAACCCGGTGTCGGCCTCCCCGGCGGTGAACTCCGGGTGGCGCAGGGACCGTACGAGCAACTCCCGGTTGGTGAGGGGCCCGTGGACCCGTGCCCGGCGCAGCGCGTCGGCCAGCAGCCGGACGGCGTCGGCGCGGGTGGGCGCCCAGGCGACGACCTTGGCGAGCATGGAGTCGTAGTGCACACCGACGCTGTCCCCGGGCCCGTACCCGGCGTCGACGCGCAGCCGCGGCCGGTCGGCGAGGTGGCCGCCTCCCGCCCCCCGCAACGTCAACTCGTGCACCCGCCCCGGCTGCGGCGCCCACTCCCGCGCCGGGTCCTCCGCGTACAGGCGGGCCTCCACCGCGTGGCCGCGCGGGGCCGGGGGCTCAGGGGGGAGCTTCGCACCTTCCGCCAGGGCGAGTTGGAGCGCCACCAGGTCCAGGCCGAAGACCTCCTCCGTCACCGGGTGTTCGACCTGGAGGCGGGTGTTCATCTCCAGGAAGTACGCGCGGCCCGCCGGCGAGATCAGGAACTCGACCGTGCCCGCGCCCCGGTACTCCACGGCCCGCGCCGCCGCGAGGGCCGCGTCCGTCAGGGTCGCGCGGAGTCCGGCCGTCAGGCCGGGCGCCGGGGACTCCTCGATCACCTTCTGGTGCCGCCGCTGCAAGGAGCAGTCGCGGGTGCCGAGCGCCCACACCGTGCCGTGCGCGTCGGCGAGGATCTGGACCTCGACGTGCCGGCCCCGTTCCACGTACGGCTCCGCGAAGACCTCGCCGTCGCCGAACGCCGACCGCGCCTCGGCCGAGGCAGCCGCCAACTCAACTTTCACATCGGCAAGTTGACGGACGACCCGCATCCCCCGGCCGCCGCCGCCCGCCGCCGCCTTCAGCAGCAGCGGCAGATCCGCCTCCGTCGCCGACGCCGGATCCACCGGGGCCAGCAGGGGCACGCCCGCCGCCGCCATCAGCTCCTTCGCCCGCGTCTTGGACGCCATCGCCTCGATCGCCTCCGGCGGCGGCCCGACCCACACCAGTCCGGCGTCGAGCACCGCGCGCGCGAACTCGGCGTTCTCCGACAGGAATCCGTAGCCGGGATGCACCGCGTTCGCGCCCGCCGCCAGTGCCGCCTTCACGATCAGGTCGCCGCGCAGATAGGTGTCGGCGGGCGCCGCTCCCGGCAGCCGTACCGCCGTGTCCGCCTCCCGTACGTGCAGCGCGCCGGCGTCCGCGTCCGAGAAGACCGCGACCGTGGCGATGCCGCGCTCCCGGCAGGTGCGGAAGATACGGCACGCGATCTCGCCGCGGTTGGCGACCAGAAGAGTTGAGATCATCACAATCCTCACATTCGGAAGACGCCGAAGCCGCCCCGTACGCCCTCGACCGGCGCCGTGTGGACCGCCGACAGACACAGACCGAGCACCGTGCGGGTGTCACGCGGGTCGATGACCCCGTCGTCGTAGAGCCGCCCGGACAGGAACGCCGGCAGTGACTCCGACTCGATCTGCGCCTCCACCATGGCGCGCAGCGCGGCGTCGCCGTCCGCAGCCTTGTCGATGTATGGCTGCCCCTTCGCCGCCGCCGACGCGCGCGCCACGATCGAGAGCACGCCCGCCAGTTGCTGCGGGCCCATCACGGCGGACTTGGCGCTCGGCCAGGCGAAGAGGAACCGCGGGTCGTAGGCCCGGCCGCACATGCCGTAGTGCCCGGCTCCGTACGACGCGCCCATCAGGACCGACAGATGCGGGACGGTCGAGTTGGCGACCGCGTTGATCATCATCGCGCCGTGCTTGATGATGCCGCCCTGCTCGTACTCCTTGCCGACCATGTAGCCGGTGGTGTTGTGCAGGAAGACCAGCGGGATGTCGCGCTGGTTGGCGAGCTGGATGAACTGCGCGGCCTTCTGCGACTCGGCGCTGAACAGCACACCCTGCGCGTTGGCCAGCACGCCCACCGGGTAGCCGTGCAGCCGCGCCCAGCCGGTCACCAGGCTCGGCCCGTACAGCGGCTTGAACTCGTCGAAGTCCGAGCCGTCCACGATCCGCGCCACCACCTCGCGCGGGTCGAAGGGGAACTTCAGATCGCCGGGGACGATGCCCAGCAGCTCCTCCTCGTCGTACTTCGGAGGATCGGCCGGACCCGGATCCCCGTGCGCCTTACGGTGGTTGAGACGCGCCACGATCCGGCGCGCCTGGTGGATCGCGTCCGTCTCGTCCACCGCGAAGTGGTCGGCGAGCCCGGAGTGGCGGGCGTGCATCTCGGCCCCGCCGAGCGATTCGTCGTCGCTCTCCTCCCCCGTCGCCATCTTCACGAGCGGCGGTCCGCCGAGGAACACCTTCGACCGCTCCCTGATCATGACGGTGTGGTCGGACATGCCGGGGACGTACGCGCCGCCCGCCGTCGAGTTGCCGAACACGACCGCGACGGTGGGGATCTGGGCGGCGGACAACCGGGTCAGGTCGCGGAAGAGCGCGCCGCCGGGGATGAAGATCTCCTTCTGGGAGGGGAGATCGGCGCCGCCGGACTCGACCAGGCTGATGAGCGGCAGCCTGTTCTCGTACGCGATCTGGTTGGCGCGCAGGGCCTTCTTCAGCGTCCAGGGGTTGGACGCGCCGCCGCGCACGGTCGGGTCGTTGGCGGTGATGACGCACTCCACGCCCTCGACCACGCCTATGCCGGTGACCATGGACGCGCCGACGGGGTAGTCGCTGCCCCAGGCGGCGAGCGGGGACAGTTCCAGGAACGGGGTGTCGGGGTCGAGCAGCAACTCGACGCGTTCGCGGGCGAGGAGCTTTCCGCGCGCGCGGTGCCTGGCCACGTACTTCTCGCCGCCGCCGGCCAGCGCCTTGGCGTGCTCCGTACCGAGATCGGCGAGCTTGGTCAGCATCTCGGCGCGGTGCGCGGCGTATTCGGGGGACGCGACGTCGAGGGCGGAACGGAGCACGGTCACAGCAGAGCCTCCGGGATGTCGGCGTGGCGGGAGCGCAGCCATTCGCCGAGCGCCTTGGCCTGCGGGTCGAACCGGGCCTGGGCGGCGACGCCTTCGCCGAGGAGGCCGTGCACGGTGAAGTTGAGGGCGCGGAGATTCGGCAGGATGTCCCGGGTGACCGGCAAGTCGGCTGTCTCCGGCAGGAGTTGACGGAAGAGGTCGACGGTCAGCTCGTGCGCGAGCCACCGCCACGCCTCGTCGGTACGCACCCAGACGCCGACGTTGGCGTCGCCGCCCTTGTCGCCGCTGCGGGCGCCGGCGACGCCAACGTCGGCGT
>NZ_MDCR01000019.1 GCF_001723055.1 Streptomyces niveus
GAAGGGCCGGGGCAGCCGGCCAGCACGGGAAGGTCGTGCGCGGGCACGGCCGGCTGCCCCGGCCCTTCCCCGTCGATGGTGGTGGAAAGCGTTCCCAGGATGGGGAGTTGGTGCTCCAGCGCGGTGGAGCGCCGGGTGACCGCGAGGACGGCGGCGCCTTCCGCGATGGTCCGGCCGTCGGGCACGAGCGTGTCGAGATGGCGGTCCCAGCCGCTGATCGGCCGCAGGCACACGGCTCCGACGAGGGCGAGGTCGCAGGCCCGGTGCCGGAGTTGGCGCAGGGCGAGGTCGACGGCGGTGTGGGCGGAGTCCCGTTGGGAGTAGAGACTGGCTCCCATGGCCTGGAAGTCGTAGTAGTTGGCGGCGCGGCCCGACAGGATGCAGGAGACCGCGCCGGTGAAGTCGTCCTCGTTCAGGTCACCGGGGATGACGTCCTTGGCCTGCGCCATCCCCTGCTCCAGATACTCCTTCAGCGTCCGTGCCTGAGCGGGGTCGGGCAGGATGTCGAAGGCGGTGGCGCACTCGCGGGCGTGTACCCGCAGCGCCGCCTGGGTGTTGTGGGTGGTCGGCAGTGTCGATCCGACCATCACCGCCGTGCGGGGCCGCAGGGTGGTGCCCGGCTCACCGAGCCGCTCCAGCAGCGGTCCGACGGCCTGGAGCATCATCAGGTGAGCGGCGTCCATATGACGCATCGTCAGCGGCGGGATACGTACGTCACGTGGGGACGGCAGCGGGTACGGCGTACCGAATCCGGACTCCGGGAGCGGCCCCGCACCGCCCAGCCAGGCCGGCACCCGCGATGCCTCCAGGCCGGGCAGGTGGGTGTTCCAGCCCACGACGACCAGGTCCTCGGTGTCCGTCGCCGCGTCTCCACCGGCCCTGCGCGTGGCGGCGGCCGGTGGCACCCGGTCGGACAGGACCACGTGCGCGTCGGCGCCGCCGAGGCCGAACGACGAGATCCCGACCACCCGCGGCCGTGTCTCGTCGGTCGGCCAGGGCGCGTCCTTGACCGGTACGGTCAGGTGCTCGCCGGCACCGAGCAGGGGGTGCGGGTCGGTGACGACGGGCTGGCCGGGGACCGCCCCGCGTTCGAGGGCGACGAGTGCGTGCGCGACCGAGACCAGGCCCGCCAGTACCCCGGTGTGCCCGAAGATCTGCTTGTTCGACGTCAGCAGGCACGCCCGCTCCCGTGGCCCCAACTTGGCCAGCAGCGAGCGCAGTTCGATCTCGTCGCCGATCGGGGTGCCGGTGCCGTGGGCCACGACCCAGTCCACGTCGTCGGCCTCGACGCCGGCGTCGGCCCAGGCCCGGGAGATCGCCAGTTCCTGCCCGCGCGTGGCCGGGGCGTGGATGCCCTTGCCCCTGCCGTCGGCGGCGAGACCGGTGCCCCGGATGACGCCGAGCACCCGGTCGCCGTCCGCCACGGCGCGCGCGTAGGTCTTCAGGGTGAGTACGACGGCGCCCTCACCGATCAGGGTGCCGTCGGCCGCCCGGTCGAAGGGGCGTACCTTGCCGCTCATCGAGATGCCCTGGGCCCGGCAGAAGAGGGTGAACCCGATGGGCTCGATCACCGACGTACCGCCGGCCAGCGCCACGTCGCAGGAGCCGTCGCGCAGGGCCTTGACGGCCGCGTCGATGGCGAACAGTCCGCTGGCGCAGGCCGCGTCGAGGGTCAGATGCTGCGAGGTGGCGGGGATCAGGCCGCGCAGCGCGTCGCGGGAGACGGACGCGGGGAGGTACGCCTTGGGGTCGCCGCCGTCGCCGCCGTAGTGCGCGCTGATCGCGTGGTCGGCCAACTCGGCCAGCCAGTCGCCGTCCTGGCCGCCCGGGATCGCCTCGCGCACCATGCGGCGGTACTCGTCGCCGAGCACGACGCCCTGGGTGCCGAGCCCCGTCTGGTCGTGGATGCCGGTGGTGGCGGCGAGCCACCGGTCGTTCGGGTCCTGGCGTACGCCGGCGAGTGCCTGGACGGCGCAGTGCCGCAGCCAGCGAGTGGTGCGTGGCCAGCCGGGGTGGCCGATGTTCCCGTCGGGTTCGGTGAGGGAGGCGGGGTCGGGGACGAAGTCGTGGAGGTACCCGGCCTCGCGTACGTAGAAGGCGTCGGTCTCCTCGCGGGTGGGGGCCCAGAAGTGCGTCAGGTCGAAGGCGGAGGGCTCGCTGGAGAGCAGCACACCTTCGCGCAGGCGGTCCCAGAACTCCGAGGTGTTGTTGGCGCCGGGCAGGGCCAGTCCGAGACCGACCACGGCGACGGCTCCGGGGTCGTGGTCGGGGGCGGGGTCTGGCTCTGGATCGGCCTCCGGGGCCGGGGCCGGTGTCTGGTTCCGTACGAGCTCACGCGCCGGATCCGGCACCGGCGCCGACTCCCCCACCGGCGCGGCCGGTTGGCGCCGGGCGGGCGTCGTCACCTGGTCCGCGAGCCTGCTGTTCAGCCGCAGGCCCTGCATACCGCCGATGCCGATGCCGCCGTCCGCGACGATGGTCTGCCCGGTGATGAAACCCGTGTCCTCGTGCAGGAGATGGACGATCAGCTTCGCCGCGTCCGGTGTCGAGAGCGTGCGGCTCATCAGTTCACCGGCCCTGGCCGGGTCGCCGAGCGCCGCCGCCGGATCGTCGAGGTTGACGACGATCTCGCTGGCGACGGAGCCCAGCAGCACCGTGTTGACGCGGATGCCTTGGTCGACCAGTTCGAGCGCCAGATAGCGGATCAGCGACTCCATGGCCGCCTTGGTGACCCCGCCGGGGCCGTAGCCAGGGACCGGCTGGTGCGCCCCGACGCTGGACAGGCAGAGGATGTTCGCGCCCGGCCGTCCCGCCATCAGCTCGGCCGCGCGGCGGGAGCAGTGATACGCCCCCATGACATTGGTGGACCACGCCCGCTGCCAGTAGGTGTCGTCGATGTCGAACAGCGGCAGGAACGCCCCGCCGGCGGCGTTGTTGATCAGAATGTCCAGGCCGCCGTGCCGCTCCTGGATCTCGTCGAACATCCGGTCGATCTCACTGGTCTTGGCCACCGAGGCGCGGATGAACTCGCAGCTGTGCCCGGCCTCTTCCAGCTCCGCCCGCAGCAGCTTCGCCTGGTCGACCGAGTGGAAGTAGTTGACGATCACATGGGCGCCGCCCCGCGCCAGACGGCGCACGATGTCCGCGCCGAGGCTCTTCGCGGCCCCGGTCACCAGCGCGACGCGGCCCCGCAGATTGTCGGAGGTCATCGTCCGGCAGCCTCCGCCCGGCCCGCCACGACGGATTCCGCGATCCGGCGCAGCGTGCCGACCGACAACAGGGAGGAGTTCGACCGCAGATCGGGCAGGTCGAACTGGTCGGACACCCGCCCGAGGAGGACGACCTGCTTGAGCGATTCCACGCCCAGCTCGGACTCCAGGCCGTCGTCCTCGCCGAGCAGGTCGGGTGGGTAGCCCAGGAAGTCGCCGTAGAGCGTCTGCAACTCGGCAAGTACCGATGCGTAGTCGAGCCCGTCCGACACGGACACGGACGCGGCGGCCGGGGCTTCCACCGCCGGGGCGACCTTGGCCGGTGTCGCGGGGGCCACGTACGACACCGGCGCCGGCGCAGGCGCCGTGGGCGCGGGCACGGTGACGCGGGTCGGCGGTGCGGCGACGGGCGCTGTCGCGACCGCCCCGGCCGGTACGGGCACCCGTACCGCATACCGGCTCGACGGACCCGCGTCGGCGGACTCGGCGGCCAGCGCCCGGACGGCCTCGACCGGATCGCTCTCGCTCAGCGGGACGACACACCGCACGCCCGGGATCGACGCCTCCACGAACTTGGTGACGACGGCCCACTCCCCACACTCGACGAAGGCGTCGGCGCCCGCCGCGTGCAGCTCGCGGATCGTGTGCAGCATCCGCACCCGCGCGGTGAGCGCGCCCGCGACCAGGTCGACCGGGTCGTCGTCGCCGACGTCCCGCCCCATCCAGGGAGAGCACACGCGCCAGCGCCCGGTGCCGTACGGAACCCGTGGCGCGGTCGCCCGCAGATCGCGCGCGGCCTGCGCCATCGCCGGGGTGTGGGTCGGATGCGGGACGTCCAGGGGCAGGCTCGGCCAGCCGAACGTGTCGGCGACCCGCTCCACCTGCTCGATCAGCTGTCTGGGGCCGCTGATGACGCTCTGCCGAGGGGCGTTCTCGCAGGCCAGCACGAGATTGGGATGATCCATCAGCCCGGCCAGCGACTCCGCCCTGCGGCCGTCGACCCCGACCGCGAGCATCTTGCCGTCCCAGCTCTGCCGGGTCAGTACCTCGGACCGGGCGACGGCCAGGCGGGCGGCGTCCTCGACGGACAGGTGCCCGGCGGCGGCCAGGGCCCACAGCTCGCCGATGCTCTGCCCGACGATCGCGACCGGCTCGACGCCCTCGGCGACGAGCATGTGGTGCGTCGCGATGCTGACCGCGAAGATCTCCAGATACTGGACCTCGGGGCCGCGCCGGTCGCTCGTGCCGTTGTGTTCGATCAGCCGGTCACTGATGTTGGGCAGCCCCATGTCGCGGGCGGCCTTGTCGATGCGAGACAGCGCTTCACGTACGGTCTCGTAACGGTTGTGCGGATCGCGCAGAATACCTCCGCGCGGGGCAGCCACCGTACCCGGCATGACAAAGACAGAATCCATGTGCGTCACCCTCGTCTCCGGCCCGATCGCCGCCGAACAGCGTGGTGCCGGGCCCTTCGAAAAGCACCGAAAACCATTCGGCGGCACCAGAAAAAGACGCGCCGAACCTCTCCACGAAATGGCCGGACTTCCGCGATCCGTATCGCCGAATGACCTCAGTGTGTTCCCGTGCGGAACGGCCTGACAAGCTTTTCAGTGCTACATGAAAGGAGCGCGAAATCGAGTCCGTACGAGATGCTGGCGCACGCCCCCGCGAATAGCGCTTTCCCCATTCCTAAACTCGCTCGCGCGTTCTCACACCAGAACGGGAAACCGGGTGTCAGCGGACGCCGTCCATGCCGTGGGCGTCCAGGACGGCGTGTCCCAGCGAGGTGACGGCGTGGCGGACACTGCCGCCGGTGCGGCGCGTGGTGATCAGTCCCGACCGGCGCAGCACCGACGCGTGCTGGGAGACCGTGGCCGCCGAGACGCCCAGCCGGTGTACGAGATCGGTCGCCGTCGCGGTGGGATCAGCCGCGACGTGCACCAGTACCCGTGCCCGGGTGGAGCCCAGGAGCGCGGCGAGCGCTTCCCCGTCCGCCGCCGGCCTACCGGCCCGGTAACCGCCGCACACGCTTTCCTCCAGGTTCGCCGCCGGCGCGGCCACACCCGAGCCCTGCCTCCCGCGCCCGCAGCCCAACCCGGTGGATCATCAACTGGCCGTAACAGAACGGCATATGACGCATCAGGCAGCCTGGACCAAAACAGACCACTCCGGTATAAGCCGGCCGACCTGCCTCCCGAACGAGGAACGCTCCGTGACCGATGGTTCGGCACGGAGCGTCCGGGGTGGCCGGGGGTGGCCGGGGTTTCACCCCAGCAGCAGGGACCGGGGCTGGGCGGACAGGGCCTGGTCGAGGACCAGGGACGCGGCGCCGACGGCGGCCACGTTCTCGCCCAGCGTGGTGGAGACGACCGTCGTCGGATGGGTCGCCCTGACGAACGGGGACCGGGCGACCATCGGCTCGATGGTCTTGAGGAGGCGGTGCGACAGGACGAGCCAGGTCGGCCCGCCGAAGACGATGGTGTCGACGTCCAGGAGCGTCCCCGCCGCGCAGACCCCCCGGCCGATGCGGATGGCGAGGCGCTCGATGATGCCGTCCGCCTGGACGTCGCCCTCGGCGGCCAGTTCCGCCAGCCGCTCCAGACCTCTTTGGGCGTCGGCCGGATCCAGCACCGTGTACTCGGCGCCGAGCACACCCAGCGCGATGGCCTCGTCGACGAGCGTCCGCGTCGAGGAGGCCGCGCCGAGCCCGCCGACCTCACCCGCGTTCCCGGAGACACCGCGCAGCACGGTGTCCTCCACCACGAGCCCCATCCCGGAGCCCGTACCGAGGTAGAAGAAGAGCAGGTTGCGGCTTTCGGTGGCCGCTCCCGCCCAGCGCTCCGCGACCACGGACGCCGTGACGTCCTTGTCGAGGAGTGCCGGGAGTCCGGTCGCCTCGCTGAGCCGGTCACGGAGCGGATAGCGGCCCCAGCCGGGCAGCTCCGGTGGATCGACCACCCAGCCGGCGGCAGCGTCTATGGGCCCCGGCGCGGCGATACCCAGGCCGAGCACCCGGTCCTCGTCGATGCCCGACTCCGCCACGAGCGAGCGCACCGACGCGGCCATGTCGGCGACGGTCCCGTCGGTGTCGGCGCCGCTCGGGGTCCGCTGGCTGTGGTGGCCCACGACCGTGCCGAGGAGGTCCACCAGGACGCAGGTGATCACGGCGGGGTCGAGATGGACCCCCACGGCGTAGCGCGAGGTCGGGACGATCTCCAGGAGGGTGCGGGGCTTTCCGCTGCCGGTGTTCTGCTTGCCCGATTCACGTGCCACGCCCTGGTCGAGCAGCCGGCGGGTGATGTTCGAGACGGTCTGCGCGGACAGGCCGGTGGCCTGCGCGAGTTCGACGCGGCTCAGGCCCGTCGGGTGCCGGCGGATGGCGTCCAGGATCACGGACTCGTTGAAGTCCCCCATGCGCGGCAGATTGGTGCCGCGCCGGATCGTGCGCTTCTCGGATCGTTCCGTGTGCGTGGTCAACGTGTCTCTCCCAGCCTCGGGCGGGCGGCAGCGGTGCTGCGCCGCCGCCGTCCGGAGGCATCTGATCGATGGAATCGTACGACGCGGGGTCGTGTGCGGGGCGCGACGTGCTCAGCCGCCCGACGGTTCCGCCCGACTCGCCTCCTCCACGGCGGGTCGCAGCCGGAGGGTGCGGATCTGGAAGGGCCGGAAACTCAGGTCCACCTCGCCGGAGGCGTGCGCGGGCTCGCGCTCGGGCCGCTCCAGCAGGTCGCAGTCGAAGACGGCGGCGAGGGGGAAGCCCGTGGACAGACGTGCCGCGACCGCTCCGCCGCACGCTTCGTACAGTCGTACGACGATGTCGCCGCTGCGGTCGTCCGCGAGCTTCACCGACTCCACGACCACGTCGGTGGTGTCGACCTCGACCAGCGCTTGGGCCCGCACCGGCGCCGGGCGCAGGGGCAGGTTCAGCGCGTAGCCTCCGGCGATCGCCTCCTCGATCCCGGCGCCGGCGAGCAGCGCGTAGCTGAAGCGGTGCCGGCCGCGGTCGGCCTGTGGGTCGGGGCTGTGCGGGGACCGGAGCAGGGAGAGCCGTACGGTCGTGGTGGTGCCGCCGTGCTCCCGGGTGTCGCGGTGGACGTCGTGGCCGTAGGTGGAGTCGTTGAGGAGGGCGGCGCCCCAGTGCCGCTCGCCGACGTGCACCCAGCGGTGTGCCCACAGTTCGAAGCGGGCCGCGTCCCAGCTGGTGTTCTCGTGGGTGGGCCGCTGGACATGGCCGAACTGGATCTCGGCGCTCTCCCGTTCGGCGTGCACGTCCAGGGGCCAGGCCGCCTTGAGGACGGTGTCGCGCTCCTGCCAGTCGATGTCGTTGCGTACGGTCACCTGCCGGCTCTCGGCGGCCAGCTCGATGTGCTGGACGAACCGGGAGGAGCCGTGGGCGCGCTCGACCCGTACCGAGGCCAGCAGCGGTCCCTCGTCCACGAGTGTCACCGATTCGGCCTCGTCCAGGTCGCGCACGGTGTCGCGGTAGTACGAGTCGATGTTCCACGCCGACCACAGGTTGGGGTCGTCGGGGTGGAGCTGGAGAAGGTTGCCCGCGGCGCCGGGGGCGATCGCCTCCCGGCCCGCGGTGCGGTCGTAGACGGAGGTGAGCAGTCCGCGCCGGTCCACGACGACGGTCAGCAGTCCGTTGCCGAGGACGAAGCCGCCGTCCTGGGCGCGGACGGTGACGGCGTCGGCGGGCGCGCCGGCCGTGCCGCCGGAGGCGAGGGGGGCGACCTCGGCGAGAACCGCCGTACGCCCGTCCGACAGGCGCTGCGCCCCGGCGAACTCGCCGTCGGCTGAAGCGACCACGGCGACCTCACGGCGCGCGTACGGTCCGGCGTTGAGGAGCGCGGGGCCGCCGGGCAGCCCGTCGGCCGCTTCGGCGATCAGCGTCTCCAACTCGCCCTGGATCTCCTCGTATTCACGCTCGGCCTGCCGGTGCACCCAGGCGATGGAGGAGCCCGGCAGGATGTCGTGGAACTGGTTGAGCAGGACGCGCCGCCACAGCGATTCCAGCCGCTCGTACGGGTAGGGCGCCCCGGTCCGGACGGCGGCGGTGGCGGCCCAGAGTTCGGCCTCGCGCAGCAGCGCCTCGCTGCGCCGGTTGCCGCGCTTGGTGCGGGCCTGGCTCGTGTAGGTGCCGCGATGGTTCTCCAGATACAACTCGCCGCGCCAGACGGGGAGTTGGTCGCGCTCGGCGCGGGCCTTCGCGAAGAACGTGTCGGGCGCCTCGACGACGACCTTGGGTGAGCCTTCAAGGTCGCGCAGTCGGCGGGCCTTCTCCAGCATCGAGCGGGTGGGGCCGCCGCCGCCGTCGCCGTAGCCGAAGGGGACGAGTGAGCGTGTGGCCACTCCCTTGTCGGCGAAGTTGCTCTCGGCGTGGGCGAGTTCGGCCGCCGTGAGGGACGCGTTGTAGCTGTCGACGGGCGGGAAGTGGGTGAAAATCCGCGTACCGTCGATGCCTTCCCAGTCGAAGGTGTGGTGCGGCAGCTTGTTCGTCTCGTTCCAGGAGAGTTTCTGGGTGAGGAACCACTCGGCGCCCGCCAGCTTGGCGAGTTGGGGGTACGCGGCGGTGTAGCCGAACGAGTCGGGCAGCCAGACGCCGCGCTGCTCGACACCGAACTCCTCGGCGAAGAAGCGCCGTCCGTAGACGAGTTGGCGGGCCAGCGCCTCACCACCGGGAAGGTTGCCGTCGGCCTCGACCCACATGCCGCCGACCGGGGCCCAGGTGCCCTCGGCCGCCGCCTCCTTCATCCGGGCGAAGATCTCCGGCCGCTGTTCCTTCATCCACGCGTACTGCTGCGCCGACGAGCAGGCGAAGACCAGCTCGGGGTACTCGCGCGCCAGCGTGGTCATGTTGGTGAACGTACGCGCGCACTTGCGGACGGTCTCACGGACCGGCCACAACCACGCCGAGTCGATGTGGGCGTGCCCGACGGCGGCGAGGGTGTGCGCCGAGGCGTGCGCGGGCCGGGACAGCACATCGGCGAGCCGGTCACGGGCCTCGGCAGCGCTGTTGGCCACGTCGCCCGGCACGACGGCGTCGGCGGCACGGCGCAGGGCGTGCAGGATCTCATGGCGCCGGGACGAGCCGAGGGGCAGTTCGTGCATCAGCTCGTCGAGCACCTCGATGTCGTGGACGAGGTGCCATACGTCGTCCGCACGCACCGCGATCTCGGCCTGCCCCAGCCGGTAGATGTGCTCGGTGCCGGCGGTCTCGGGCGAACCGTGGTGGATGTGCAGGCCCGCGCTGGCGACGATGGGCGGGTTGGCTGCCAGCTCGATGAGCAGGTCGACCCGGTCGCCGCCGGTGGCGGATTCGGCCAGCAGCGCGGAGCGGCTGTAGGGGTGCAGGCCCTGGAGCGGGGCGCCCTGGGCGTCGTGGACCAGGCCCTCCGCCTGGCCGCCCGGCCCCTTGGTCAGATCGAACCCGAGGTCGAAGACGGCCTCGACGCGGCGTCCCGACCACTCCTGGGGGATCTCGGCGCTCGCCCGCAGCCAGGTCGTCGCCCAGGGGCCGCCCCAGGTGGAGCCGAGCGTGAAGGGCTCGTAGTCGGCGCGCAGGGCGTCGGCGACGGGGACGGGTTCACCCTCGACGAACCAGGCGCTCAGGGTGAGGGGGCGCGCGGAGCCGTACAGGGCGGGGCGGATCACCCGGTCGAGGAGCTTGCGGATCCGCGTCTCGATGATCCGGCGGTCGTCATGCACGTCGGGTGTCCTTCCAGGGGTCGTGGCTGAGGTCGGGGGCGGGCAGCCGGACGGTGTCGCGCGCGCCGTCCGGCCAGTCGACGTCCACGAGCAGGGTGGTGCCTTCGGCGCGCGTGCCGACCTCGGGCAGGGCGGCGGGGTCGGTGCCGCCGAGATGGATGAGGGCGATGTGGGCCTCGCCGTGGGTGACGGGTCCCTCGCTCGCCACGACGGGGGTGGCGGACGCGGCGCCGATGGCGTTGCTGTCGGTGCCCAACACCACGGAGGAGCGTGGCAGTTGGCGGGCGCCGACGACGAGGGAGACCAGTCCGTCGGCGCCCTCGACCCGGGCGGTGTCACCTGACGCGGGCTCCCACAGCGGGTCGACCGCCAGCGCCCAGCCGCCGATACGCAGCACATGCCCCGCCCCGGGATCGCCGTCGACACGTACGGCCCGTACCTCGACCGATCCGCGCAACGCGGAACCGACCGTGATCCACGGACCGAGCGTGTGACGGGCGTCGGGCCCGCCGAACGGGTCCCAGGTGGCGTCCTCGGGCCAGTGCGCCCGGGACCGCGAGACGGCCGTGGCACCGTCCACGGAGACCCTGGTCGCCGGGCGCCGGTGGGAGGCGCGCCCCGCCGCGTCCAGCAGGACGACGGAGTTGTCGAGCGGGTCGGCGTCCGCGCACGCGCCCCGTCCCGCCGTGGGGTCGCCGGGGGTCTCGGGCGCGGTGTGCGTCGAGTACGCGAACCGCGCGTAGCAGGGGTCGTCCGTGTGCGGGCGGGCCGGGTCGGCGTGGTCGCCGCCGTGGTTGACGACGCGTACGACACCGTCGGAAGCGGTGCCGGAGACGAGCCAGCCGGGCGCGGTCAACGACCGGGTGAAGTCGGCCTGTTCGACGGCGAGCGGGGTCAACTCCGATGTCCAGACCGGGTGCTGCGGCGGCAGGGCGAGACCGATGAAGCCCTTGCTCGCCCAGTACGGCGACGCGGGCCCCGAGTAGACCTGGAGGACGCCCCGGTACGGCCGGTGCCAGCCGAGCGTGAGGAGCCCGCGTTCGTCGGTGGCTCCGTGCTCGGTGAAGTGGTCGAGCATGCGGCTCGCGACGGCGCGGGTCTCCCCCGGGGCCAGCGGCGTGGCGTCGAACAGGGCGCCGGTCCACACCGAGGCGAGCGCGGCGTGCCGGTAGGTGAGGGAGCGGCCCTGGACGAGCGGTGAGCCGTTGGCACCGACCAACAGCCGCTGGTCTTCGAGGAATCGGCGCAGTCTGGCCCGGTAGCGGTCGAGCAGCCCGGCCGGGGCGGCGTCGCCGAGGATGCGGCAGAACCACAGCGGGTACAGGTGCATGGCCCAGCCGTTGTAGTGGTCGAAGTTGCGCCGCTCGCCGCCGGTGAGTCCGTCGGAGTACCAGCCGTCGCCCGCGTACCAGCCGTCGGTCAGCGCGATGACGCGGTCGAGGTCCTGCTGGCGCCAGTGTCCTCCGGCGGTGCGGGCGAACGCCTCGGTGACGCCCTGGAACCAGACCCAGTTGTTGCCGGGCATCGGGTCGCCGACCATCGGGGCGAGCCAGTCCAGGATCCGGCCCCTGACCCGGTCGTCGAGCCGGTCCCAGATCCAGGGCCGCGTCTCGTGCAGCGCGAGGGCGATGGAGGCGGCCTCGACCTTGGCCTGGTTGCACTCGGCGAAGGTGGGCCAGCGTTCCGGGTTCGACGGGTCGGTGCCGGCGGCCAGGCCCGCCGCGTACCACCCGGCGATGTCGTGCGGGTCGGCGCCGTCCGCTCCCGCCAGCCGGAAGCCGGCCAGCAGGAAGGTACGGGCGAAGCCTTCGAGGCCGTCGCTGTGCGCGCCGCTGTGGCTCGGGGTGCCGGGCAGATCGATCAGGGCGTGGGTGCCGGTCGCGTACGGCCGCACCGCGAGCAGCAGCCGGTCGGCGACCTGCTCCCAGTGGGCGCGGTCCTCGGCGGGGGTTCGGTCTTCGGCGGGGGTTCGCGCCTCGGCCGGGACTCGGTCATCGGCGGGGGTTCGTGTCATGAGCTGCGGGCCTCCCAGGCCTGCTCGTACTCGGCGCGCATCTTGTCGCCCGCCTTCTGCCGCCAGTTCTTGATCGCGCCGTCCCACTCACCGGGCGAGTCGCGGCCCTGCATGATGCCCATCCGGAGACTGTCGAGGGTCGCGAAGAACAGCTTGGTCATCTTGGCGTCCGTCGCCGAGTACAGCGCCTCGGCGGGGTTGGGGATCAGCTTCTTGACGGCTTCCTTCTGGAAGGCGTACTGGTCGGGCACGATCTCCGGCTTCTGCGGGTAGTAGAGAGTGAACGGCGAGTCGGTGGCGAAGATCGTCGGCAGGTAGGTCTCGGACGTGCCCTGAGGCGTGGGGATCGGATCCGGTCCCTTCAGGGTGTGATCGGGGCCCTGGACGCCGTACTTGCGCAGCAGATAGCCGTCGGTGCCGAAGGGTGCGGCGAGCGCGTTCATGGCGCGCAGGATCTGCTTGATACGCGCCTTGGGCGCCTTCTTGATGATGAGCGTGGCGTAGTTGGCCCGGCCCTGCCACTGCCCGCCTCTGGTGCTCTCGTCCCAGTCGGGCGGCAGCATGTAACCGATGTCCATGCCCTTGGAGACGGGGCCGTAGAGCGTGTAGAAGTCGTTCCACGCCACGGGCGCGTCGGGGTGCATGACGATCTGGCCGTTGCCGAACCACTCCTTGAACTTGCCCTTCACGGCGAACGCGTCCGGGTGCATGACGCCGGCCTTCTTGAGCTGGTTCACCGCGTCCATGGCCTGCTTGCACTCCTCCATCTCGAAGTGGTGCGTGAACCTGCCCCCCTCCTCGCGCCACCAGTTGGGCGCGCCCAGCATCTGCATCACGAGGTTCCATGTGGTGACGGGGTCGCCGAGGGCGTACTGGTGGGCCTTGGGGTCGGTGATGTCCTTGCAGAGCTGGACGAACTCGCGCCAGGTCTTCGGGTTCGGGTCGAGATCCTTCTTCTTGAAGAGGTCGAGACGGGTGTAGAGCGGGCCGCCGGAGACCGGGCGGGGCATCGGGAGGGCGTAGATCCCGCCGTTGCGCACGCAGGGGCGCCAGGAGTCGGTGGGGATGTTGGCGAGGAACGGGTAGTCCCGGATGTTGTCGCCCGACAGGTGCGGGGTGAGGTCCTCGAAGAGGGCGTGCAGCATGTCCGGGGTGGCGGCGCTGTTCTGGTCCGGGGGCAGCATCAGCATCGCGTCCGGCAGGTCGCCGCCGGCGAGGGTCACCGCGAACTTCTGCGGATAGTCGTTGACCGGGGTGATCGCGAAGTTGATGTCGCAGCCGATGTACTTGTTGAGGGCCTGCCACATCACGTTCTTCTCCACCGGCGGCGGGACCGGGTTGAAGATCAGGTTCATGATGTTGATGTCGGGGCCCTTGGCGGGCGGGCCGTCCGGGAACGCCTTGGGGGGATCGGCCGGGAAGTGCTGGTGGCCCGCGGAGACGCCGTCCTGTGTCGCGGGCATCGAGGTCGCCACGCCCTTGTACTGGATGTACGTGGGCAGTTGCGCGTTCGCGTTGGCCAGCGCGGCCGGCCTGGGCTTGAAGTCGCCGCAGCCGGTGAGTGCCAGGCCCGCTCCGACGCCGGCGGCCGTGGCGAGGAAGCCGCGGCGGTTGAGTGGTGGCTGCATGGTCATCCCTTCACCGCTCCGATCATGACGCCCTTGTTCATGTGGCGCTGAACGAAGGGGTAGACGAGCACGATCGGCACGATCGACAGTACGAGGATCGCCGCCTGGAGCGACTGGGCGGGCGGCACCGGCGCCCCGGCGGCGACGTCTATCTGGCCGCCGCTGAGCGTGGAGTTGTTGACGACGTAGGTGCGCAGCACGAGCTGCATGGGCCACTTGGAAGCGTCGTTCATGAACAGCAGAGCGTTGAAGAAGGCGTTCCAGTACGTCACGGCGTAGAAGAGGCCGATGACGCCGATGGACGCCTTGGACAGCGGGATCACGATCTTGGTGAGGATCGCCCACTCCGACGCGCCGTCGATGCGGGCGGCGTCGATCAGCTCGCGGGGCAGGTTCATGAAGAAGGAGCGCAGCACGATCACGTTGAACGCGTTGATCATCGTGGGCAGGATCAGCGACCAGTAGCTGTTGATCAGGCCGAGCTGCTTGACCATCAGATAGGTCGGGATGACACCCGGCACGAACAGCAGGGACATCAGCAGCAGCATCAGCACCGGCTTGTGCCCGAAGGAGCCGGGGCGGCTCAGCCCGTACGCCAGCATGACGGAGGTGACGAGGCTGAGGGCGGTACCGACCACGGTGACCCCGACGCTCACCATCATGGCCTGGGACACCAGGCCGCCGGAGAGCAGCGCGGTGTACGAGTCGAAGGTCGGGCTGTCGGGCCAGAGCACGAAGCCGCCGGCCTTGGTGATCTGGGTGGGGTCGGCGATCGAGGTCGAGATGATCGCCAGGAAGGGCACCACGACCAGGAGCACGCAGACCAGCAGGAGCAGCGACTTCAGGGCGCGCCACGGCGGGCTGCCGGGGCTCTCGCCGGGAACGGCGCTGTAGGAACGGCGGGGCTTGGTATCGCGCGTGGGGCGGCCGGGACGGCTGGGCCGGGTGGGGGACATCGTTGTCATGATCGGTAGACACCTTCTTCGCCGAAGAGATGGGCGATCTTGTTGGCGCCCAGCACGAGCAGGATCCCGATCACGCCCTTGACCAGGCCGACGGCGGCTGCCACGCCCCACTGCCCGCCGACGACACCGTTGTTGAAGACGTACGTGTCCAGCACCTCGCTGCTGTCCAGGCCGACGGCGGTCTGCTGGAGCAGGATCTGCTCGAACCCGACGGACAGGGCGTCGCCGAGGCGGAGGATGAGCAGCAGGATCACCAGGCCGCGCAGGGACGGCAGGGTGACGTGCCAGGTCTGCCGGAAGCGGCTGGCGCCGTCCATGGCGGAGGCCTCGTACAGGTTGCTGTCGACGCGGGAGAGGGCCGCCAGGAAGAGGATGGTGCCCCAGCCGGCGTCCTTCCAGATCACCTGGGAGGTGATGAGCGTCTTGAAGAAGTCGGGGTTGCCGATGATGTTCCAGGTGTCCAGGTCCTGTGCCTGGAGGAACAGGTTGAGCATGCCCGTGCCGCCCAGCATCTGCTGGAAGAGTGCGACGATGACCACCCAGGACAGGAAGTGCGGCAGGTACAGGACGTTCTGCACCCACCTCTTGACCCGTTCGCTGACCAGGCTGTTCAGCGCGAGCGCCAGCACGATCGGCACCGGGAAGACGAACACGACCTGGATCAGGGTGAGTTCGAGGGTGTTGACGAGCGCTTTGAGGAACTGGTCGTCGCCGTTGAAGATGACGTCGAAGTTGGCCAGGCCGCTCCAGGGACTGTGCATGATGCCGATGAACGGCTGGTAGTCCTGGAACGCGATGATGTTGCCGAGCAGCGGGATGTAGTGGAAGAGCAGCAGTGCCACGATGCCCGGTATCAGGAACCAGAACAGGGCCATGTCTTGGCGGCTCTGCGGACGCAGCCGCCTCAGTCGTCCCTTGTCCGCCTGCCGGGCCTTCTCGGCCGGGCGAGCGGAGGGTTGGTCAAGCGTTGTCATGATGTGGAGCCCTTTCACCGGGAGGCGGGCTTCCTCGGCCACTCCCGGGGTTGGCAGGTCATGCGGTGGATCGATGGGCGGTCCGGCCCCTTTCTCCGTTTCGGCGTACGGGCACGCGCCGCCCGCATACGGGCAGGCGCCGCCCGTCAGGCGAGGCGTGGGAGCGCCTCACGGGTGACCTCGCCGAGCAGCGGTTCACCTGCCAGCCACCGGGCGACCTCGGCGACCGCGTACTGTCCGAGCCTTCGTACTTCGCTCCCCTGTGCGCCGGCTGTGTGCGGGGTGACGAGCACGTTCGGCAGGGACAGCAGCGGGTGGCCGGGCGGCAGCGGTTCGGGGGTCGTCACATCGAGGTACGCCTCCAGCCGCCCCGTGGCGCATTCGGCCGTCAGGGCGTCGGTGTCGACGATGGCGCCCCGGGCGGTGTTGACGACCGCACCCCCGTCGGGGATGAGCGCGAGCATCCTGGCATCGAGCAGGCCCGTGGTGTCGGGCAGCAGCGGGGCGTGGACGCTGACCACCGCGGACCTGCGGCAGAGGTCGGCGAGGTCCACCCGTTCGACGCCGAGTCGGCGCGCCTCCTCGTCCGTGACGTAGGGATCGCTCAGCAGCAGCCGGAATCCCGCGTCGGACCGGCGCAGTTCGGCGATCACCCGGCGCCCGATGCGTGAGGCGCCGATGATCCCGACGGTGAGCCCGTCGGCGCCCGTACGGTCGGCGAAGTCCGGCCATCCGTCGGCGTAACCGGCGGCCATGGTCAGGGTGCGGCGCGCGGCCAGCGTGATGAGGGCGACGGTGCAGGAGGCGACCGGCCCGGCGTTGGCGTCGGCCGCCGACGACACCACGATCCCGCGTTCCCAGAGGGCCTCGCTGACCAGCGGCTTGACGGTGCCCGCCGCGTGCATCACGGCACGCAGACGGGGTGCCCCCGCCAGGACCTCGGCCGTCAGCCGGGGGCAGCCCCAGCCGCTGACCAGGATCTCCGCGTCGGCGAGCGCGGCCGGCAGGGCGGTGCCGGGAGGGGCGGGGTCGAGTCGTACGAGGGTGGAGAGCCGGGCGCGTACGTCGTCGGGCAGGACGAGCGCGGCTGCGGCGGGTTCCATGACGCAGACCGCCGTCGGGCGATCGGGGGGCTCGGGCGGTTCGGGGGGTGCGGCTCGGGCTGTCATGCGCGGGTCTCTTTCGCTGCGGATGGGATCGCTGTGCGGGTGTGGTGGTGAGGGGGTACGTGGCCGCCGTCCCGGGCGGCACGTCGTCAGGCGCGCGGCAGCCGCAGGGTCACCAGCTGGAACGGGCGCAGGGCGAGGACGACACCCCCGTCGGCCGCCGTCGGGGACTCGGCGTCCGCGAGCGGGCGTTCGAGCAGATCCGTCAGGACGGCCCGGTCGGTGGCGAAGCCGTCGATGAGGACGGTGGCGCGGGCCCGGCCGCCGTGTGCCTCGTAGAGGCGTACGACCAGGTCGCCGCTGCGGTCGTCGGCCAGCTTCACCGCGCTGACCACGACGGCGTCGTTGTCGACGCTCACCAGGGGCGCGACCTCGGCGGCGGATCCGGTGACGCGGCGCTCGGGCAGATTGACCCGGTGGCCCTCGCGTACGGCGTCGCCGATCGTCGCGCCCGGGGCGAGCGCGTGCCGGAACCGGTGCCGGCCCTGGTCGGTCTCGGGGTCCGGGTAGCGGGGGGCGCGGAGCAGGGACGCGCGCACAGTGGTCGTCGTGCCCGCGTCGGCGCCGGTGCGTACCGCGCGGGTGACGTCGTGGCCGTAGGTGGCGTCGTTGACGAGGGCGACGCCCCAGCCCGGTTCGTCGACGTGCACGAACCGGTGGTTGCACGCCTCGAACTTGGCCCACTCCCAGCTCGTGTTCTGGTGGGTGGGCCGGTAGACATGGCCGAACTGCGTCTCGGAGGCGTACCGGTCGGCCTTCACGTCCAGCGGGAACGCCAGCTTCAGGAAGCGTTCGCTCTCGTGCCAGTCCACCTCGGTGTCGATGTCGAGCCGCTTGGCGTCCGCCGGCACGGACAGCAGCTGGGTGACGCGGGAGGCCCCGAAGACCCGCTCGACGCGTACGGATGTGCCCTCGACCCGCAGCTCGGTCACGTCGGTGAGGTCGCTGCCGACGTTGCGGTAGAAGGCGTCGACGTCCCACGCGTCCCACTGGTTGGGGAAGTCGGGATGGAGCTGGAGGAGGTTGCCCGCCTGACCGGGTGCGATCGCCTCCCGGTCCGCGATGCGGTCGTACGCGGAGACCACGAGGCCGCGCGCGTCGATCTCGACCCGCAGCAGGCCGTTGTCGAGGAGGTATCCGCCTCCTTCTCGCGGGGCGGGAATCACCGCGCCGTTGTCGGTGCGCCGCGTCGACGCGCCGCCGGCGGGGGTTGAACTCCGGGCGTGCGGGGCGGAGTTGAACACCAGCTCGGTGCCGCCGGAGGTGTCGCCGGCGAGTGCGCGCTGCGCGCCCGCGATGATGGTCTCCAGTTCCTCGGCGACGCGCGCGTATGTCTCGCGCGCCTCGCGGTGCACCCAGGCGATGGAGGAGCCGGGCAGGATGTCGTGGAACTGGTGGAGCAGCACCGTCTTCCAGATGCGGTCCAACTCCTCGTACGGATAAGGCGTCCCGGTGCGCGCCGCCGCCGTGGCGGCCCACAGCTCGGCCTCGTGGAGCAGCGACTCGCCGCGCCGGTTGCCGCGCTTGGTGCCCGCCTGGCTGGTGAGCGTGGCGCGGTGCAGTTCGAGGTACAGCTCGCCGACCCACACGGGCGGGTCGGGGTACTCGGCCTCGGCCTTGGCGAAGAAGTCGGCCGGGGTCTCCCACTCGACGGTGGCCGAGCCCTCCAGGCTGCGCATACGGGCCGCCTTGGCGACCATCTCGCGTGTGGTGCCGCCGCCGCCGTCCCCGTAACCGGTCGGCGCCAGCGAGCGGGTGGCGACGCCCTTCTCCTTGAAGTTCCTTGCCGCGTGCGCGATCTGACGGCCTGTCATCTCACAGTTGTACGAGTCGACGGGCGGGAAGTGGGTGAAGATCCGGGTGCCGTCGATGCCCTCCCAGGAGAAGGTGTGGTGCGGGAAGGTGTTGGTCCGGCTCCAAGAGATCTTCTGGGTGAGCAGTCGTGTGGCGCCCGCCGCCTTGATGATCTGCGGCAGGCCGGCCGCGAAGCCGAAGGTGTCCGGCAGCCACGCCTCGTCGTTCTCGATGCCGAACTCTTCGAGGAAGAAGCGTTTGCCGTGCACGAACTGACGGGCCATCGCCTCGGACCCCGGCATGTTGGTGTCTGACTCCACCCACATCCCGCCGGTGGGGACGAACCTGCCGTCCGCGACCGCCTTCTTGACCCGGGCGTACACCTCGGGCCGGTGCTCCTTGATCCAGGCGTACTGCTGGGCCTGCGACATGGCGAAGACGAAGTCGGGGTCGTCGTCGAGGAGCGCCGTCATGTTCGACGCCGTACGGGCCACCTTGCGCACCGTCTCGCGCAGCGGCCACAGCCACGCGGAGTCGATGTGGGCATGGCCGACGGCGCTGATGCGGTGCGCGGCGGGGACGGCGGGCGCGGCGAGCACACCGGCGAGTTCGTCACGTGCCGCCTGGGCGGTCCCGTTCACATCCCGCAGGTCGACGGCGTCCAGGGCGCGGCCGACCGCGCGCAGGATGTCCCAGCGGCGCGCCCCGTCGACGGGCAGCTCCGCCATCAGCTCGCCGAGGACTTCCAGGTCCATGACCAGGTTCCACACCGTCTCGTCGAAGACAGCCAGCCGCAGTTCGCCGAGCACGTACTGGGGCGCTTCTCCGGCCGTCGCCTTCTCACCCATCGGCGTCGGCTGGAAGGGCACCCCACTCCCGTCGAGGTCGGGGTTGGAGGCGGCCTCGATCCGCCAGTGGACCTTCTCGCCGCCGGTGACCGGCGAGCCGACGCGGACGTACGCGTTACGCGGGTGGAGCCCCTTGACCGGGGTGCCGTCGGGCCGGTAGACGAGGCCCTCGCACTGGAAGCCCGGGGTGCGCGGGGTGAATCCGAGGTCGAGCACGGCCTCGACGGTGCGGCCCGCCCACTCGGCGGGGACGGTGCCGGTGACCGAGAACCAACTGGTGCCCCACGGCAGGCCCCAGGGGGTGCCGGGGGTGATGGGGGTGGTCGGTGCCGCCAGCCCTTCGGCCACGGGGACGGGCTCGCCCGCCGTGGACCAGATCTCCACGGACAGGGGGATGGTGACGGGGTGGACAGCCGGCCGGATGCGTTCCCTGAGGACGCGTTCCAGACGTGCTTCGACCAGCTTCCGGTCGTCATGCATGAACGGGGTCTCCTGTTGCTGCGAGCGGGTGCGGGCAGTCGGGGGTGGCGCGGGCGGCCCGATGGAGGCCGGTGACCGGGGCAGGTCGGTGACCGGCCCCGGCGGGTGATCCGGTCAGGTCACCGGCGCCGGGCGCTCGCAGGTGCTGGTCACCGGGAGCGCGCGGCCCTGGTCCGCCGCGTCCATGAGCGTGAGCATGGTGTCGAGGACGTGCGCGGCGAGTTCCGCCGACGCCCGGTGCGGGCGCCCCTGCGACAGCGCGTCGGCCAGATCGGCGAGGCCGGCGCCCCGCCCGGCGTCCGGGTAGCCGGCGGAGACGGGCAGGGTCTCCCAGCCGTCACCGCGGTGGATCTCCACGGCACCGTCGAAGCCGTTGGGGTCGGGCACGGACAGCGAGGCGTCGGTGCCGTGCACCTCGATGCGCGGCAGCCGTGCCGCACGTACGTCGAAGCTCATGACCAGGGTGGACAGGGCGCCTCCGGCGTGCTCCAGGACACCGGTGATGTGGGTGTCCACCTCCACCGGGAAGGTGTGCCCGGCCCGGGGACCGCTGCCGATGGTCCGCTCCGTACGGGGCCGCGACGACGCCCCGGTCACCCGGACCACCGGGCCCAGGAGGTGGACCAGGGCCGAGAGGTAGTACGGCCCCATGTCGAGCAACGGCCCGCCACCCGGCCGGTAGTAGAACTCCGGGTCCGGGTGCCACCTCTCGTGGCCCGCGCCGGTCATGAATGCGGTGGCCGCGACGGGCCGGCCGATCAGTCCGTCGTCCACCGCCTTGCGGGCGGTCTGGGTGCCGGTGCCGAGGACGGTGTCGGGCGCGCAGCCGACCCGCAGGCCCGCCTCGCGCGCCGCGGCCAGCACGGCGTCGGCCTCCTCGCGGTCGGCCGCCAGGGGCTTCTCGCCGTACACGTGCTTGCCCGCGCGCAGCGCCGCCAGGGCGACGTCCGCGTGCGCGGCGGGAATGGTGAGGTTCAGTACGGCGTCCACGTCGTCCCTGGCCACCAGGGCGGCCACGGACGGCGCGACGGCCACGTCCGCCCCGCCCGGCGCCTGGTCCGCGACGGCCCGTGCCCGGCCGGGGTCCAGGTCGGTGACGGCGGTCAGCCGCAGCGACGTCAGCCGTTCCAACGTGGAGAGGTAGGCGCCGCTGATCTTTCCCGCGCCCACGATGCCGATGTTCAGCGGCTTCGACGGCTTCAGCGGCTCGCCCACAGCAGTCCCCTCTCGGTCAGCGTGCGGACTTCCGGCACGTCGAAGTCGTCGGGCTTGTGCCCGATGGTCGAGACGAAGACCCGTCCCGCGCCCCAGGTCCTGGTCCACACGGCGGGCATCACCGTGGCGCCGCCGTCCGTGCCGTCCCGCAGGTCCTCCGGGAGCTTGTCGGCCGCGAAGGTGGTGGTGGCGAGGACGTCGATACGCGGATCGGTGAACATCCAGTACTGCTCGGTGTGGACGTCGAAGTCACCGAGCCCCGCGATGACGGGGTGGTCGGCGCGCTCGGGCACCAGGTGCACGGTGTGGTCATGGAAACCCGGTGGGTGCATGATGAACTTGCCGCCGGTCAGCAGGTGGTAGCCGTGATCGTGGAAGCAGTCGACGATGCCGCCGTGCCAGCCGGCGAGGCCGGTGCCGGCGCGTACCGCGGCGGCGAGGTTGGCGCTCTGCTCACGGGTGATGGTCCCCATGGTCCAGCACTGCACGATCAGGTCGGTGGCGGCCAGGCGCTCCGCCTCGTCGTACACCGCGAGGTCCCCGGAGGTCTCGACGGTGAATCCCCGCTCCTTGAGGAAGGGCACGAACGCGTCGCTGATCGGCACGGGCTGATGCCCGTCCCAACCGCCACGGACGACGAGTGCTCGCCTGTTGTCACTGGTCAAGGTGGTTGCACGCTCCCATCGGCGCCGCACGGCTGGGTGCGGCGGTCGGGGTCGGGTGAGATCGGCCAACAGGGTCGGCGTCGAGGTGATTCCTCGGCTCGGACGGTGTTGAACCGGCTGCCATGTGAACGTATGAACCGGCACCGAAGTTTGTCAATATGTTGGACGAACTCCGGAAAAGAAGCGCGGCGCCGCCTCTCGCCTCATGACGCGACCAGACAGAGGGCGAACTACCCCTAACCCCCGCATGCGTGCCACGGTGAGAGAGATCGTCGACCTCAAGACCCCCTCCGCGCAGCCGCGTTCGGTCCGTCGGCGTCTTAACTAACACCACTCGATGGATTTACAGCTCGTTCACCTCGGCGCAAGAACTTCTGCGCGAAGCATTGACGAAACATGTGCCCGGTCCTAGCTTCATCGCGTCGTACTTCGTACGTCATATATGAGACGCGATACGCGAGATGTGAGAGCGCCCATGGCCTTCGCTCCGAGTCCGATCCCCTCCCGCACCCAGTTCGTTCTGGAAGCGATCAAACACGGCATCCTGACCGGTGGTCTCAGCCCCGGTCAGGCCCTGGTCGAGACCGAACTGGCCGCGCGTTTCGGGGTGTCGAAGACTCCGGTACGAGAAGCCCTCAAGACGCTGGCCGGTACCGGCCTCGTCGTGATGAGCCAGTTCAAGGGCGTCACCGTGCGCACCGTCGACGCGGCCATGGCCCACGAGGTCTACGACGTACGGCTGTTGCTGGAACCGGAGGCGCTACGGCGCTCGCTGGCCCGGCACGCGTCGCTGGACGCCGCCCGCGACGCCCTGCTCAGGGCCGACGAGGCGGTGGACCAGGCCGAACGGTCCCTGGCCAACCGGGCGTTCCACCGCGAGCTGTACCTCTCCTGCGGCAACCCGATGCTGACCCGGATGCTCGACGAGGTACGCGACCAGGCCGCTCTCGTGTCGACCGTCGCGTGGGCCGCCGACCCGTCCTGGGCGCGGGAGGCCGACGAGCACCGGGAGATCCTGCGCCTCGCGCTCGCCGGTGACGCCGCCGGCGCCGCACTCGCCCTGCACGACCACATCGCCTCCTTCGTACGGAGGGCGTTCCCCGAGGGAGAGCAGATATGACGAGCGGTACGACCGCCACCGGTCTCGACGCGTCGCGGGAAGCCCTCGCCGATGTCGTGGCGATCCCCGTCACGCCGTTCGCCGCCGACGGCACCATCGACACCAAGGCCCACCGGGCCCTGCTGCGCAGGCTCGTCGACGGCGGGGTGCGCACGCTCACGCCGAACGGCAACACCGGTGAGTACTACGCCCTCAGCCCCGACGAGCGCCGTACGGTCACCGAGCTGACCATCGAGGAGACCGCCGGACAGGCCGTGGTCCTGGTCGGCATCGGTCTTGAGGTGCCGACCGCCGTGGCCGCCGCCGAGCACGCCCGGCGGACCGGCGCCGCGATGGTGATGGTCCATCAGCCGGTGCATCCGTACGTCTCCGAGGCCGGCTGGGTCGACTACCACCGCGCCATCGCCGAAGCGGTGCCGGAGCTGGGCGTCGTCCCGTACATCCGCGATCCGCGGCTGAGCGGCGAGAGCCTCGCGGAGCTGGGGCGGCTGTGCCCCAACGTCATTGGGGCGAAGTACGCCGTGCCGGACGCCGCGCACTTCGCGGCCTTCGCGCGGGACGCGGGTCTGGAACGGTTCGTGTGGGTCGCGGGACTCGCCGAGCTGTACGCCCCCTCGTACTTCGCGGGCGGCGCCACCGGCTTCACCTCGGGGCTCGTCAATGTCGCCCCTGCCGTGTCGCTGGGCATGCTGGAGGCGCTGCGCGCCGGGGACTACGACACCGCCATGAAGGTCTTCGAGCGGATCAGGCCCTTCGAGGAACTGCGCGCGGCACGGCGGTCCGCCGACAACGTGACCGTCGTCAAGGAGGCGCTGGCGGCGCTGGAGCTCTGCCGCCGCGACGTACGCCCGCCGAGCCACACCCTGCCCGAGCCGGCACGCGCCGAGGTCGCCGCGCTGATCGCGGGGTGGCCGACATGACGACACCCGACAGGCCCGGCACCGGCGGGCGCCTCGCCCCCGAGGAGCTGCGCAGCCACCAGTGGTACGGCACGGACGGGCTGCGCTCCTTCAGCCACCGGGCCCGCACCCGCCAGCTCGGCTATCTCCCCGAGGAACACCTCGGCAAGCCGGTCATCGCGATCCTCAACACCTGGTCCGACATCAACCCCTGCCATGTCCATCTGCGCGAACGCGCCCAGGCCGTCAAGCGCGGCGTCTGGCAGGCGGGCGGATTCCCCCTGGAATTCCCGGTGTCCACGCTCTCCGAGACGTTCCAGAAGCCGACCCCGATGCTCTACCGCAATCTGCTCGCGATGGAGACCGAGGAACTGCTCCGCTCGTACCCCGTCGACGGCGCCGTCCTGATGGGCGGCTGCGACAAGACCACCCCGGCGCTGCTGATGGGCGCCGCGTCCGTGGATCTGCCGACCGTCTTCCTGCCGGCCGGGCCGATGCTCCCCGGACACTGGCGTGACGAAGTCCTGGGCTCCGGCACCGACATGTGGAAGTACTGGGACGACCGGCGCGCCGGGCTCATCGGTGACTGCGAGCTGGCCGAGCTGGAGAACGGCCTCGCCCGCTCGCCCGGCCACTGCATGACCATGGGCACCGCGTCGACCCTGACCGCCGCCGCCGAGGTGCTGGGCGTCACCGTTCCCGGCGCCTCCTCGATCCCGGCCGTCGACTCCGGGCACGAACGGATGGCGGCGGAGACCGGACGGCGCGTCGTGGACCTCGTGTGGCGCGGCCTCACGCTCTCCAAGATCCTCACACCCGCCGCGTACGAGGACGCCGTCGCCACCGTCCTCGCGCTCGGCGGGTCCACCAACGCCGTCATCCATCTGATCGCGATGGCGGGCCGCTCCGGCGTCACGCTCACCCTGGACGACTTCGACCGCGTCGCCCGCACCGTTCCGGTACTCGCCAACCTCCGTCCCGGCGGCGCGTACCTGATGGAGGACTTCCACTTCGCCGGCGGGCTGCCCGGCTTCCTGTCGAGGCTCACCGACGTCCTGCATCTGGACCGCCCGACCGTCGCGCACGAGACCCTGCGCGAACAGCTCGACGGCGCCCTCGTCCACAACGGCGACGTCATCCGGCCCCGCGACAACCCGCTCGCCGACGAGGGCGGCGTGGCCGTGCTGCACGGCAATCTCTGCCCGGACGGCGCCGTCATCAAGCACATCGCCGCCGAACCCCGCCTGCTGCGCCACACCGGCCCCGCCGTCGTCTTCGACGACTACCGGCAGCTCCAGAACACCATCAACGACCCTGCGCTCGCCCTCACCCCGGACCATGTGCTGGTCCTGCGGGGCGCGGGACCCAAGGGCGGCCCCGGAATGCCCGAGTACGGCATGCTCCCGATCCCCGACTATCTGCTGAAGCAGGGCGTACGTGACATGGTCCGGCTCTCCGACGCCCGGATGAGCGGGACCAGTTACGGCGCGTGCGTGCTGCACATCGCGCCCGAGTCGTACGTCGGCGGACCGCTCGCCCTCGTCCGCACCGGCGACCTCATCACGCTCGACGTGGAGGCGCGCAGTCTCCATCTCCACGTGGACGACGAGGAGATGACGAGCCGCCGGGCCGACTGGACGCCGCCGCCCGCCCGGTACGGGCGCGGCTACGGCGCCCTCTACCAGGACCAGATCACCCAGGCCGACACCGGCTGCGACTTCGCCTTCCTGTCCCGGCCCGGAGACGTACCCGACCCGTACGTCGGCTGACACGTACGCCGGCTGACAGTTACGCCGACCCGACAGGAACGCGCACCTCCTCTCACCGAAGGACCTCACCGAAGGAACGGAGAACCGGTCATGGCCTCAGCTGTGGCGCAGGACTCGCCAGGCGCCCCACCGGGGGCTCCGAAGAAGCCCGGGTCCCGCAGAAAAGGCACGGGGCTCTCACCACGCCGTCTCCCGTATCTGCTGATCGCCCCCGCCGTACTGCTGATGGCGGGCTTCATCGCGTACCCGATGCTCAGCGTCTTCTACTACAGCCTCCAGAACTACAACGCCACCAAACCCTGGCGGAACGGCTTCGCCGGTCTCGACAACTTCAAGCGGATCTTCACCGACGACCCGCTGTTCTGGGACAGCCTCGTCTTCTCCGGCAAGTGGGTCTTCACCGAGGTCACGCTCCAGCTCGCCCTCGGTCTGATCCTCGCGCTCCTCGTCAACCAGACGTTCGTGGGCCGCGCCGCCGCCCGTGCGCTGGTCTTCTCGCCGTGGGCGGTCTCCGGTGTCCTGACGACCACCATCTGGCTGCTGCTCTACAACCCCTCGACGGGCGTGGGCCGTTACCTCGCCGACGCCGGCATCGGCACCTACGGCTCGTCGGTGCTCTCCGACACCGGCACCGTGTTCTGGGCCGCCGTGCTGGCCGAACTCTGGCGCGGGGTGCCGTTCTTCGCGATCCTCATCCTCGCGGATCTCCAGTCCATCCCCGGGGATCTGTACGAGGCGGCGTCCGTCGACGGGGCGAGCAGGTTCCGTCAGTTCTTCCACATCACGCTGCCCCATCTGCGGGACGCGATCATCCTCTCCACGCTGCTGCGCGCGGTGTGGGAGTTCAACAACGTCGACCTGCTGCTGACCCTCACCGAGGGCGGTCCGGCGGGCGTCACCACCACGCTGCCGCTGTATGTCGCGGTCACCGGGTTCGAGGCACACGACTTCGGCTACGCCACCGCGCTGACGACCGTCGCCTTCGGGATCCTCCTCTTCTGCTCGATCCTCTATCTGCGCCTGAGCAAGTTCGGAGGCGATCACAAGTGACCGCGGTCCTGACCGAGAAGGGCGCTCCCCCGGTGCCCGCGGACGGCAGCCGTAAGCCGCCCTCCGTACGGAGGAAGCGCCGCGAGCGCGCCTTCGACGAGGTGCCCCGGTGGCAGATCTATCTGCCGCTCGGGCTGTATCTCCTCTTCACCCTGGTGCCCTTCTACTGGATGGTGCTGTTCTCACTGCGGCCGGCGGGCTCCACGTCGCTGGTGCCGTGGCCGATGACCTTCGACCACTTCGAGAAGGTCTGGAACGAACGCAGCTTCTCCGTCTTCTTCCAGAACAGCGCGCTGATCGGCGTGTTCACCCTGATCTGTACGACGGGAGTCGCGCTGGCCGGCGGCTACGCCCTGGCGCGGTTCAACTTCCGTATCAAGCAGGGCTTCATGCTGGCGCTGCTGTGCTCGCAGTTCATCCCGGGCGCGCTGATGCTGGTGCCGCTCTTCCAGATCTTCAAGAACCTCTCGCTCATCAACTCACCGCTGAGCGTGGTCATCGCGGAGACCGTCTTCCAACTGCCGCTCTCCATCATCCTGATCAGCGGTTTCATCAAGAACGTGCCGTACTCCCTGGAGGAGGCGGCCTGGGTCGACGGCTGTTCGCGGCTCCAGGCGTTCCGTATCGTCGTGCTGCCGATGCTGCGGCCCGGACTGATCGCCGTCGGTTCCTTCGCCTTCGTCCACAGCTGGAACCACTTCCTCTTCGCCCTGATGTTCCTGATGGACCAGGACAAGCAGACGATCCCGGTCGGTCTCTCCACCCTGATCGGGGCGGACAGTGTCGACTTCGGCGCCCTGGCGGCGGGCGGGGTGATCTCCGCCGTGCCGGTGGTCATCGTCTTCGCCTTCATACAGAAGTGGCTGATCACCGGTTTCAGCGCGGGGGCGGTGAAGGGATGAGCCTTCCTGTGGTGCTCGCGGGGGCCCGTGGCCACGGCCGCTCGCATCTGCGCAACATCCGCCGGCTCCAGGAGGCGGGCCTGGTACGGCTCGTGGGCGTCTGCGAGCTGAACCCGCTCTCCCCGGAGGAGCTGGCGGGCTTCGACGCCCCCGAGCAGTCCACCGACTTCGGTGACCTGCTGGACCGTACGGGCGCGGCGGTGGCCGTCATCTGCACCCCCATCCACACGCACACCGATCTCGCGCTCACCGCCGCCGCCCGGGGCGTGCACACCCTCCTGGAGAAGCCGACCACCGCCTCGTACGCGGAGTACGAGCGGCTGCTCGCCGGGCTGGCGGAGCGGGGCACGGTCTGCCAGATCGGTTTTCAGTCGCTCGGCTCCCACGCCCTGGACGCGATGGATGAGTTGACGCGCGACGGCGCGATCGGAGAGGTGCGCGGGATCGGCGCGGCGGGGGCGTGGGTACGCGACGAGGCGTACTACCGCCGTGTCCCGTGGGCCGGGCGCCGGGCACTGGAAGGCCGGGACGTCGTGGACGGGGTGCTCACCAATCCACTGGCGCACGCGGTCGCGACAGCTCTGCGTATCGACGGCAGCGACGCGGCCGAGTCCGTCGCCGGGATCGAGCTGGAGCAGTTCAGGGCCAACGGCATCGAGGCCGACGACACGAGTTGTCTGCGGCTGACGACGGTCGGCGCCACCCGGATCACGGTCGCCGTCACGCTGTGCGCGGAGCGCGACGCGGAGCCGTACGTCGTGGTCCACGGCACCGGGGGCCGGATCACCTTCTGGTACAAGCAGGACCGGCTACGGGTGGAGCGCACCGACCGCGAGCCTGTCGAGACCGTGTACGGGCGCACCGATCTGCTGGAGAACCTGCTCGCGCATCTGCGCGAGGGCGCCTCCCTTCTGGTGCCGCCGCGCCGCACGGGCGCCTTCATGCGGGTGCTGGAGGCCGTCAGGACCGGCCCGCCGCCCACGCCGCTGCCCACGGACGCCTGGTACACCGCGCCGGGCGCGACGGGCCCGCGCCGGATCGTCAGGGGTATCGACGCGCTGGTCGCGGAGAGCGCCGAGACGCTGGCCACGTTCTCGGAGCTGGGCGCCGGCTGGGCCGCGCGGGCGGATCAGCCCGCCACCGTGCTGCGCTGCGCCGGACACCCCGTCGCCGAGCACGTACACCGGCCGCTGCTGCCGGGGGAGTTGTCCCCGCGCCCGTATCTGCACCCCGTGCGGACCTTCGGCGGCGTGGTCGTGACCGAACTGCGGCCCGCCGACCACGCGCACCACCTCGGGCTCTCGCTGGCCGTACCGGACGTGTCGGGCGTCAACTTCTGGGGCGGTCGCACCTACGTACGGGGCCAAGGCCCGGTGGCGCTCGACAACCACGGCACGCAGGAACACACGGGCTGGCTGCGGCGGGATCCCGACGGCTCCGTGCAGGACGTGTCGTGGAGGCGCGAGGGGCGCGAACTCCTCAAGGAGCGGCGCACGATCAGTACCCGCGCGCTCTCCGCCGACGCCTGGGCCCTCCACATCACCTCGACGCTGACCAACGTGTCCGGCGAGGACCTGTCGATCGGCAGTCCCGCCACGAACGGGCGGCCGGGGGCCGGTTACGGCGGGTTCTTCTGGCGGGCTCCCAAGGAGGGCGCGTCGGACCCACCGCCGGAGGTGTTCACCGACACCGCGTCCGGCGAGGACGCGGTGCACGGGAGCACAGCCGAGTGGCTGGCGCTGGCGGGCCGGGACTGGACGCTGGTCTTCGCCGGGGCGGACGAGCAGACACGGCGGGACCCGTGGTTCGTCCGCACCGGCTCGTACCCGGGCGTCGGCTCGTCGCTGGCCTGGGAGCGGCGGCTGCCGCTCGCCGTGGGCGCCGCCCTCTCGCGGCGGCTCGTCGCGGTCGTGTCGGACGGCCGACTCGACCGCCCGGCCGCGGCGGCCCTCGCCCGTAAGGCGCTGTCGGCATGAGTGCGAAGTCCCGCAGAACCCCTGGAAAGACCCTCGGAGAACAGACCCTCACAGAGAAGAGCCGATCATGACAGTCTCGAAGGTGAACAGAGGGCGGACGGCCGCGGCCGTCTCCCTGACGACGGTGCTCGCGCTGGCGGCCACCGCGTGCGGCGACGACGGCAGTGGCGGAAGCGGCAGCGAAGGGTCCGGCAAGGGGGAGATCACCCTCTGGGACAACAACACGGGTGAGCGCCGGGACATCTGGGCGCAGATCATCAAGGACTTCGAGTCGCAGAACAAGGACATCAAGGTCAAGTACGTCGGTCTGCCCATCGACCAGGTCCAGCAGAAGTACGACACGGCGATCGACGGCGGCGGGCTGCCCGACGTCGGCGGGGTGGGCACCGCGTATCTCTCCAACCTCGTGGTCCGTGAGGTCCTGGAGCCGGTCGGCGACCGTGTCGAGGCCGGCCCGCTCAAGGGCAAACTGGTCCCGTCGATGGTGGAGAGCGTGAAGGCGGCGGGCGGTCGCGGCGACGAGATGTACTCGGTGCCGAGCTCCACCAACAACGGCACGCTGTGGTACCGCACGGATCTCTTCTCACGGGCGGGACTTGAGCCGCCCACCACCTGGCCGGCCTTCTACGAGGCCGCCGAGAAGCTGACCGAGCCGGGGACGGACAGGTTCGGTTACACGATCCGCGGCGGCGCCGGGTCGATCGCCCCGGCACTGGACGCGATGTACGGGCAGTCCGGCATCACGTCCTTCTGGAAGGGCGACAAGACGACGGTCAACGACCCGAAGAACGTCGCCGCGCTGGAGAAGTACGTCGCCCTCTACAAGAAGGTGACGCCGTCGGCGGACGTCAACAACGACTTCATCAAGATGGTCGCCCAGTACGACAACGGCAGCATCGGCATGCTGATGCACAACCTCGCCTCGTACCAGGACCATGTGAAGTCGCTGGGCAAGGAGAAGTTCAAGGGCCTGCCCTATCCGGCGCAGGCGAACGGCGAGCGCGTGCAGGTCTCCAACCCGGTGGACGGGCTCGGTCTGTTCAAGAACAGCGAGAACAAGGCGGCGGCCTGGAAGTTCATCGAGTTCGCCGCCTCCCACAAGTCGAACAGCGCGTGGAACGAGTCGGCGGGCTCCATACCGGCGAACACCGATGCCGCGTCCGACAGCTGGATCCAGCAGGCGGAGCCGACGGCGGCGGCGATGAAGGCGCTCAGCGACGGCTCGACGAAGATCGTCGACCTGCCGTACTACCTGCCCGACTGGAACACGATCAGCAAGTCCGGCAACGAGCCGAACTTCCAGAAGGTGCTGCTCGGTGACATGTCCGCCCAGGAGTTCGCGGACAAGGTCGCCGGGGAACTCAACGCCGCCCAGGCGGAGTGGAACGAGCAGATGAAGAAGTGAGCCCCGGTGCGCGCACCCCCGAGCGCGTGCACCCCCGAGCGCGCGTCCCCGATTCCCCGTACGCGCGATCGAATGATCACTTGATGGGGTATCCGGCGCGCGACGGCGCCGTCCACCAGGCACTCTGCTGTCAGGGCCGGGCATGAAGGTGCCCGGCCGAGGGGCGGAGGGGTGGGGACCGTGGGATTACCTCAGGACGTCGGCCGGGACGAGGACGGCGGGGGCCGGCCGGTGCTGCTGCTGGCCGGTCTGGCCGATCTGGCGCTGAGCACGTGCGGGTCGGCGCTGAAGGCGGCGCACGGCCTGCTGGGGCGCTCGGACCTCGCCGCCCTGGCGGCGCGGGGCAGGCAGGATCTCCAGGCACGCGGCCGGCTGGCCCTGGACCGGCTGGGCACCGGCCGGCGGGGCGAGGACCTCTTCGGCGCCGGGGGCGGTGTGGCGCACATGGAAGTGCTCGCGCGCCACGCACAACGCCGGACCACCGCCTCCGGCGCCACTCCCGGCTCCACCGATGTCTGAGCCCCGCGACCAGGCGGCGCTCAAGTCCCGCGTCGACCGGGAGCTGGATCGATTCGTCCGTACGGAGACCGAGGCACTGCTCGCGCTGGACGACGCGCTGGCGCCCCTCGCCGACGTTCTGACGTCCGTGACCGCCCGTGGCAAACGGCTGCGTTCGGCCTTCTGCTACTGGGGCTGGCGGGCTGCGGGCCGCCCTGACAGCGACGCGATGGTCCGGGCGGCGGCGAGCATGGAGCTGGTCCACGCCGCCGCCGTGGTCCACGACGACATCATCGACGACAGCGCTCTGCGGCACGGTCTGCCGACCGCCCAGGTGGCGCTGCGCGACGCGTTCCCCGCCGGATCGCGTCCCAAGGCGCGCGCACGGTCGTTGGCGATGCTGGCCGGGGATCTGCTGATGGCGTGGGCCGGCCAGATGTTCACCGGCTGCGGTCTGCCCGCCGCGTATCTGGGGCAGGTCCGTGGCCTGTGGGCGGTGCTGGCACGCGAGTTGATCGCCGGGGAGGCGCTGGAGGTCCTGCATCCCGAGGGCGAGTCCGACGTACAGCGGTCGCTGAAGGTGATCCGCTACAAGACGGCCAAGTACACCGTGGAGCACCCGCTGCACATCGGTGCCGGGCTCGCGGGCGCAGATCCCCTCCTGCGCGAGGTGTTCACCGACTACGGGCTCCCGCTCGGCGAGGCGTTCCAGCTGCGGGACGATCTGATCGGGTTGTTCGGCGAGCCCTCGACGACGGGCAAGTCGAACACCGACGACATCTCCGCCGCCCGTCCCACCGCGCTCATCGCCCTCGCCCGGCAGTCGGCCACCCCCGCCGAACGGCGCGAGTTGAAGGCTCTCCTCGGCCGCCGCGCCCTGACCGCCGACCAGTTGGGCCAGGTCCGCGCCGTCGTGGAGCGCACCGGTGCGCGCGACCGCGTCGAGGACATGATCGGCGAACGGGTCAGGGTCGCCGTGGGCGCGCTGGGCGGCGCCGGGATTCCCGACCTCGCCCACCACTCGCTGACCCAACTGGCCACCGCCGCCACCAGCCGGCCCGGCTGACCGCCGGCCACCGGCCGTTCCCGGAGCCTCCCACCTCTCGAAAGGGTCGACCGTGGCCTACACCGAACAGTCCCTCGACGCCCTGCGCGGGTACGGTGACGAACTCGCCGACGCCACCGTCGCGACCCTCTTCGAGCGCGGCGAGGTGGGCACGTTCAACTCCCTCATGCGCTACGTCTCCACCGTCGGACAGGAACTCCCCGACGGGCTGCCCGAGGTGGCCCGCGAGTATCTGCACCGGACGAGCGCGCCGCCCGCGTGGGTGGACTGGGACGAGATGGAGAAGGCGCGGCTGTTCTTCATCGACAACAACGTGCACATCTCCACCGCGCTCTCCTTCGCCTCCATGCCCGCCTGCTACGTCGTGCCGCACATCGCGAAGCTGCTGTCGGCGACCCACTCGCTCAAGTACCCGTCGAAACGGATGGCCGAGACCGGGCAGTTCACCGTCTATCTGATGCGGCCCGACGCCTTCGAGGCGGGCAGCCGGTTCATCCCCGCCGCCCAGAAGGTCCGGCTGCTGCACGCGTCGATCCGCCATCACCTCGGGCGCGAGGGCCGCTGGGACGTGGCTGGCCTGGGCACGCCGATCTGCCAGGAGGACATGATCGGCGGGCAGATGATGTTCTCCATCCAGGTCCTGGACGCACTGCACCGCCTCGGCATCCATATGAGCGTGGACGGGGCCGAGTCGTACTTCTACGCGTGGCGCGTCGTCGGCGCCATGCTCGGCGTCGACCAGACCCACGCGCCCGCCGATCTGGCCGCGGCACGCCAGTTCTCGGACCTGTACATGACGCGCCACATGGGCCCCAGTCAGGAAGGCGCCGACCTGACACGGCAGTTGATCGACCTGTACGAGGAGGTGGTGCCCGGCACGCTGCTCGACCCCGTCGTGTCCGCGCTCGTCCGCCATCTGATCGGTGACACGAGCGCCGACTGGCTTCAGGTGCCGCGCTCCCGCTGGGACACGCTCGTCAAGGCGGCCCCCGTCCTGCTGAATCTGCTGGAGACCGTCGAGGACCACTCCCCTCTCGGGGCCTGGGCGCTGGACCGCGTCGGCCATCTCACCACCGTGCTCGAACTCTCCTCCCTCACACGCGGCCGGGTCATGCACTACGCCATCCCCGAGCAGCTCAAGAAGGAGTACGGCCTGTCCTCCGCCGTCCCGCGCACCCACCGCTGGACTCCCCCGGCCCCCGCAACTGATCCACTGGGCCGTTCGTCTTGATGAACAGGGTCAAGCGGACGGGAAGCCATGGTGGAGCAGGTGCGGGCGGGAACGAGTACGGAGACATGCGCGGGCGCACCGGAGGAGGCGCCCTGGTGGGCCCGGCGGCGGGGCCGGGTGCTCGCCGTGCTCGCGGCCGTGACCGCCGCGCTGCTGGCCTTCCACCGCGCCGTCCCCAACGCCGGTCTGCGCCTGGGTAGTTCGCTGGAGGCGTTCCTGCCGTGGCTCGGCCTGGTGGCCGTGCTGCTGCTCGTCCTCGCGCTGCTGCGCCGTTCGGTCCTCGCGCTGGTGGCGCTGCTGCTGCCGGTGGCCGCGTGGACGTATCTCTTCGGCGGGCTGTTCCTGCCTGCTGCGGAGGCCGGCTCGTACGACCTTCTCGTCGTGCAGCACAACGTCAGCGACGAGAACGAGGACCCGGCGGGCACGGCCCGCTCCCTGGCCGCCGCCGGGCCTGACCTCATCGCGCTGGAGGAGCTGGTGCCCCCGGCGGTGGCGGTCTACGAGAAGACCCTCGCCGCCGAGTACCCGTACCACGCGGTCCGTGGCACCGTCGGGCTCTGGTCGAAGCATCCGCTGACCGGCACCCGGCCGGTGGACATCAGGCCCCGGGGTATCCCGGAGGGCTGGAGTCGCGGCCTGCGTACGGTCGTCGACACCCCGCACGGCGACGTCGCGGCGTACGTCGCGCATCTGCCGTCGATCCGCTTCCGCGCGACCGGCCTGGCGTCGTCGGCGCGCGACGAGAGCGCCGTCCTCCTGGGCCGGGCCCTGGCCGCCGAGAAGACCGACGCGGTGATCCTGCTGGGCGACCTCAACGGCACGGTGGACGACCGGGGGCTGACCCCGCTGACGTCACGGTTGAACGTGGCGGAGCGGGGCTTCGCCCTCAGCTTCCCCACCGCTCTCCCGCTGGCCCGGATCGACCAGGTGATGGCCCGTTCGGCGACCGTCGCCCACATCCGCACCCTGCCCGCGACCGGCAGTGACCATCTCCCGGTCGCCGCCGGGATCACGGGGCTCGGTACGGGCTCCGCCGGCTGACGCTCCCCCGGCGGGGTTCACGCACTCGCGGACCAGCTCTGTCACAACCCTTGCCCACCTCTCGGAACGCAATGTATACATTGCGCTCAAAGCCAGTGGGCCGGCCCAGCGGCCGCCCACCCCAACCGCCGGCCAGAGGTGAGTGCCATGCCAAGAAGTGGTCCCAGCGGGCTCCGGATCAGGAAGCTGACGGTGCCGGTCGCGCTGTCGGTGACGCTGCTCGTCGCCACGGCCTGCGGTTCGGGACAGAGTTCCGGAGCCGGGGACGGGGCGATCAAGGTCGGCGCCTCGCTGCCGCTGTCCGGCCCCGTCGCCGACTCCTCGAAGCCCGCCTACGAGGCGTACAAACTCTGGCGCGACGAGGTCAACGAGGAGGGCGGGCTGCTCGGCCGCGATGTCGAACTCAACGTCCTCGACGACGGCTTCGACCAGAACACGGTCGTCACGAACTACAACCGCCTCATCGCCCAGGACCGCGTCGACCTGCTTCTCGGCACCTTCTCCTCCAAGCTCAACCTGCCCGCGTCGTCGGTGGCCGAGCGCAACAAGATGCTCTACGTCGAGCCGTCCGGCGGCGCCGAGGAGATCTTCAACCGCGGCTACGACTACCTCTTCTTCGCGCAGCCCAGCACCTCCCTGAGCCTGCCCGACCAGTTCATCGCCCTCATCGAGTCGCTGCCGGCCGACCAGCGGCCGAAGACCGCCGCCTATCCCACCCAGGACGACCCCAACACCGACGTGGCGATCGAGGCGTTCCGCACGGCGCTCACGAAGCTGGGCGTCAGGAGCGTCTACCACGAGAAGTACGCACCGGAGACCGTCAACTTCGATCCGCTGGCGGACGCGGTGGCCCGCGCCGAACCGGATCTGATCGTGCACGGCGCCGTCAGCGCCGACGGCGTGGGCTTCGTCAAGGCGCTCCAGAAGCAGCGGTTCAGCCCCGAGATGCTCTTCCAGACCAACAGCCCAAGCGTCGTCCAGACATTCGGCAAGGGGGTCGGCGAGAAGAACACCGAGGGCGTGTTCACGATCACGGCCTGGAGCCCGAAGGCCACCTACCCGGGCAACGAGCGCTTCGTGAAGGACTACACCGCGAAGTTCGGTACGGCCCCGACGGAGGACGCCGCGAACGCGTACACCGCCGGCCAGGTGCTGGAGGCCGCGGTGAAGGCCGTGGGCAGTCTCGACCAGGACAAGCTCCGCGACTGGCTGCGCTCGCACACCGTGCAGACGATCGTCGGCCCGCTGAAGTGGGACGACCGGGGCGTGCCGGACGGCGACATGCTGCTCGCCCAGTGGCAGGGCGGAAACCTCGAATTCATCCTGCCCGAGAGCCAGCGGACCGTGGACGGCGTCGTGAACCCGAAACCCGGGTGGTCGTGATGGGGCAACTCGCCCAGGCGCTGATCCTCGGAGTGCTGGTCGGCGGCGTGTACGCGCTCGCGTCGTCCGGCATGAACCTGATCTTCGGCGTGATGAAGGTGGCCAACCTCGCGCAGGGGGCGATGCTGATCCTGAGCTCGTACCTCACGTACTCGCTGTGGGAGGCCACCGGTCTCGACCCGCTGGTCCTGGTGCTGCTGACGACGCCGTCCCTGCTGCTGGTGGGCTGGGTGACGTACTACCTGGTCGTCGAGCGCTCCCGGACGACCGACGCGTCGATGGCCCTGGTGACCTCCTTCGGACTCGCGCTGGTCACCAAGGGCGTGGTCGCGCTCGTCTGGGGCAACGACCTGCACTCCGTCTCGCCGGGCTACGCCAACCGCTCCTTCGCGGTGCTCGGGATGAAGCTGCCGCAGGCGCAGGTGTACGCGACGATGGTCGCCGCCGTCGTCCTCGTCGCCCTGTACGTGCTGCTGACCCGCACCTGGCTGGGCCGCTCCATCCGGGCCACCGCCACGAGTTCGGAGGGTGCCCGGCTGATCGGTATCGACGTACGACGGACCTGGGCGGCCTCGTACGCGATCGGGATCGCCGCCGCCGGTGCGGGCGGGTCGCTGCTGAGCGTGCTGTATCCGTTCATGCCCAGCACGTCGGACCACTGGATCGGGCTGCTGCTCTCCATCATCGTGCTCGGCGGCATGGGCAGTCTGCCGGGCAGCGTCGTCGGCGCGCTGCTCATCGCGGTCGCCGAGTCGCTGACCACCACCTATGTCTCGCCGGACTGGGCGACCGCCGTGCCGTACGTGGCGATCATCGCGGTGCTCGTCGTCCGGCCCCAAGGCCTGCTGGGCGCCCGGCTGCGAGAGGACATGAGCCGCGCATGAACGTGCCACACGTCAACACCGGGACCGCCTGGGCGAGTCCACGCCGGCTCCAGGCCCTCGCCATCGCTCTCGCGGTGACGGTCCTGGCCCTCTTCCCTCTCGTCTCCGACAACGCCTACTACCAGAACATGGCGATCATGGCCTTCCTGCTGGCCGTCATGGCGTCCGGCTGGAACATCATCTCCGGGTACACCGGCTACATCTCGCTCGGGCAGAGCGCCTTCCTCGGTATCGGCGCCTATACGACGGCCCTGCTGTCGATCCATCTGGGCTGGTCACCGCTGCTGGCCGCACCGGTCGGCGGGCTCACCTCGGCCGCCGCCGCCCTGCTGCTCGGCCTCGTCGGACGGCGTACGCGCGGGATCGCCTTCGTCATCGTCAGCTTCGCGTTCCTGGAGTTCGCCGCGCTGCTGGTGTCCAACTGGTCGTCGGTGACCAAGGGCAACCACGGGCTGGCTCTGCCGCTCCCGTCGTGGGACCGCGATCTGCTCAACATCCCCTTCTACTACGCCCTGTTGGTGCTGTTGGTGCTGACGGTCTGGGGGTCGTGGGCCATCCGGCGGTCCACGTTCGGCATCGGGCTGCTCGCGATCCGCGACGACGAGTCGAAGGCCGACGGCGTCGGTGTGCGCACCGACCGCTACAAGATGCTGGCCTTCGCGGCCAGCGCGCTCCCCATCGGGATCGCGGGCGGCGTCTACGGCTACTACATCTCGTTTCTGGAGCCCGCCGCGATGTTCGACATCGTCATCGCGATGCAGATCCTGCTCGCCGCGCATCTGGGCGGGGTCGGCACGCTGTGGGGTCCCGTGCTGGGCGCGTTCCTGCTGGAGCCGCTCAACCAGTTCACCAACCAGACGCTGAGCGGCCCCGACGCCGGGTCCTGGCGAATGATCATGTACGGGACGCTGCTGGCCGTGATCGTGCTCTTCCTGCCGCGGGGCATCATCACGGAGAGCCGTGCCTGGCTCTCCCGGCGGCGGGGTACGGCTCCGCGGGCGCGGGCCGGGGTCAGGCTCACCGACGTACCGGCCACCCTGCCGGCGCCGTCCCTGCCTCGGCCGGCGGGTGAACTCCCGTCCGGTGAGCCGCTGTTGCGGGTCACCGGGCTGGGGAAGGCGTTCGGCGGGGTCAAGGCGGTCGACGACTGCTCGTTCACCGTGCGGGAGGGCTCCGTCACCGGGCTGATCGGCCCCAACGGGTCGGGAAAGACCACGGTGTTCAACCTCCTGGACGGCGGCCTCGGCGCGGACAGCGGCACGATCGAGCTGGCCGGGCGGCGGATCGACCGGCTGCCGCGCTGGCGACGCGCGCACTCCGGGCTCGCCCGTACGTTCCAGGCGACCCGTGTCTTCCCGCGGCTGACCGCGCTGGAGAATCTGGCCGTACCGAGCCGGTCCTACTCGGCGCGCGGGCTGCGCGCCGGGGTGTTCACCGGCGAGGAGGCCGAACGCGCCCAGGAGTGGCTTGAGTTCGTCGGCATGGGCGCGTACTCCCATCACCTGGCGGGCGAACTGTCCTACGGGCAGCAGAAGTTGATCGAGCTGGCGCAGGCGCTGGTCCTGGAGCCTCGGCTGCTGCTCCTGGACGAACCGGCGGCGGGCATCAACCCGGCGCTTGTGGAGCGGATCAGCGACATCGTCCGCAAGCTCAACGCGGCGGGCACGACGGTCGTGATCGTCGAGCACAACATGCCGCTGGTGCTGTCGCTGTGCGACCACATCCACGTACTGGCGCGGGGGCGCGTCATCGCGAGCGGCCCGCCCCGCGAGATCGAACGGGACCCGGCCGTCCTGGACGCGTACCTCGGAGACAACCAGGCGGCCATGGCCGGCACGACGTCGGGAGCGAACCGGTGATCACCTTCAAGGATCTGGTGGCCGGCTACGGACGCGCCGGAGACATCCTGCGCGGGGTCGACTTCACGGCCGCCGAGGCCGCCATCACCTGTGTCGTCGGCCCCAACGGGGCTGGCAAGTCGACGGTGTTGAAGGTGTGCAGCGGCCTGCTGACACCGCGCGGCGGCCAGGTGACGCTCGACGGCGAGGAGATCGGCCGGCTGTCGCCCGCGCGGATCCTGCGGCAGGGAGTCGTCCACGTACCGCAGCACCACGGCCTGTTCCCGTCGCTGTCGGTCCGCGAGAACGTGCTGCTCGGCGCGTACGTACGCCGCAAGGAACGCGACCGCAACCGCCGCCGGTTCGACGAGATCGCGGAGATCTTCCCCATCGTCGCCGAGCGGGCTGCGGAGAAGGCCGCCGCGCTCTCCGGCGGTCAGCGGCGCATCGTCGAGTTCGCCCGCTCCCTGATGCTCAGCCCGCGCGTGGTGCTGCTGGACGAGCCGACCCTCGGTCTCGACCCCAAGGCGTGCGCGCTGATCGAGGAGTCGGTGCTGCGGCTCAAGGAGCAGGGGGTGACGGTGCTGATGGTCGAGCAGAACGTGCGCTTCGGGCTGGCCCTCGCGGACGACGCCGTTGTCATGGAGGGCGGCCGGGTGATCCACACCGGCCCGGCGAGCGGTCTTCTCGCGGACCCGGACATGGCGCAGCTGTTCTTCGGCGGGACCGCGCGGACAGCCGGCGCCGACCGCCCCGACGTCCCCGAACAGGCGGGCTCCGCCCGGCTGACCGAGATCCAGACGCTGCCGACCTCCGGCGCCCGCGCCGCGCAGCCGCTGCGGATCGGCGACGAGGAGTTCCTGGCGATCCCCCAACTCGCGTACGACATCCCGGGCGCACCCGCGCACATGAACGGCGGTGACAGCGAGACGCGTCTGCGGCTGCTGCGCCGGGCGGGCGAACGGTTCGTGCCCTGGGGCGAGTTGGCCGCACCGGGCGGTGAGGACGCCGAGTTCTTCACGATCGGCGAGCGGGCGTTCCTGGCGGTGGCGAGCATCCGTACGGGCGCGGGGCCGTACAACTACACCGCGCCGTCAACGGTGTTCGAGTGGGACGGGGAGGGCTTCGCGCCCTTCCAGGTCTTCGACACCTATGCCGCCAAGCAGTGGCGGCACTTCACCGTCGGCGACCGGCGTTTCCTCGCGCTGGCGCAGGGGGTCGCGGTGCCGGGGCAGGACCAGAGCGCGAACCGGCCCTCGGTCATCCACGAGTGGGACGGCGAGCGCTTCGTCCCCTTCCAGGAGATCCCCTCCCGATGGGCGTACAACTGGCACGCGTTCACCGTGGACGGCACCCACTTCCTCGCGCACGCCGACCATGTGTCGCCCAGCGTGCTGTACCGCTGGGACGGCGAGCGGTTCACACCGCACCAGGAACTCGCCGACACGGCGGGACGGGCGTTCGCGACCTTCACCGGCCCCGCGGACGGCGCCACGTATCTGGTGGTCGCCCGCATCGACGACGGAAGCCGGGTGCTGCGCTGGGACGCCGGCGCCGGGCGCTTCGTGGCCCACCAGCGCCTCGCGGGGGCGGGCGGCCGTGAACTGGCGGTGGTCCGGACCCCGAACGGGCTCCATGTCGTCCGGATCAACTTCATCCACGGCACCCCGGCCGACCCGACGACCGCGCTGCGCTCGCAGATCTACCGCTGGGACGGGGCCCGGCTGGAGACCGTGCTGGAGTTCCCGACCACCGGCGGCACCGATGTCGGCGTGCTGGACGACGGTTCGGCGAGCCCGCTGCTCGTGGTGACCAACTCCCTCAGCGCCGACCGGCGTTTCGCCGCCGAGAGCGTCGTCTACCGCTTCTCGGGCTGAGCCCGCCGCGTACGCCGTACGGACATACGCGACGAGTGCCCCCGACCGCCCGTTCCCCACGCCGCAGCCAACCGGAGAGAACGCACCATGGCCGTACACGAGAGTCCGGAACTCATCGACCTGTTCACCACCTACACCGCCGGCCCCGACTCCATCGGCGCGCATCTGCGGGAGGCCGCCACGCGGGCCGCCGAGAGCGATCCGCTGCTGGTGGTGACCGGCGCGGACATGGCGCTGTACCCGGGCGACGGGCGTCCGCCGACGGTGCTCGGCTTCCGGCTGTCCACCCGGGGGTTCAAGGAACTCGCCGCCGTCTCCCACCTCGGACCCGCGCTGGCGTCACTGGCCTCCCTGCGCGAACAGGACCCCGGAGCCAACGGCGACGGCGACGGCACGGCGGTGTGGCGGGCGGACGCGGAGCGGCTGCTGGGCGAGGTGCGGCGCTCGCGCGCGGCCAACAGTCCCCAGCTGTGGCGCGATGTCATCGCCGCGCCCGCCTACGCGGGCCGGGAGCGGGCCATCGCGGCGATGGTCGACCACTCCTGCGCCATGACCGAGCGCTTCCTTCTGCGGAGCCTCGACGAGCCGTCGTATCTCAACCACCGCACGCTGCGGGAGTGTTATCTGGAGGACGGCGACGACCCCGAACGGCCGGTGTCCTTCAACCGCGTCATGGTCGCCACGTTCTTCCTCGTCGGGATGGACACTGCCCACCGGCTGATCTCCTGGTGCGACAGCCAGGCGATCGACTGGTCCCGCACGATGGTGGTCATCGCCGGGCAGCAGGGCCGGCCGACAGCGGGGGTGACCTGGCGCACGAGCAGCGTCGCGGCGGTCGTGCTCGCCGCCTCACGCGGCCAACTGCCCCTGGACCGGCTGTACATGGCGCCGCACGCCCCCGTGTTCCGTACCCCCGTCGACGGCGACCTCGGCGAGGTGGCCGCGCTGGAACCCGTCATGCGCGCCCTGTGGTCGGGGACGCGGGCGACCGTCGAACTCGGCGCCTCGATGTTCGACGGCTACCCGGCGTTCTCGCCGGGCGACCGCGACGCGCCGGGCGGCGCCCTCGTACGCCACGGCGCCGGCGCCACACTCACCGAGATGCCCGCGATCCACTCGCCCGCCGACTGGTTCACGCTGGTCTCCCGGCTGCGGCTGGTCATGGAGGACCCCCGCCAACTGCTCTCCGGCGCGGTCAGCGACTACGCCGCCCAGCAGCTCGTCGCCCACGCCAACGACCCTCTCGCCATCACCGTGCCGGGTCTCGACGGCGAGCCGTATCCCGAACCGCCTTACGGCCAAGGTGAGTTCGAGGACGAGCAGCACGCCACGACCGGAGCCGGGTCATGAGCCCGACCACGCCCCCGGCCACGCCCCCGGCCCCGGCACGCGGCCCGTTCCTGGACCGCCTCCACGCGGGCGAGCTGACGCTGATGCTCGGCATCCGTACGAGCCGTACGGCCGACATCGTCCACATCGCGCACTCGACCGGCCACCACAGCGTCATGGTCGACCTCGAACACTCCGCCATGTCGACCGATGTGGCGGCCCAGCTCTGCGCCGCCGCAGGCAGCCTCGGCATGACCGCGCTCGTCCGGATCCCCGAGCGTGAGTACGGCATGATCGGCCGCCTGTTGGACGGCGGCGCGCACGGGATCGTCGCGCCCCGTGTCGAGACGCCCGACGAGGCCGAGCAGATCGCCCTCGCGTGCCGTTTCCCCCCGCGCGGCCGGCGGTCGCAGACCACGACGGTCCCGCAACTGGGCATGCGGCCCACGCCCGCCCGGGAGTTGAACCCGGCGCTGGACGGCACGACCGTCGTCCAGGTGCTGCTCGAAACACCGGCCGGCATCGCGAACGCCGACGCCATCGCACGCCTGGACGGCGTGGACATGCTCGCCATCGGCGCGAACGACTTCACCGCGGAGCTGGGCGTCCCGGGCCGGTACGGGGACCCACGGCTGCGCGCGGCGGTCGAGACGGTCGCCGAGGCGTGCCGCAGGCACGGAAAGCTGCTGATGATCGGCGGCGTCGCCGACCGGGCGGTCCTGGGCTCCCTTCTCACGATCGGCGGTTGCCCGCTGCGGCTGACCGGGACCGACACCGCGTTGCTGTATCAGGCGGCAGACGCCAACGCCCGTACCGAAAGGGAGACCCACGATGGCCTCAGCGCCCCTTGAGACGACGCCCATGCGCGCCGCCGAGACCAACACGAGGCCGCGCTTCGCGGTCCCGCCGGACAGCTGCGACACGCACTTCCATGTCTTCGAGCCCGGCTACGCCCATGTGCCCGAGCCGCTCTACACGTTCCCGGACGGCACGCTGGAGCAGTATCAGGCCCTGACCCGACAGCTCGGTATCCGGCGAACGGTGCTGGTCCAGCCGACGTACTACGGCACCGACAACAGCCTGCTGCTCGATGTGCTGCGCGCGGCCGGTCCCGAATGCCGGGGTGTCGCGCGCGTCGAGGAGGACGCGGGCGGCCGGGAACTCGACCGCCTGCACACGGCGGGTGTCCGCGCGATCCGCCTGGACCTGTTCGCCCGCGCCGCCTGGCCGACGGCTGACATCGTCGCGTACGTCCGGCGGATGGCGGTCCTCGCGCGGCCACGCGGCTGGCACCTGCAGTTCTACGCGCCCGGCACGGTCGTCCGGGATCTGCTGCCCTTCCTCGCCGACCTGGAGGACCGGTTCGTCATCGATCACATGGGTTACATGAAGGAGTCGGACGGGCTGACCGGCGCCGACTTCGACGGGCTGCTGCGGGTCATGGACGGGGGCAGGTGCTACGTCAAACTGTCCGGGCCCTACCGGATCGCCAAGGACAGGCCGCTGTCGGCGGTGGGGCCCATCGGCCGGGCCCTGGTCGCGGCCCGCCCCGACCGGCTGGTCTGGGGCTCGGACTGGCCCCATCTGCCCGACGGCGGGCGCGACACGGGCGAGTTGCTGAACCTGCTCGCGGACTGGGCGCCCGACGAGGCCGACCGTCACCGGATACTGGTCGAGACGCCCGCGAGTCTGTTCTTCGCCGATTGACCGCGGTGCGGCGCCGCGTTGCCGTGAGGATCGAATGCAATGTATACATACAGCATGCCTTCACCCCGCGACCGTTCCACCGAGCGACCAGGGATGCACAACCAGGCCGAACTCGCCTACCGGCGACTGCGCGAGCGACTGCTGTCCGGCCAGAACGACCCCGGCGACCGGCTCACCGAACTCGACCTGTGCGAAGAGCTGGGCATGAGCCGGACCCCCGTGCGCGAGGCGCTGCGGCGTCTGCAGAGCGACGGGCTGGTCACATCGACGGGCCGGGGCGTGGTGGTCAGCTCGCTCTCCCCGCAGGAGATGCGGCACGCCATGCAGCTCCACGGCGCGCTGGACGCGCTCGCCGCGAAGCTCGCCGCGACCGCCCAGCGCGACGGCCAGCTGTCGCCCGCCCAGCTCGCCGAGCTCAAGGACGCGTCCCGCCACGCGGCGAGGAACGCCGGTGACGGTGTCACCCCCGCCGACGCGTGGCGCGCCAATCTCGACTTCCACATGCTGCTGGCGCGGCTGTCGGGCAATCCTCTGCTGGAGGACGCCCTCGACCGGATCTGGGCGCGGTTCGCGATCGTCAGCCGCACCAACATCAACCGGCGCCGGGACCTGTCGCCCGGTCAGCACGACGCGATCGTCCGGGCCATCGTCGCGGGGGATCCGGAGGCGGCGGAGGCCGCGGCGGCGGCGCATGTGCACGAGGCGGCAACGGCGTCCGACGCGGGATCCGGCGCGACGGACGATGCCGACCGGGCAGACGAATCCGCCTCCCCGGAGCCCGATGTCCCCAAGAAGTCCTTGAAACCTTGAGAAAGTTCTCCCCGGGTTTGAACACCGCGTCCCCGCGGTGCGTACCCCTAAGGAACCGGCCGCCGGAGCCGGTCACGGACAGGGAGCAGACATGACGGGAACGCAGGGCACCGCGTCGACGGCCACCGGCCGGACGGTGGCACGCCGTACGGTCGTCGCGGCGGCGGGAGCGGTCGGCCTGGGCGCGGCACTCGTCGCGTGCGGCTCGGACGACCCGGCGGACTCCGCCGCCAAGACGCCCGCGGACGACGGCGCGAACGGCGACAGCGGCAGCGGCGAGGGCGGATCCGGCGGACAGGGAGAGGTGCTCGCCAAGACCGCCGACATCCCGGAGGGCGGCGGCAAGGTCTTCGAGGACAAGGGCGTCGTGGTCACACAGCCGACGGCCGGTGAGTTCAAGGCCTTCTCCTCCGTGTGCACGCACTCCGGTTGCACGGTGGGAAGCATCTCCAACGGCACCATCAACTGCCCCTGCCACGGCAGTCAGTTCGACGCGGCCAACGGCAGCGTGAAGAAGGGCCCGGCGACCAAGCCGCTGCCCGCCACCGCGATCACCGTCGAGGGCGACTCGATCTCACTCGCCTGACGGCCCGTCAACTCCTCGCCTGAGCAGCCGACTCCGCGGACCTCACCACCTGAGCCGCTTCCTCCAGCGCCTCGACCGCCGCCCTGATCGAGGGGCGGCGGTCGGCGTCGGCGCGCCACACCGCGTACACGTGCCGGAACATCTTCTGCCGTACGGGCACGGCCACCACGCCCTCGGGCAGCCGCCCGCGCCCCAGCCGTGGCGCGACGCAGACCCCCAACCCGCTCGCGACCAGTTCCAGTTGGGTGTGCTGCTCGCCGGCCATGTGCTCGATCCGCGGCTCGATCCCCTTCGAGCGCAGCGTGAACACCAGCCACTCGTGGCAGAACTCGCCCGTCGGCCAGGACACCCACGAGTCGTGCGCGAACTCCTCCAGATCGACGTTCCGCCGGTCCGCCAGCGGGTGATCGGCGGGCATCGCGACATCGGCGGCGTCCTCCAGCAGCGACGCGGTCGCCAGCCCGCCGGGCACCGGCAGGCGTTTGTTGTTCCAGTCGAGTACGACGGCGAGATCGAGGTCCCCGCGCAGCACCTGGCGGATCGCGCCGTCGGGCTCCAACTCCAGGGAGCGCACCCGCAGATCGGGGTGCGCCTTGCGCAGCGAGGCGAGCGCGACGGGGAACAGCCCACGGGCCGCCGTGGGGAACGCGGAGAGCCGCACCTCGCCGACGGCCTGACCGCGCTGCGCCTCGATGTCCGACTGCGCGAGTTCCACCTGGGAGATGATCCGTGCGGCGTGGTCGGCGAGCAGCCGTCCCGCGTCGGTGAGCCGGACGCCGCGCCCGTGCTTGGCAATGAGCTGCTGGCCGACCTCCCGCTCCAGCTTGGCCAGCTGCTGCGAGACGGCCGACGTGGTCACATGGAGGCCGTCGGCGGCGCCGCTGACGGAGCCGTGCCGGGCGAGCGCGTCCAGGATCCGCAGTCTCTCCAGATTCAACATGTAAGCGATGCTACGTGAACGGGTCGAGATATTCTCGCTTGTTCTTAGAGGTCACGGCCTTCATCGTTGCCGTATGAGCACCGCGACCTCGCCCCTGACCACAGCGACTCCACCCCGCCGCACCCCGATCGACTGGCGCGTCCGCTTCGGCGTGCTGTCGCTGATCTGGGGCTTCAGCTTCCTGCTCATCAAGGTCGGCACCCAGAGCTACGCCCCGTTCCAGGTGACCTTCGGCCGGCTGTTCTTCGGTACGGCGGTCCTGGCCGTCGCGATAGCGGTACGGCGCGAGCGGCTGCCGCGCGGTCTGCGCACCTGGGGCCATCTCACGGTGGCCGCGTTCATCCTCAACGCGGTGCCGTTCTCGCTCTTCTCCTACGCGGAGCTGACCATCCCGTCGACCCTCGCGGGCATCTGCAACGCCACCTCTCCGCTCTGGGGCATGCTGCTGTCGCTCGTGGCACTGTCCGAGGACCGGCCCACCCGGCGCCGGGTCGGCGGC
>NZ_MDCR01000190.1 GCF_001723055.1 Streptomyces niveus
TCGCCGCCGCGGCGGCGACGCTGTCGTCGGAGGTGACGTCGAGGGCGACTCCGAACGCGTCCGTGCCCGCGGCACGCAGCCGCTCCACGGCATCCTCGCGCCGGGCGTCGTCACGCGCCCCCACGGCGACGGTGAAGCCAAGGGTTCCGAGACCCTGGGCGATGGCGAAGCCGATTCCCTTGTTCGCGCCGGTGACCAGCGCTGTCTTGGTGTCGTTCACGCTCTCCATGCTCGGCGGGCGGCGTCCGTTTCGTCCAATATCGATCAAGTACGCTGTGATACCCGGCAGGTATCACACGGTGGACGGGGCGGCGGTCGTGGACGATCTGGAGACCCGTGAGCTGCGGTACTTCGTCGCGGTCGCCGAGGAACTGCACTTCGGGCGCGCCGCCCACCGGCTCGGGATCGCGCAACCACCGCTGTCACGCGCCATCCGGCAGCTGGAACGCCGGCTCGGCGTCCGGCTCCTGGACCGGGACCGACGAGGAGTGGCGCTCACCGGCGCCGGCGGTGTGCTGCTGCGCGAAGCCCGGGCAGCCCTCGACGCGGTCGCGGCCGCCGCGCACCGGACCCGGCGGGCGGAGGATCTCCAGCGGCCACTGGTACTGGTGACGAAAGCCGGCGCATCGCACGAACTGCTCCGACGGCTCCTCGCGTCGGCGGCGGCCGACACCGGCGCGGCACCGGTCGAGGTCGTGCTGTGCGAGGTCGGTGAGCAGGCACGGTTCCTGCGCAGCGGGCGCGCGGACGTGGCCCTCATGCACCGGCCGGTCGACGACCTGGCCGGGTTCGACACCGAAGACCTCTGCACCGAAGGCCAAGTCGCCCTCCTGCCGTCGGCACACCCGCTCGCCGCGCGTCCCCGGCTCACCCTCGCGGACGTCAGCGACGTGCCCGGCCTTCCCATCGCCCGATGGCCCCGGCTCGACGGCACCTATCCGGACGGCCCCGGGCCGGAGGTGCACACCCAGTCCCAGCTCGCTCATCTCGTCGCGCTCGGGAAGACGCTGCTCGTCATCCCCGCCTCCAGCCGCGCCTGGCAGTGGCCCGACCACGTCGCCGTACCCGTGATCGACGCCCCGGCCATCACGACGGTGCTCGCCCGGCCGGCCGGCCACCACTCACCAGCCCTCACCGCACTGACCCGAGCCGCGTCCGCTCTACGCGACACACCACCGGCCGCGCCCGCGCCCTGAACCTCCTCGCGACCGGTCGCCGGGGTCAACGGCCCAGCCGTGTGCGGACCATGGCCGTCAGCGCCGTCAACTCCGGGACGCGCAGCAGGCGGGCCGTGAGCAGGAAGACGAGCAGGAGGACCGTGCCGCCCGCCGTCAGGGACAGGAGGGACGGGAGCGCGCCGGGGCCGAGCTCGGTGGTCAGGGTGTACGACACTGCGCCCGCCGCCAGAGCCGCCGGGACCGAGGCCGCGATCAGGCGGGCGTAGGTGCGCAGTACGCGGGCGCCGTCCAGGTCCACGCCGAGGCGGCGGCGGAGGCGGCGCCAGGCGATGCCGACTCCGAAGGCGTAGCCGAGGCCGTACGACGCGGCCATGCCGACCACCGCCCAGCGCGGCGGGAGGACGGCGAAGCAGAGGGCGGACGCGGCGGCGTTGACCAGGGCCACAACGAGGGTGTTGTAGAAGGGGGTTCGGGTGTCCTCGTACGCGTAGAAGCCGCGCAGCACCACGTACTGGACCGAGTAGGGGATCAGGCCGAGGCCGAAGGCCATCAGCGCGAAGCCGATGCCCCGCGCGCCCTCCGCGCCGGAGCCCGCGTACAGGAGCGTCGCCATCGGGACGCCCAGGGCCAGGAAGGCGAAGGCGCACGGCACGATCGCGACGGCCGAGGTCCGCAGGCCGTACGAGAGGTCGTCGCGTACGGCGGTCGCGTCGCCGTCGACGGCGGAGCGGGCGAGGCGCGGGAGGACGGCCGTCATGACGGAGACGGTGACGATGGCCTGCGGCATCTGCCACAGGAGCAGCGCGTAGTTGTACGCGGTGATGCCGGTGCCGGTGAAGCCCGCTCGTTCGGCCGCCGCGCCCGCCTTGGTGGCGAGTTGGGTGACGACGACCATGCCGAGCTGGTTGGCGAGCACGAAGAGCAGCGTCCACTTGGCGAGGCCCATCGCCTTGCCGAGGCCGTGGCCGCGGAAGTCGAAGCGGGGGCGGAGCCGGAAGCCGGCGGCGCGCAGGTACGGCAGCATGGCGAGCGCCTGGACGGCGAGGCCGAGGAGCGTGCCGATGCCGAGCAGCCGTACGCCCTCCGGGGTGATGGTGGCGGGGGTGACTCCGGTGCTCGTGAAGCCGCCGAACGCCCAGATGAAACCGCCGAACGCCGCGATGATCACCAGGTTGTTGAGGACCGGGGTCCACATCATCGCGCCGAAACGGCCGCGCGCGTTGAGGATCTGGCCGAGGACGACATGGGCGCCCATGAAGAACATGGTGGGCAGGCAGTAGCGGGCGAAGGCCACGGTGACGGCCAGCCGGCGCGGATCGTCCGCGATCTCCGGCGACATGGCGTGGACGAGGAGCGGCGCGGCGACGACGCAGAGCACGGTGACGGCCGCGAGCGCCACCAGGACGAGGGTGAGGAGGCGGTTGGCGTACGCCTCGCCGCCGTCGTCGTCCTTCTTCATCGCGCGCACGAGCTGCGGCACGAACACGGCGTTGAGGGCGCCCCCGCCGACCAGGACGTAGATCATGGTGGGCAGGACGTTGGCGACCTGGTAGGAGTCGTTGAGGGTGCCGACGCCGATGGCGGCGGCCATGACCAGCGTGCGGGCGAACCCGGTGATGCGCGAGACGATGGTGCCGGCGGCCATGAGCGCGCTGGACTTGCCCAGACCGCCGCCCGCCTTGCCGGGCCCGGGTGCCGCCGGGGCGGGCTGCGGCGGGACTCTCAGGGTGACGGTGTCGTGGTCGTACGGCGTGCTCATCCGCACACTCTTTCACCTGCGCGGAGACGCCGGCCGACGGCAACCGTCACACGTACCGCGCGTACTCGTCCAGCGTCCGCAGGACCTCCGTCTCGTCACCCGGCGGCAGTTGGAGCACCGCCTCGGTCACGCCCAGGTCCGCGTAGTACGTCAGCTTGCCCGGCGTGGGGCGGACGGCGTACGGGACGATCTGGAGGGCCTCGGGCGGGCGGCCCGCCGACTCCCAGGCCGTGCGCAGGACCGGGATCGACTCCGCGAGGCCCCGGCCGCCGATCGGCAGCCAGCCGTCGGTCTGTTCGGCGATGTGGGCGAAGAGCTTCGGGCCCGCCGCGCCGCCGGCCAGGGTGCGCGGGGCACCGTTCGCCGGCTTCGGGTGGGCGTCGCTGGCGCGTACGGAGGCGAACTCGCCCTCGTACGGCGTCGGTTCGGGCGCCCACAGCGCGCGCATCAGCGCCAGCCGGTCCCAGCCGAGCGCGCGCCGGGTCGTCCACTCCACGCCGTGGTCCGCGGCCTCTTCCTTGTTCCAGCCGAAGCCGATCCCGAGCGTGAACCGGCCGCCCGACAGATGGTCGAGCGTCGCGATCTGCTTGGCGAGGCCGATCGGGTCGTGCTGGGCGATGAGCGTGATGCCGGTGCCGAGACCGAGGCGTTCGGTGACGGCCGCCGCCTGGGCGAGCGCGACGAAGGGGTCGAGCGTACGGCCGTACTCACGCGGCAGGTCGCCGCCCGCCGCGTAGGGGGTGGTCCGTTCGACCGGGATGTGGGTGTGCTCGGGCAGATACAGCCCGGCGAAGCCACGCTCCTCCAGCTCCCGTGCGAGCCGCACGGGTGTGATGGTCTCGTCGGTGAGGAAGATGGTGGTCGCGATGCGCATGCGGGCGTTCTCTTCTCAGCTGGAGGGGGTCGGCGGTCGGGCGGCGTTCCAACCTATGCCCGCTCGGGCGGGACCGGCACGTGTCGCGCGCCGTGGCCACTGGCAATGTGCGCACCACCTGCCCACCCCCTTCCCTTGTACGGGCGTTCACGACTCAATACCAGGGTTCGGAACCTCCACTCCTGTCCCTCTCGAACCCCGGGGAGCCGTCGGCATGTGCAACGACCACACGGAACACGCGATAGGCAGACGCGGTCTGCTCGTCACGGGGGCCGCCGCGGCCCTTACGTTGGGCAGCGTGAGCTTCGCGAACGCCGCGTCCGACGACAGCGGTACGACCGGTACGAGCGGCACCGAGACCAAGACCGTGCGCGGCACCCTGCCGACCGGCTCCCCCGACTTCGTCTATCTGCCGGTCGACGTGCCGCGCGGCGTTCGCGAGATCCGCGTCGCGTACAGCTACGAGCGCCCGGCCATGCCCGCCGGCCAGCAGGGCAACGCGCTGGACATCGGCATCTTCGACGAGCGCGGCACCGACCTGGGCGGCGACGGTTTCCGGGGCTGGTCCGGCGGCGCGCGCAGCGAGTTCTTCATCCGCGCCGACGAGGCGACCCCCGGGTACCTGAAGGGCCCGGTGCGGTCCGGGAAGTGGCACATCGCGCTCGGCCCGTACACCGTCGCGCCCCAGGGTCTGGCGTACGAGGTCACCATCACCCTCACGTACGGCACCCCCGGCCGCACCCCACGCCCGGTCCACCCGCCGGAGCGGGCCAAGGGGCGCGGGCGCGCCTGGTACCGGGGCGACTGCCATCTGCACTCCGTGCACTCGGACGGCCGGCGCACCCCGGCCGAGATCGCGGCGGGCGCGCGGGCGGCCGGGCTGGACTTCATCAACACCAGTGAGCACAACACCTCGTCCTCGCACACCGCGTGGGAGGGGCTGTGGGGCGACGACCTGCTGATCCTCACCGGCGAGGAGATCACCACCCGTAACGGCCATGTCGTGGCGATCGGCATGGACGCGGGCACCTTCGTCGACTGGCGCTACCGCGCCCGCGACAACCGCTTCGGCCACTACGCGCGCGAGGTACGGCGCGCGGGCGGTCTGGTCGTGCCCGCGCACCCGCACGCCACCTGCATCGGCTGCAACTGGAAGTTCGGCTTCGGCGACGCCGACGCGGTCGAGGTGTGGAACGGTCCCTTCACCCCGGAGGACGAGGTCGCCCTGGCGTCCTGGGACAACACCCTGGTGTCGGCGGCCCGTTCGGGCCGGCCGTGGACCCCGGCGATGGGCAGCAGCGACGCGCACCGCGACCCCGAACCGATCGGCACCCCGCAGACGGTCGTTCTCGCCGACGACCTGTCCCGCGAGGCGATCCTGGCCGGCATCCGCGCGGGCCGCAGCTACATCGCGGAGTCGGCGGCCGTCTCCCTGACCTTCGGCGTCTCGGGCGGTCGCGGGCAGCACGCGGGCATCGGCGAGCGGCTGCGGGTGGCGGACGACACCCCGGTGACGGTACGTCTGGAGGTCACCGGCGCCCCGGCGGGCAGCTCGGCGCGCATCGTCACCGACCAGGGGACGCTGCACACCGTCACACTGCCGGAGTCGGGCACGGGGACGGTGGAGTGGCGTACGACGCCCGAGTACGCGACGTACGTACGCGCCGAGGTCCGCCGCCCCGCGACGGCCCCGCCCCTGCCGGGCAACTTCGTCGCGCTGACGAACCCGGTGTTCCTGGGGCGCGAGGGCGCGTAGTGACGTACTGACCGGGCGCCCCCTGCCGCCGGAGGCGGGGCGGGGGCGCCGGGCTCACTTCCAGGGGTCACTTCCAGGGGTCGCTGAACGAGCGGCCGGGCACCGGCTTGGCGACGAGGGCGATCGCCATGAAGAAGCCGACCTGGCCGATGGCGTTCATCAGCGTCGCGAGCGCCTTGTCGTCGTACTCCGCGGCCACCAGGTCGTACAGCTCGTCGGGGACGCGCTCGCCGTGCGCCGAGGGCTGGAGTACGGCCTCGACCAGCGCCAGGGCCGCGCGCTCGGCGGCGTCGAAGTACGGCGAGTCCTGCCAGGACGCCACGGAGGTGATCTGCTCCTCCGGTGCGCCGGCCTTGCGCAGGAAACCCGTGTGCAGAACGGTCAGATAGGTGTTGCGGACGATCTGTCCGGCACGCAGGTGGACCAGGCCGATCGTGGTGCGCGGTACGGAGCCGTTGCCGACGGCCTTGAACAGCGCCGCCGACACCTCCGTCAGTTCGGGAACGAGCTTCGTCGGGTCCTCGGACAGCCGCGGGCCCATCGGTACCGCCGCCGTGATCGAACGTGTTTCCATCGCCGTCTCCCTGACGTTGTCGTGTCGTTGGCGTCGTTGTCGTGTCGTGGGCGTTGCCGCCCTCACCGGACTGACGGACGCCGGCGCGCAGATGTGACCGGTGCGGGGACCGCACCCGGATTTACCCGGAGGGGCCTCGTCCTTTACCGTGTCGAGGGCTTGTGCAGACCGCCGCCCGAGGCTGACGCCGCCGCTCCGGACAAGGCAGACTGTCGGGGGCGATACCGGCAGTTCGGGGGCAGGGGGAGCTATGGACCGTGACAGCGGGCCGCGCGTACCAGAGCAGCGCGCTCCGGCCACACTGGACAGCACAGCGACGGCCGCATCCATCACCACGACGACCACGACGACGGCCACGACGAACAGCGCGCCCGACAGCCCCGCGACGTCGTCTCGGGCCCCGGTTCCGCTCCCGGTCCCGGCGCCCGAGCCCCCCGTCGGTGAGCTGCGCTTCAGCGTGCTCGGGCCCGTACGTGCCTGGCGTGGCGGCGAGTTGCTGGCGCCCGGTTCGCCGCAGCAGCGCGCGCTGCTCGCCGCCCTGCTCCTGCGGGACGGCCGTACCGCCACCGCCGGGGAGCTGATCGACGCGATCTGGGGCGACGCCGCGCCCTCGCAGGCGCTCGCCGCCGTACGGACGTACGCCTCCCGGCTGCGCAAGGTCCTGACCCCCGGCGTCCTGGTCAGTGAGTCCGGCGGTTACGCCCTGCGCACCCGGCCCGACGCCCTGGACCTGAGCCTGGCGCGGAATCTGTCCGTCGCCGCCGAGAAGGAGCGGGCGGCGGGCAACCGGCAGCAGGCCCGCCTGCTGATCAACAAGGCGCTGGGGCTCTGGGACGGCGAGCCGCTGGCCTCCGTGCCGGGGCCGTACGCCGAGACCGAGCGGCACCGGCTCGACGAATGGCGGCTCCAACTCGTCGAACACCGGCTGGACATAGACCTGGAGCTTGGCCGGCACGCGGAGGCCGTCTCCGAACTCACCGCGCTCACCGCCGATCAGCCGCTGCGCGAGCGCCTGCGCGAGCTGCTGATGCTGGCCCTCTACCGCAGCGGCCGGCAGGCCGAGGCGCTGGCCGTGTACGCGGACACACGCCGCCTCCTCGCCGACGAGCTGGGCGTGGACCCGCGCCCCGAACTCTCCCGGCTCCAGCACCGCATCCTCCAGGCGGACGCCGAGCTGGCCCGCCCCGTGGAGGAGACCGCGCCGGTCGTGACCTTCACCCGGCCCGCCCAACTCCCCGCCACGGTGCCGGACTTCACGGGCCGCGAGGCTTTCGTACGGGAGCTGGGCAGGCGGCTGGCGAGCGCCGAGGGATCGGTGATGGCCGTCTCCGCGCTCGCCGGTATCGGCGGCGTCGGCAAGACGACGCTGGCCGTGCATGTCGCGCACGCGGCAAGGCCGCGCTTCCCCGACGGCCAGTTGTACGTGGACCTCCAGGGCGCCGACGCGCGCTACGCCGAACCGGAGGCGGTGCTCGGCTCGTTCCTGCGGGCGCTCGGCACGCCCGACTCGGCGATCCCGGCCTCGCTCGACGAGCGCTCCGCGCTGTACCGCTCGACGCTGGACGGCCGCCAGGTGCTGATCCTGCTCGACAACGCGCGCGACGCCGCGCAGGTGCGCCCGCTGCTGCCCGGCACGGAGGGCTGCGCCGCGCTCGTCACGAGCCGGGTCCGGATGGTCGACCTGGAGGGCGCTCATCTGGTCGACCTGGACGTGATGTCGCCGGACGAGGCGCTTCAGCTGTTCACCCGCATCGTGGGCGAGGAGCGCGTCAGTTCCGAGCGCGAGGCGGCGCTGGACGTGGTCGCCGCCTGCGGTTTCCTGCCGCTCGCCATCCGGATCGCGGCCTCCCGGCTGGCCTCGCGCCGCACCTGGACGGTGGCGGTGCTGGCGGCGAAGCTCGCCGACGAGCGTCGGCGGCTCGACGAGCTCCAGGCGGGCGACCTGGCGGTGAAGGCGACCTTCGAGCTGGGTTACGGCCAGTTGGAGCCCGCGCAGGCCCGCGCGTTCCGGCTGCTGGGGCTGGCCGACGGGCCGGACATCTCGCTGGCGGCGGCAGCCGCCGTACTGGATCTGCCGCTGCACGAGACCGAGGATCTGCTGGAGTCCCTGGTGGACACCTCACTGGTGGAGTCGGCGGCGCCGGGCCGCTACCGCTACCACGATCTGGTCCGGCTCTACGCGCGTGCCTGCGCCGACCGCGACGAACAGCCGCCCACCGGCATCGACCTGGCGCTCAACCGGCTGCTGGACTTCTATCTGGCGACGGCGGCGCGGGTCTACACGATCGAGCGCCCTGGCGACCGGCTCAAGGACCATCTGGAGCCGACGGAGTACGAGGGCCTGGTCTTCACCGACCGGCAGGAGGCGCAGGACTGGCTGTACGCGGAGGCCGACTGCCTGCTGGCGTGTGCCCGGCAGGCGGCGGGCGGGACGCGGCTGCGCGGCGCCGTGGATCTGCTGTGGGCCGCGCAGGACCTGGCGGAGTCGGGGGCCAACTCCAAGTCGTACGAGGCGGCGGCCCGTTCGGCGCTGGCGGCGGCGCGTGCGGCGGGTGACGCCCGTACGGAGGGGCGCGCCCGGACCTCGATGACCAACGTCCATCTGGTGGCGGGCCGTTACGAGGACGCGGACGACGAGGCCCGGCAGGCGGCGGCGCTGGCCCAGTCCGTCCAGGACCCGGCGCCGGTCTACTGGTCGGACAACGACCGCGGCATCATCGCCTTCAACCAGGGCCGTTACAAGGACGCCGAGGCGCATCTGCTCAAGGCGATGGAGGGCTCCCGCGCCGACGGCAACCGCCCCGGCGAGGCGAGCGCCCTGTGCAACCTCTCGCGTATCCAGCACTCCATGGGCCGTACGTCACGGGCCATCGCGCTGGCCGAGCAGGGCGTCCAGGTCTACGACAGCATCGGTCACACCCTGCGGCTGTCCAACGCCCGCTTCGCGCTGGGCATCGCGCTCACCCACGCCGGGCGGCTCGGCGAGGCGCTGGAGCAACTCGCCGACGCGCTCGCGGGGTTCGAGGCGAACCGGCAGCGTCTGTGGGAGGGCACCACCCATTTCCGTATCGCCCAGGCCCACTTCGCGGCCCGGCGCGCCGCGTCGGCCGCGCAGCACGCCGAGCAGGCGCTCGCGATCGGCTGCATCGGCGGCGACCGGACGCGGGCCAACGTCTTGATCACGCTGGGCAAGGCGCTGGAGAATCTGGGGCAGGCGGACCGCGCGCGGGTGTGCTGGCGCGAGGCGCTGTCGCTGCTCGGGCAGTCGGACGCGGCGGAGGCCGAGGAAGTACGGGGGCTGCTCGACGCGCCGCTCAGCGCGGCGTAAGTACCGCCCGGCGCGGCGCAATTGCATGCGGCGCGGCGTGAGGGACACGGATGCACGCGAGGGACGTCCGATGTCCTGCGGGGTGCCCGGCCTGGGCGTTCATCGAATGTTTATGCTCTTTAGGCATGCTCCAGTGCATATTCGATCCGTCGCCTCGGGGGGCAGACGGGTCGCTTGGGACCACCAGCTCCGTCGGGAGGTGGGCGGTCCACCAGGCCTTCTGCCCGGAGACCTCGGGGGAGTATCCGGGCGGAAGGCCGCCTCGTAAGACGCAGGCGATCCCAAGGGGGAGAAGATGAGCACCGAGAAGAGCGAGAAGAACGTCGACGACGTCACCACTCAGGGCGACCACCACTCGCCG
>NZ_MDCR01000191.1 GCF_001723055.1 Streptomyces niveus
CTGCGCGACGGGCAGCCGGGTGCCGAGTGCGCGCGCGCCGGCAGACCCGGCGGCCAGCGCGGCGGCGGGCGTGTCGTCGGTGAACGCGTCGGCGATGGCGGTTCCGATGCCGCGTACGGCTTCGGCCACCGTGGTCCAGCGCTCGGCGAAGGAGGCGGCGAGGAAGGCGTCCTGGCCGAGCGGGACGAACTGGGTACGCAGATCGTCCGAGCCGATCCTGGCGGTGAACTCGGCTTTGTCCGAGGGGAGTTCGGGAGCACCGGGGCCCCGGCGGCGCAGCACCCGCACCCCGTGGTGCCGTACGGTCTCCGACCCGTCGAGCCCGGCGAGGACCGCGGTGAGTTCGGTCGGCAGCCCGGCCTCGTCGAACAGCGCGAGCTGGGTGTCGAGTACGACGCCGGCCGCGCCTCCGGCGACGGTGGCGGCGGCGCTGTGCGGTCCGATACCGCCGCAGGCCCAGGCGGGGAGGTCCAGGGCGGGTTCGGCGAGCACCTGCTGGAGGAGAACGAAGGTGCTCAGCTCACCCGCGCGTCCGCCGCTCTCCGAGCCACGCACGATCAATCCGGCGGCACCGGCCTCGGCGGCGCTCAACGCCTCGGCGAGGCTGGTGACTTCGGCCAGGACACGGCGGCCGGCGAACTCGGCGGGGGAGCGCGCGGGGTCGGCGAGCAGCACCGTGTCCACGAGTTCGGGCAGCTCGCCCGCGGTGACCGAACAGCCTTCACGTATCCGGACCCCGAACGGCACGGACGACCAGCGGCAGGTGCGGTCGAGGAGATCGGCCACCTCCCGGGGGTCGGCGGGGGGCAGTTCGAGGACACCGACCGCGCCGGTGGCGGCGGCTGTGGCGGTCAGACGTGGGGACGGCCGGTGCAGAGGGTTGATCACGATGACCGAATGCGGCAGGGAAAAGTCGTTGGACCAGAAAGGTCCCGGAGTCCGCATGAACTCTCCAGATACGTGGGGCAGTTGTGGGGATTGGCAGTTAAGTGGCCGCGCTTCCCCAGAGTCAACCGATCGCAGAGAGTCACCAGTGCGAATCATCGCACTGGTGTGCGACTTTCGCGTGAGGCTGATTCCGGCAGACCGGAGGTTAGGGGACGTTTTTCGTGTGCGTCATCCGTGGATCATGTCGTTGATATCGACGTGACATGCGCACGGAACGTTCGACGTACTTGAGCGTCCGACGCTGTGCCTCAGATCACAATAACTTTCTCGATAGGTGTCCGGTTCCGGCCTTATGGCTACGCAGAGTGAGTCGACTCCGCTGGGCGGTCCCGTTGGCCCTCAAGGACGAGTTTCGGCAGTTCAGCGGCGTGAAATAGCCCTCCAGGGCACCGATGGAAGCCGTCTTTCGCGGCGTTTCAACACTCAATGTCCACGGAGAGACAAAAGTTTTGGCGACGGAGCGCAGCCGGGAACCGGGCGCCCGACCGCCGCGAAATACCTCCCTCCGCGACCTCACATTCCTCCGCTCCCGCGCGTCTACCCACTGAACAGGGACGTCCGGACAGGGACGTCGCACAGAAGGAGGCCGGGATCATGACCGACATCGGACAGCCCGCGAACACGCGGAAGCGGGACGATACGGGCTCGGACACCCGCCACGCGATCGTCGAGACGTCACTCGGCGGCCTCACCGTGGTGGCGTCGGGCGACGCGCTCACCGGTCTGTACTTCCCGCACCACTGGTACCTGCCGCCCGTGGAAAGCCTGGGCCGACGCGTCGCCGTGACGGACGACGCGCTGCTGACCCTGGCCGCGACCCAGCTGGACGAGTATCTGAACGGCGACCGCACCACCTTCGACCTGCCGACGCGGACGAACGGGGACGCCTTCCAGGAGCGGGTCTGGGCGATGCTCCGGGAGATCCCGTTCGGCGAGACCACCACCTACGGCGAACTGGCCGAACGCCTCGGGAACAAGGCGCTCGCGCAGTCCGTGGGCCAGGCCGTCGGACACAACCCGCTCTCCATCATCGTGGCCTGCCACCGGGTGGTCGGCAGCAACGGAAAACTCACGGGCTTCGCCGGCGGCCTGAAGCGCAAGCAGCGCCTTCTGGAGATCGAGGAGCCCGAGACGGTGAAGGCGGCCAGGCTCTTCTGACCAGGGAACACGTACACCGGGAAGAGAATGACGGCCATGAAGAAGCCCTTTGAGCGGGTGGTCGAGGAACACGCGGCCAGCGTGCTCCGTGTGTGCCGGGCGGTGGTCGGCGTCCACGACGCCGACGACGCCTGGTCGGAGACCTTCCTCGCGGCGATGCGCGCCTACCCGGACCTGCCGGACGACGCCAACGTGGAGGCGTGGCTGGTGACCGTCGCCCACCGCAAGGCCATCGACATCACCCGCGCCGGACAGCGGCACGCCGTCCCCGTCGCGGACCTGCCCGAGCGGCCGTCGGCCGACGGGCTGCCGGACGAGAGCGACCCCGACCTCTGGCGGGCCGTCAAGGCGCTCCCCGAGAAACAACGGCAGGCGGTGGCGTACCACCACTTCGCCGGACTGCCCTACCGGGAGGTCGCGCGGATCGTCGGCGGCACCCCCGAGGCGGCCCGCCGCGCCGCGTCCGACGGCATCAAGGCACTCAGAACCACCCTCTCGCTGAAAGGAGCGACAACGCCATGAAGGACCGCACCGGCAGCACCCGCACCACCGGCGACCCGGACCTCTCCACCCTCGTCGACCGCGCCACCGTCGACCCCGAGGCCCTCGCCCGGCTGCACACCAGGCTGGAGGACGCCGCGGCCCGCGACGGCCTGCTGGACGTGGCGTACACCGTCGTGGACAGCCCCGTCGGCCGGCTCCTGCTCGCCGCCACCGAGAAGGGCCTGGTCCGCGTGGCCTTCCACAACCAGGACCACGACAAGGTGCTCGACGACCTGGCGGGCACGCTGAGCCCGCGCGTACTGCGCGCCCCGAAACGCCTGGACGACGTGGCCCGCGAACTCGACCAGTACTTCAGCGGCGCGCGCAGGACGTTCGACCTGCCGCTCGACCTGTCGCTCTCGCACGGATTCCGGCAACTGGTGCAACGTCACCTCCCGGAGATCGCCTACGGACGGACCCTCAGTTACGGCGAGGTCGCCCGGCTCGTCGGCAACCCGAAGGCGGTACGCGCCGTCGGCACGGCCTGCGCGACCAACCCGCTGCCCGTCGTCGTCCCCTGCCACCGCGTGCTGCGCGCCGACGGAACGCTTGGCGGGTACGCGGGCGGCGCCGCCGCCAAGTCCGTCCTTCTGGACCTGGAGTCCGCCGCCTGACAACCACTCGGGCCCCACGCGGCCGATAGCGGCCGAATGGCGTCTTTCCCACTGACGCATCCCTCCCCGGGCCCCCACAATGGCAGGCCCATGACATGTCATGACCGGGAAAACGGGGAGGGAACATGAATCCGACCACGCGTCCGCACCGCACCGAGAGACCGTTCCGCAGAGCCTTCCGCACGGCCGCGTCCGCCGTCGCGGCACTGACCCTGCTGCTCGGCTGGTTCACCGCGACCGGCTCGGCGGCGTACGCCCAGGACTCCGGCGCGTCCGCCACCACCGCCGGCAAGGCGGTCGAGATACGCGGCGGGAGCGTCATCTACAGCAACGCCGGCACCCGCTGCACCGTCGGCTTCAACGCCAGGAGCGGTGCCACCTACTACGGCCTGGTGTCGGGCCGCTGCGCCCAGGGCGCCACCAACTGGTACGCCGACGCCGCCCTCAGCGTATTCGTCGGCACCACCGCCGGATCGAGCTTCCCGGTCAACGACTACGCGCTCATCCGCTACACCACCGGCACGGCGGTCACCTTCCCCGGCGAGGTCGCCCTCGGCGGCAGCGGCGTCCAGGACATCACCGGCGCCGCGAACCCGAGCGTCGGCCAGTCCCTGTGCCACGTCGGCCGGACCACCGGAGTCCGCTGCGGCACCGTCAACGGCGTCAACGTCACCGTCAACTACCCCGAAGGCGTCGTGAGCGGCCTGTTCAGGTCCAACATCTGCTCCGAGCCCGGCGACGTCGGCGGCCCCGCCTTCTCCGGCGGCACCGCACTGGGCATCATCGTCGCGTCGAGCGGCAACTGCTCCTCGGGCGGCACCACCTTCTACCAGCCCGTCGTGGAATGGCTCGCGGTCTACGGACTGTCCCTCTACTAGGGGTGCCGCGAAGAACCCCGGTGGGGAACAGGGGCGGCGCTCCCGCGTGACGTCGCCCCTCCCCGCAACGGTGGCACGAGGATCCTGCCGCGGCCGTGGACCGTGTCCGTGACGGTCGTTTCCTAGACTGACGGCCAGTCGAGGAGCACCGTCGTCAGGAGATGGCCCATGACCGTCCGCCCGCCCGTACCGCCGTTCGACCGCGCCGCCGCCCTGACGAAGGTGCAGGCCGCCGAGGACGCCTGGAACACCCGCGACCCGGAGCGCGTCGCCGGCGCGTACACGGCGGATTCCGTCTGGCGCAATCGCGACACCTTCGTCACCGGCCGGGCGGCGATCGTCGAGTTCCTGCGCGACAAGTGGTCGCGCGAACGCGACTACGCGCTCCGCAAGAACCTGTGGGCGTTCGACGGCGACCGGATCGCGGTGCGGTTCCAGTACGAGTGCCGCGACAACACGGGCCAGTGGTGGCGCAGTTACGGCAACGAGCTGTGGGAGTTCGACGAGAACGGGCTGATGCGGCGCCGCGAGGCCAGCATCAACGACGCGCGGATCGAGGAGTCCGAACGCCGGATCACCGGCCCCCGCCCCGAGAGCGAGCACGGGGTCGAGTTCCCGATCCGATGACGATCCGTTGACGAGCCACCTGTTCTGAGCCGCGCGGGTCACGATCCGACCTCTGTACCCCGCCGCGCGGCGGTCGCAGGAAGCGGTACGAAGGTGGTCATCTCCGTACGGGTGCACGCTCCGCCCGTTCCGGTGGCGTGGACGCGCTCATCCTCACAACCGCTCGCGATCGGCCAATTTTCTGGCAGCGGTTGCTCCCCACCTGGCACTATTTCTTCCGTCAAGATCATCGCGGGGTGTGTACTCGCGCTGTGAGTTGGCGGCCAACTCCCCTAAACTGACTCCGCTTTGGCGTGAACCCCCACCGCGGCACAGCAGCATTGACGGCGGAGGTTCCTGCGTCGCCCTATGTCAGGCATGGAGAGACACCCGATGTACATGAGCGATCGTCACCGGTCGAGCACCTGTGCGTCGGAGACCCTCCGCGTCCCGGCAGTTCCGCGACTCCGTCTCTCCGCCGTCCCGAATCCGCGGCGCTGTGGCTCGCCAGGCCTCCGCCTCCACCCGGCGTACACCACTTCACTGGCGGGGAAGGCCGACAGCGTCGTCGCCCCCGCACGTTCCCCCCTCGACCCCTAGGACCCTTTTTCCGTGACCTCTCCCTCAGAACCCGCCCTCGCGCTGGGCGCCGTGACCGTTGTCATGGCCGTCGTCGCGCTGCTGCTGGCTCTCTCCCGTCGCAAACAGGTGCGACGGTGCAGAGAGATGGACGCGGCGTTGAAGAGCGCCGAGGCGCGCAAGCGCTACGCCGAATCACGCACCCAGGACCTGGAGGCCCACGAGGAGCGGTTCCGCGCCGAGGTGGGCCATCTCGTCTCCGCCCGGCTGCCGGCCCTCGCGCTCAACCTGATCAGCTCTCACCACCCCATTCCCGGGCTGCTCCAGGAGAAGGCGGCGGGTCCCGAGGACGCGGAGCTGCTCGACTCCGTACTCACCCGGGTCTCGGAGATCGTCCTGAAGGAGCGGCGTCGGGTGGACGCCGCCGCCAGGGCCGCGCTGCGCGGCGCGAGCCAGGACTCGCAGGCGCTGTCGTACCGGCTCCAGTCGGAACTCGACGGGCTCCAGCGGGAGTTCACCGGGTCGCGGCATCTGACTCACCGGATGCTCGCCGCCGACCACCTGAACGAGCAGAATCTGCGGCTCATCCAGCGCACCGCCATCGTGTGCGGCGCATGGCCGGGTCACGTGCGCAAGGACACGTACGTCGCCGAGATCGTCACCGGCGCCTCGTCCCGTCTGCGCGGCTTCGACCGGATCAAGATCAACTCTCGAATAGCCACCAACGTCGGGATCGTCGGGCGTGCCGCCGAGCCCATCGCGGTGGTCTGCGCGGAGCTGATGGCCAACGCACTGGAGCACTCCCGTGACGACCTCGCGGTGGACGTCAGCCTGATCCAGACCGGCAACGGCAACGTCAGCATCACCGTCGACGACGCCGGCAAGGGCATGACCGCGGAAGCGGCCGCGCGCGGCGTACGGCTGGTGTCGGCCGACAGCCAGGACGTCATGCTCACCGAGCTGGGCGATCCGCCGTCCCAAGGGTTCGTCGCCATCGGCCGTCTCGTCGCCGACTACGGCTTCCATGTCTCCGTCGACAATCCCTCTCCCTATGGCGGGGTGCGCGCTGTGGTGACCATTCCCCCGAACCTGCTCGCCTCGATCGACGAGGAGGCCGAGCCGCCGTCCGCGATGGCTCCCCAGCCCGCTGTGGCACCGAAGGCGGAGCGGCGGCCCGCCACGGTCGCGGCATCCGTCACCGGTCACGGAACCGATCCCGCCACCGAGGCGGGCGACGAGAAGCCGAGCACCCCCGCACCGGACGGTGCGGACGGTCTGCCGCAGCGTCGTCGCCGCGGGCCCGCGGCGACCGCCGGACTCGCCGCTCCCACATACCGTGCCCCGGACCCGGAGCGGTCTCTCAAAGCCTGGAGTGAATTCCAGGACGGCCTCGACAGCGGCCGAACCGGTTCTGATTCGGAGGAAACACAGTGACCATGCCCGACGGTGCGAACGAGACCTGGTACCTGGCCCCCATCACTGAGATTCCAGGAGTCCGCCACGCCCTGCTCATGACCCTCGACGGGATGGTCCAGGCGAGGTCCGAGAACCTTTCGGCCGACGACGCGGACGGTGTGGCCGCGATGACCTCCGCCCTGCACGCCGCCTCGCGCGCCGCCGTCATCCCGGCGCTGGGAGCCGCTGCCGACACCCCCATCGAGACCGTCACCGTGAAGGTCGCCGAGGGGACCTACATGGTGATGCCGGCCGGCGCCAACACGCTGATCGCCGCCGCGGGCGACGATTCGATGCACATGGGCGTCGTCGTCCACATGATGGCGCGTCAGGCGAAGAAGCTCGGGGAGCAGCACATGTCTGTCTCCGCGCGTAGCCACGACGGCGCGTCATGAGCCGAGGACAGCACCAGCGGCGTCTGCTGCCCGCGTATCTGGCGACCGGCGCCGGCAGCGCTCCCCTGCCCAGCACCCTCGACACGCTGACGGCCCTGCGGGCCAGCGGAGTTCCGCTCGCCGCGTACCACACACCGGTGCATCGCCGGGTGGTCGAGCTGGTGTCGGGTGGTTCCCTCACCGCCGTGGAGATAGCCGCCTATCTCTCGCTGCCGGCCAGTGTCGGGCTGATGCTCGCCGAACAGCTCGTCAGTGACGGCTTGTTAAAGGCCAGTGTGCCCATCCCGGATGCCCTCGCCCCCTCACGCGCGGGACGGCCGTCGCTTCAACTCATGGAAGAGGTGCTGAATGGACTCCAGTCCCTCCGCGTCGCCTGACCCGCGGCCGGTGTACCTCCCCGAGGGGGACCACCAGCGAGTCAAGATCCTGGTGGCGGGTCCTCTCGGTGTCGGCAAGACGACCGCCATCAGGACGCTCTCCCAGATCCCCACGCTGCACACCGACGAAGTCATGACGGACGCGGCGGCCGGAGCCGACGATCTCTCATTCGTCGGCCTGCGGGACAAGACGACCACGACGGTCGCCATCGACTTCGGCCGTCTGACTCTTCCCGGCGACCGCGTCGTGCTGTATCTGTACGGAACTCCCGGTCAGCGCCGCTTCCTTCCGCTGTGGGAGGGCATCGCCTTCGGGGCTCTCGGCGCGCTCGTCCTGGTCGACACCCGGCGCCTGGACGAATCCTTCGAGGTGATGGATCTGATTGAAGAGCGCGGTTTGCCGTACGCCGTGGCGGTCAATACCTTCCCTGACTCACCTGACTACGACCTGGAGATCGTGCGCAAGAAGCTCGACCTCGCCCCGGACACCCCGCTGGTCACCTGTGATGCCCGCGAGATGGACAGCAGCCTCAACTCACTCATCGCACTGACAGCCCATTCCATAGCATCTGCCGGAGTCGGAGCCTCGTGAGCATCACACCCTCAACCGCCACAGCCGTGCGCCTGTACGGGCCCGAGCACGCGGCCGATCCTCAGCGCAGCTATGAACTGCTGCGCCGTCAGGGGCCGGTGGGCCTCGCCGAGATCGACACCGGTCTTGTCGTCCACCTGGTCACCGACTACGAGGCGGCGATCAATCTCTTGCAGGACACGGACACCTGGTCCAAGGACACCCGCCCCTGGCTGGGTCAGGTTCCGGAGCACAGCACGATCAGGCCCCTGGTGGAGTGGCGGCCCAGTCTCCTCTTCGCCGACGGCGACGAGCACGCGCACCTGCGCAAGGTCATCACCGACAGTTTCGCCCTCCTCGACCCCAACGACGTCCGCGTCCTGACGTTCCGTCATGCCGACCGTCTGCTCCAGGACTTCGCGGACACCGGCACGGTTGACCTCGTCGGCCAGTACGCGCATCAGCTCCCGTTGATGGTCTTCAACGGCCTGTTCGGCATGGGCGACGAACACGGTCCCCGGCTGGTGGGCGCGCTCACCGCCATGATGGACACCGATCCCGAACGCAAGGCGGCCGGCGCCCAGTCGTTCGGCGCCTACCTGGGGACGCTGTACCAGACCAAGGCCGCCCAGCGCGGCCACGATCTGACGTCCTGGTTCATCGACCACCCCAACGGGCTGAGCCAGGAGGAGGCGATCAACCAGATCATCATCACCCTCGGCGCGGGGAACGAGCCGACGGCCAATCTCATCGCCAACACCTGCGTGCGGATGCTGAGCGACGACCGGTACTTCGGCACGCTCACCACCGGAAGTCTCCCTGTGCAGCACGCCATTGACGACGCGCTGTGGTACGACTCGCCGCTGGCGAACTTCAGCTTCCACTTCCCGAAGAAGGACGTCACGTTCTACGGCACGCGCATTCCCGTCGGCTCCCCGGTGATGGTCTCGTACGCCGCCGCCAACACCTGCCCCCACTCGGGGGTACCGGCCGACGGGTACCGCTCAGGCACCAAGGCGCATCTGGCGTTCGCCGCCGGGCCGCACGCCTGTCCCGCCCGTTCTCTCGCCCTGCTGATCGCGACGGCCGCGATCGAACGGCTTGCCAGCTATCTGCCGGACATCGAACTCGCCGTCGCTCCTGAAGAGCTGACGTATCGCGACGGGCCCATCCACCGGACGCTCACGTCGCTGCCCGCCCGGTTCACTCCGCTGACCCCCGACGCCGAAGGCGTCACCCCGTGGAGCCGCAGCTCCACCGGTCCGGAGACGGAATCGGACTCGCCGTCCCTGGTGACGGCGGGCCGCGGGTCGGTGAGATCTTCGTAACCTGTTCCCACACCGTGTCGCGGTGGTGCCGTCGGCCGTAGTCCAGCACCACCGCGACATCTGTGCGGAAAGCAGTGTCCTGGCCGCGTCCTCTGCCCGACCGGAATCGCCACACACGGTTCTCGACCGAAAGGGGATCAATCACCGATGGCAAAAACCTGTCCCACCACGAGTCTGCCGGACCTCCCGTCCGTACGGCACGAGGTGAGTACCGCTCTCACCGGATTCCTCGACGCCAAAGACCAGGCCGCGCCCGGAACCGAGCTGCTCTATCTGACCACCACCCTGCGCGCCTTCCTCACCAGCGGGAAACGGCTGCGATCCGTGCTGTGCGTCTACGGATGGCAAGCCGCGGGAGGGGACGGAGAGTTGACGGCCGCCATCCGCGCCGCCGCCAGCCTTGAACTCTTCCAAGTCTTCGCCCTGGTGCATGACGACGTCATGGATGACAGCGATGTCAGACGCGGCCAGCCGTCCGCACACCGGGCACTGGCCACCGCGTACACCGACAGCGGCGGTCCCCAGGGCCGCGCGGAGGCGCACGGACTGGGCGCGGCGGTCCTCCTCGGAGACCTGGCGCTCGTGTGGTCCGACGAACTCCTCCACTCGGCGGTCCTCGACCCGGGCAGGCTCGCCGACGTCCTGCCTCTGGTGGCCGAGATGCGCAGCGAGCTGATGTACGGCCAGCTCCTGGACCTCCAGACCACCGGCCGGCTGACCGGCGACGTCGAGACGGCGCTGCACATCATCCGCTACAAGACCGCCAAGTACACCGTCGAACGGCCCCTCCACATCGGGGCGGCGGTGGCCGGAGCCGGCGCGCCCGTGCTCGACGCCTGCACCGCCTTCGGCATCCCGCTGGGAGAAGCGTTTCAGCTGCGCGACGACCTGCTCGGCGTGTTCGGCGATCCCGCCGAGACCGGCAAATCGATTCTGGACGATCTGCGCGAGGGCAAGGGCACCGTACTGATGGCACTCGCCGTCCAACGGGCCTCTTCCGCCGAGCGCAAGACCCTGCGGGCCCTCGTCGGCCGGAGCGACCTCGACGAGGATCTGGCCGCCGAGGTCCGCGCCATCCTCGAATCCACCGACGCGCGGCGGACGGTGGAAGAGATGATCACCGAACGCCGGGACGCGGCCTTCGCCGCGCTGGACGACGCGCCCTTCCCGGCGGCGGCCGTCGCCCAACTGCGCCAGATCGCACTGGTCGCCACGGAGCGGCAGACATGACCGCCCGCCCGAACCCCGTCACCGCAACCGTGAGGTCGGACATACCCATGAGCGACACGGTCGTCAGCACGACCTACTCCGAACAGGCCGCACACCTGGTGGCCAGGATCGACCAGGACGGGCTGGGCAGCGTCCGCCCCTCCCTGTACGAGACCGCCCGGGTCATCTCGGCCGCCCCCTGGCTGCCCGGGGAGCCACGCCGGCTCGCGTACCTGCTGGACGAGCAGGCACCCGACGGGAGTTGGGGAGAGGGACCGGAGCGCTACCGCCTCCTGCCGACGCTCAGCGGCGTCGAAGCCGCGCTGGCGGTCCTGCGGCGGGGCGCCACGCCCACGGAGACGGCCCGCCGGGTCGCCGACGCGGTGGACAGGGGTCTCGGCGCGCTGCGCGCGCTGCCCCGGTCGGGACCGTGGCCCGACACCGCGGCGGCCGAGATCCTCGTCCCCGGACTGGTCGCGAAGATCCACGAGCAGATCGCCCGGATCGCGGAGGACGGGACACCGGCCCTCGACGGATGGCGCCCGGGACCCGGCCCCGCGCTCCCCGGCGGCTACGACGAGGCCCTGCCCGCGTACGTGGCCAAGCGGTACGCCTCGGTGGGCAGCCTTCCCGTCAAGTTCCACCACACGTTCGAAGGGATCGCCGGGTATCTGCCGCCGGCCCTCATACCCGACGTCCCCGACCTGCTGGGCAGTTCGCCGGCCGCCACCGCCGCCCGGGCCGCCACAGCCTCGTCGGCGCCCCCCGCCGGAACCGTCGCGGCCCTCGAATCCGTCGCGGAGCGCTACGCGGGTAGCTTCCCCGAGGCGGCCCCGATTCTCGTCTTCGAGCGCCTGTGGGTCGCCGCCGCGCTGGCCCACACCCACCTGCCGGCCGCCGCCCTGCCCACCGTCCGGCGCTGGGCCGCCGACATCTACGACCCGCGGGGAGTACGCGGTGCGCCGGGGCTCATGAAGGACGCCGATGACACCGCCATGGCGGTGCTGGTCTCCTCACTGGTCGGCCTGGAGCACACCCTCGAACCGCTCGACCAGTTCCACAACGGCAGTCACTACGACTGCTACATAGGCGAGGACACCGGGTCCATCACCGCCAACGCCCACGCCCTCCAGGCGCTCGGCGGCTACCAGCGCCGCAACCCCGAGACACAGCACATCTACGGTCCCCGCACGGACAAACTGCGCGACTGGCTCATCGACCAGCAGCGGCCCGAAGGCCCCTGGCCCGACAAGTGGCACGCCTCCCCCTACTACGCCACCGCGCGAAGCGTGGCCGCGCTCACGCGATTCGGCGGAGGCCACGCGGCCACCGCCGTCGAGACCGCCGTGACCTGGGCCCTCGACACCCAGCGCGACGACGGCTCCTGGGGAGTGTGGGGCGGGACCGCGGAAGAGACCGCGTACGCCGTACAGATCCTGCTGTCCACCTCCACGCACCGGCCGCAGCACACCCGGGCGCTGCACCGCGCCGAGACGTACCTGGGCGACTCGGCCGGCTCCGGCCGCCACCCGGCCCTGTGGCACGACAAAACCCTGTACGCCCCGGACGCCATGATCGAGGCGGAGATACTGGCGGCGCGGCAGACGCTGCGCACCAGGCACGACCTGAACCGGCGAGTCACCACCCCCATACACGCGGAAAAGTAGGGCAGACCCATGTCGAACAGTGGACACGTGCCACCCATGGCGCCCGGGAAGCTCCCGCTCGTCGGACACGCCATACCCCTGATCAAGGACCGCCTCGCCTTCATCCAGCGCCTGCGCACCCACGGCCCCGTCGTCCGCATCACCGTCGGCCCCAAGACGCTGACCGTCGTCAACTCGCCCGAGCTGATGCACAAGATGCTCACCAGCCAGGCCGACGAGTTCACCAAAGGGCTGCTCTTCGAGAAGCTGAAGCTCTTCGGGAAGGATGCCCTGCCCGTCGCGGAGGGCAAGCCGCACCTGCGCCGGCGCCGCCTCATGCAGCCGGCCTTCCACCGGCAGCAGATCGCCGGCTACGTCGACACCATGCGTACGGCCGTGGAGCCGTACGTCGCGAGCTGGGACGGCGGAACCCCGGTCGACGTGAAGACCGAGATGCAGCTCATGGCACAGGGCGTGGTCATGTCGGCCCTGTTCTCCGCGACGCCCCGACGGGCTCCCGCCGCCACGATCCTCAACAGCGTCGACACCGTCTTCAAGACCGCCATCCAGCGCGCCCTGCTGCCCATCTCCCTCCTGGAACGACTGCCCACCCGGCGCAACCGCAAGGCCGACGAGGCAAGCAGCGCGCTGCGTACCGCGGTCGCCGAGATCATCGCGGAACACCGGGCGCACCCCGACACGTACGACGACATCGTGTCGCTGCTCATGACCGCACAGGACGAGACCGGCGCGACGCTGCCCGACGACGAGATCCTCTCCGAGATCGTCGCGCTGCTCGCCGCGGGCTCCGAGACCACCGCGGTCGTCCTCTCCTGGCTCTTCCACGAACTGGGCCGCAACCCGGAGATGGAACGCCTGCTCCACGAGGAAGTCGACTCCGTGCTCGCCGAGGGGCCGCTCACCGCCGAGCGCCTTCCCCTTCTCGTCCACACCCGCAGGCTCGTCAGCGAGTCGCTGCGCATGTACAGCCCGGCGTGGCTGGTGACCCGGCAGGCCGTCTCGGACGTACGGCTCGGCGAGTTCACCCTGCCGGCCGGATCGGACGTGATCTGGAGCGCCTACGCGCTGCACCGGGACCCCGAGCTGTATCCCGACCCGCTGCGCTTCGACCCCGACCGCTGGCTCCCGGAGCGCCCCCAGCCGCCGAAGGGCGCCTTCGTCCCGTTCGGCTCCGGCAAACGCATGTGTATCGGGGACACGTTCGCCTGGACCGAGACCATCATCATCACCGCGCTGATCGCCTCCCGCTGGCGGCTGCGACCGACACCCGGCGCCGTACGACCGGTCGGAGCGATCTCCACGCACCCCTCATCCCTTCAGATGGTGCCCGAACTCAGGCACCACACGGTCGTGGGGAAGGCCCGATGAACGACGCGACCCGCACCAGCACGAACCCGCCCGTCCTGCCGATGCCCGACCTGCGTGACTCCTTCCCCGGGCCCTTCCCGGCCAGCGCCCACGCCGACGACATCGAACGGCACGCCACCCAGTGGCTCCGGACGTTCCCGCTCATCCGCTCGGAGCGCGCGCTGAGCGCGCTCACCCACATCACGGGCCAGGGGGTGGCCCGTACCTTCCCGACGGCCGGCCGCGACGAACTCTTCCTCTGCGCCGACCTCTTCCTGTGGCTCACCGCGTTCGACGACGCCCACGGCGAGGCCACCGGCGCCGCCGACCCGGCCCGTCTGCTCCGCACGACCAGCGAGTACGTCCATCTTCTCGCCGGGCACCACGAGCCACCGGGCGGCCCGAGCGTGTTCGGCGCCGCGCTGCGCGACCTCCTGGACCGTTACGGCGAACGAGCCACCCCCGCCCAGTACGCACGGCTCACCGCACACCTGCGGGACAACCTGTTCGGCATCCTCTGGGAGGCGCACCACCTCCACCGGCCCGACCGCGTCACCCTGCCCGACTACCGCGCGATGCGCCCGCACACCGTCTTCGTACGCACCGTCGTCGCCACGGCGGAGGTCATGCTGGGCTACGAACTGACCGAGCCGGACAGGTCGTCGGAGCCGGTCCGCGAACTGGAGACGGCGGTCGCCGACCTCGCCGGCTGGATCAACGACCTCGCCTCGTACGCCAAGGAGACGGCCCGCGACGGTTCGGCGACACTCGGCCTGCCCGCGCTGCTGATGCGCCGGCACGAGTGCGACCTCGAAGAAGCCTTCCGCCGCGCCTCCCGCATGTGCGAACAGCAGGCCGCCGTCGCCGCCGCCCGCATCGCCGAACTGACCGCGGGCGGGGGCTCGTTGGCCGATCACGCGCATGCCCTGCGGTCCGTCGCGTCCTCGTACGTCTGGCACATCGATGACTCCCGCTACCGGACCTAGGGCCTGTCCGGTGGTGAACCCGGTCGAGCTGCCGCTGGGCGCGCCGCCGCGCGTGCTGAACCTCGGGGTCGGCGTGCACGGGGTCACCTCGGACCGCGACGTGTTCCGGCTGCCCGGCCTCTGGCAGCTGCACGTCTACGGTTACGCGGCGGACCTGGCCGTCGACACCACGGCGTACGCGATACGTCCCGGGCGGGTCAGCGTCATCCCGCCCGGGAAGCGGGTCGAGTACCGTTACCGGGGCCGCTCGGAGCATCTGTACGCCCACTTCGAGCTGACCGGCGACGGCGAGCCGGCCCGCGTCCCGCTCATCCAGGACATGGGCGCCGAGGCCCCCGTACTCACCGACCTGCTCCACCGGGCCGTCGCCGCCACCGCGCACAGCCCGGCCCGGGTGACCGCCGAGGTGTGGGCCGCGCTCTGGCGCGTCGTGGACCTCGGCCGGCGGGGCACGGCCGGCCGGCCGCACGCCTGCGTCGAGGCGGCCGTGGCCCACATCGAGTCCCGGCTCCACGAACCCCTCACCGTCCCCGAGGTCGCCCGCGCCGCGGGCGTCTCGCACAACCACCTCATCCGGCTGTTCCACGCCCACCTGGACAGCACCGTGGTGGCGTACATCAGGGCGCGCCGTATGGCGCGGGCCCGGCATCTGCTGCGCGAGTCGACGCTGTCCCTGTCGGCGATCGCCGCGGCCGTGGGCATGACGGACCTTCAGGTGTTCAACAAGGCGTGCAGACGGGAACTGGGAGCGTCACCGCGCGCGGTGCGTGCCGGTGCCGGTGACCCGGACAGGCCCTAGACGCGGCCCGTTCCCTCGTACAGGTCAAGCTCCCCGTCGAGTTCGAGGGCGAGGACGGTGGCTTCGTCGTCCACGTCGGAGGCGGACGGGGCGTCGATCCACAGCACGCCCGGCACCTCGTGCAGCCCGCCGACGACCCGGTGCGCGAGTTCGGCGCCCGTGCCGAGGACGGTGACGCGCCTGACCGGCGTACGCAGTCCCCGTACCGCCACCGTCTCGCGGGGCGGGTCGAAGCAGACCAGATACAGGGTCCGCCGGTCCGCCGAGAGGGTGCTGGGGCCGTAGTGGTACCCCGGGGGCAGTCCGGCGACGGTGCCGTACACCGCCTCCTTGTGCCGGCCGATCCACGCGCCGAGACCTTCGAGGCGCGCGGTCTGCTCCGGGGTGATGGTGCCGTCCTCGCGCGGGCCGACGTTCAGCAGGAGGTTGCCGCCCATACCGATGGTCTCCGTGAAGTAACGCACCAGCTGGCGTACCGACTTGTGGTGGTGGTCGGTGTGCTGGAAGCCCCAGGAGTCGTTGACGGTCAGGCACAGCTCCCAGGGCCCGTCGGGGGCCCGGAGCGGTACGCCCTGTTCGGGAGTGGCGTAGTCGCCGTGGCTGAGCATCCGGGCGTTGAGGACCGTGTCCGGGTTCCCCGCGTGGATCCGCGCGGCCAGCACGTCCGTCCGCCACTGCTCCTCGGTCCGCTCCCACTCGCCGTCGAACCACAGCAGATCGGGCGCGAAGCGGTCGACCAACTCGCCCACCTGGGCGTCGCGGTAGTCCAGGTAGCGCCTCCAGGCCGCGGGATCCTCGACGCCGTCGGAGGGGGCGCTGAACGGGTTGGCGTTGATACCGGGGTCGTGCCGCGGTGGTTCGGGGTGCAGCACGCTCGCGTAGTCGGGATGGTTCCAGTCGGAGTGCGAGTAGTAGAGCCCGGCCTTCAGGCCCCGGGCGCGCAGCGCGTCGATGTACGGCGCGACCAGGTCGCGGCCCGCCGGGGTGTGCCGTACGACGTTCAGATCACCCTGGGCGGTGTCCCACAGGGCGACACCGTCGTGGTGACGGGCCGTCAGTACGGCATAGCCGGCGCCCGCTCGGGCGAACAGGTCGGCCCACGCGACGGGGTCGTACCGCGAGGCGGTGAAGCCGTCGAGCTGCTTCATGTAGCGGGCGTGCGGGACCTGCCCCAGGTAGAAGGACCAGGACTCGGGTACGCCGTCGACGGCGTAGATCCCGTAGTGGACGAAGATGCCGAGCTTGGCGTCGGGGAACCAGGGTTGCATGACCATGACGTCACGCTAGACCGGGCCTCGCCGGTCACGGATGGGACAGGACCACCCACAAGTGGTCCGTTTTCCCCGCCGGTCCTGCCGGGTGCCAGGATGTCCGTATGAACGTGAGACTCGCGTACGAGAGGGATCTGCCCGGCTTTCTCGCTCTGGCGGCCCAGGTCGAGCACTGGTTCGGGCCGATGGTGGACGACCCCGGCTTCCGTGCCGCCGTGGCCGCGCACATCCGTGACGCGAAGGCTCTCGTCGCCGTCGAGGAACCGGCTCCCGCTGAGGACGGAGCCGAACCGCCCCTGCTCGGCGGCCTGTTGTTCGGCACGGACGCCCCCGTCTTCCATGTCCACTGGCTCGTCGTCTCCGAGCGGGCGCGCGGCCGGGGTGTCGGCGCCGCGCTGATGGGCGACGCGCTGAAGCGGTACGTCACGGGGCCCGGCACCGTCGAGGTGATCACCTTCGGCGCCGATCACCCCGGAGCCGTCGACAGCGGCGCCCGCGTCTTCTACGAACGGCTGGGGTTCACCCCCGCCGAGACGGCCGATCCCGGCCCGGAAGGCGGCTCACGACAGGTCTACCGACTGGCCGTGGGCTGACCGCCCCGTCCTGGACGAGCCCGGCTGTACGACTACCGCCTCGGCGGCATCACCCTCCGGCCCCGCACCCGCGACGCCGGCCTCAGGTCGCGTCCGCGCTCCGCCGTACCCGTAGCCGGCGCAGCTCGTACAGCCCGACACACGCCGCCAGCACCGCCACGCACCCGGTGAAGACCAGCCCCACGACGCGCAGGTCCAGCAGCAGCGTCAGCGCGCCGATGCCGATCACCGGCAGCGAGATGCCGATGTAGGCGACGACGAAGAACGTGGAGATCGTGCCGCCACGCGACCGGGCCGGGGCCGCCGCACCGATCGCGGTGATGGCCGCGCGGAACGCCAGCCCCTGGCCCAGCCCGCCGCAGACCACACCGACCACCAGCAGCGGCAGCGACTCCACGAACAGGGACGCCCCCACCAGTACGAGCCCCGCCACCAGCACCAGACTGCCGCCCGGCAGCGCCCTGTCCGCCCCCACGCGGCCCATCATGGACTGCCCGACGGTGGAGGCCAGGAACACCGAGAAGACGACGGCGCCCGACACCGCCAGGTTCTTCTCGCCGAGGGTCGTCGCGATGAACGTCGGTGACACCGCCGTGCAGAGCCCCAGCAGCGCGAAGCCGGAGAACGCGGCCAGCGCCGCCGGTGCGAAGACGCCCCGTACCTCGGGCGGCACGTTCAAGCCCTGTGGCCGCAGCCTCGGCCGCCGGGTCCGGTGCTCGACGGGCTCCGGCAGGAACCAGGTCACGACGGCGCCCACCGCCACCAGTGCCAGCGCCGCGTAGAACGGCAGCAGCAGCGGCCACGGCGCGTACTGCGCGAGCAGCCCGGCGAGCAGCGGCCCGCAGCCCAGACCGCCCATGTTCGCCGCCGTCGCCGCGAGCCCCGCGCGCGCCTCCCGGCCCGGCGGCGCCAGCTCCATCACGGTGGCGGTCGCGGCGCCGCTGAACAGCCCGGCGGCGAAACCCGACAGGAGCCGCCCCGCGAACAGCAACGGCAGTCCGCCCTCGGTGAGGAAGCAGACCGCGCTGGCCGCCGAGAGCCCGAGCCCGATGAACAGGACCGGCCGGCGCCCCACCTGGTCGGAGAAGTTGCCCGCCAGCAGCAGCACCGCGATGACCCCGAAGGCGTACACGGCGAAGACCACCGTCACCATGAACTCGGAGAAGCCCAGCTGCTCGCGGTAGAGCCCGTACAGCGGTGTGGGCAGCGTCGTCCCCACCATGCCGATCGCGAAGACGACCGCGGCACCGAGATAGCCGACCGAGAACCGTCGTGTGGCGCGCTGCGGCATGGGCACCGAGTCCTCATTAGGCAAATGGGATGTTTATCCTCATATCCTCGGTGTGGTGGCGCGGCGTGTCCAACGAGGGATCAGGACCCGGACCCCACGGCGGTGAACGCCAGCGAGACGTTGTGGCCGCCGAAGCCGAACGAATTGGCGACCGCCGCCGTCCAGGCGCCCCGGCGCGGAGCGCCCGAGACGACGTCCAGGTCGATCGCCGGGTCGAGCCGGTCGAGATTCCTGGTGGCGGGCACCGTTCCGGTCCGCAGCGCCAGCACCGTCGCCAGCGCGCCCAGGGCCCCGGACGCGCCGAGCAGATGGCCCGTCATGGACTTGGTCGCGGTGACGGCCGGGTGTCCGCCGACGGCCTCGGTGATGGCGTCCGCCTCCGCCGCGTCGCCCTGCGGGGTGGACGTCGCGTGCGCGTGGACGAGGCCGACGTCCGCCGGCGCGAGCCCGCCCGACCTCAGGGCCGTACGGATGGCGCGCGCCTGCCCTGTGCTGTCCGAGGCGGTGATGTGGCGCCCGCTGGACGTCACGCCCGCGCCGGCGAGCGCACCGTACGGGCGCGCGCCGCGCGAGCGGGCGAACTCCGCGCGCTCCAGGACCAGTACGGCGGCGCCCTCGCCCAGGACGAAGCCGTCGCGCCCCACGTCGAACGGGCGCGACGCACCCGCCGGATCGTCGTTGGCCGTGGACAGCGCCGTCATCTGCGCGAACCCCGCCAGCGGCAGCCCGTGCAGACACGCCTCCGCCCCGCCCGTCACCACCACATCGGCGCGGCCGAGCCGGATCAGGTCGAGCCCGACGGCGACGGCCTCCGCGCCGGACGCGCACGCGCTCACCGGGGTGTGCGCCCCGCCCAGGGCTCCGAGGTCGATACTCACCCAGGCCGCCGGCCCGTTGGCCATCAGCATGGGCACGGTGTGCGGCGAGACCTTGCGCGGCCCGGACTCCTCCAGGATGTCGTCCTGGCCGAGCAGTGACAGTACGCCGCCGACTCCCGTACCGATCACCACCGCGATCCGCTCCGGATCGGCCGCGGGGTGCGCCGCGTCGGCCCACGCCTCACGGGCGGCGACCAGCGCGGACTGCTCGCAGCGGTCCAGCCGGCGGGCCTCGGTCCGCTTCAGGGCCGTCGCCGGATCCACCCGCAGCCGGGCCCCCAGCCGGACGGGCAGCCCGGCCGCCCAGTCGTCGTCGAGCACGCCGATCCCGTTCTCACCGGCCAGCATCGCGGACCAGGTGGCCGACGCGTCGCCGCCCAGCGGGGTGGTCGCGCCGAGGCCCGTCACCCACACCTCCGTACCGCCGTTCACGTCTGTTCCTCGTGTCGTTCCCATGATCCGCACCGTAGCCAACCAACCGTCTGGTCGGCAATGTAGAGTTTCACCATGCCTCGCACCGAACACCTGGTAGGAACCCGCGCCCTGCTGCTGGCCGCGGCCCGCGACGAATTCGCCGCCCACGGCATGGGCGGCGCACGTGTCGGCCGGATCGCCGAACAGGCCGGCGTCAGCAAGGAACGGATCTACGGCTACTTCGGCAGCAAGGAGAAGCTCTTCGCCGCCGTCATCTCCGAAGCCCTCACCGAGCACGCCACGCTGCTGGGACCACCCTCCGCCGACCTGGCCGAGTACGCCGGCCGGATCTACGACCTGCACCGGCGCAACCCGCAACTGCTGCGCCTGATGATGTGGGAGGCCCTGTACTACGACGGGGGACTGCCCAACGAGCAACCGCGCACCGCCCGTTACCGCGGCATGGTCGCCACGCTCTCCGAAGCCCTCGGCTCACAGTCCGAGACCGAGTCCGAGTCCGAGACCGAGTCCGGCTCCGAGTCCGACACCGAGGCGGCGAGCACCCTCCTCGCACTCATCGGCCTCGCCATCCTGCCGACCGCGTTCCCCCAGATCACCCGGCTGATCCTCGGCACGACGGCCGACGTGCCCGGCGGTGACGACGAACTGCGGGCCCACATCGTGCGGTTGGCGCGCCGCATGGTCGCTCCGTCGAGCGACGCCCTGACATGACAGACCACCCTATTGAGTGATTCTTATGCTTTAGATGCGGTTTCTTAATATTCGCCCTGTGGCGTGTCCGTCCTCCGAGTAGCCCCCGGGCAGGCAGCGTTGCGCCATGACACAGACCAAGGCCGTCGCGACCGGCCTGCGAGAGACGAGCCGCCCGGCCCGCCGGGACTGGCCGGCGGCCGACGGCGGTCTCCTGTGGCTCGCGGTCGTCGCGGGCGTGTACACGATTGTTCAACTCGCCTTCCTCGTACAGGGATCCGGGCTCGGCTGGGACGAGACGGTGTACACGAGCCAAGTCAGCCGCGCCGCCCAGGACACCGCGTTCTTCAGCGCCCCACGCGCGCGCGGCATCACCTTCCTCATCGCCCCGGTGACCTCACTCACCGCCTCCGTCGAAGTGCTCCGCGTCTATCTGGCACTTCTCTCCGGCGCCGGACTCTTCCTCGCCCTGTGGGTGTGGCGTCGCCTGCTGCCCGGATCCGTACTCGCCCTCGCCGGCGCTCTGTTCGCCGGACTGTGGATCACCGTCTTCTACGGACCGCAGGTCATGCCGAACCTCTGGGTCGCCCTCGGCTGCCTCTGCGCCGTCGGCTTCTTCCTCAGGGCCGCGCGCGACCGGACCGACCGCACGGCCCTCGTCGGACTCGGCGTCGCGGTGGCCTTCGTCGCGCTCATGCGCCCCACCGACGCCTTCTGGCTCAGCGCGCCGCTCGCACTCATCGTGCTCGCCGTCGGACGGTGGCGCCGCTGGGCCCTGCTGGCGGCGCTCGCCGCGGGCGGGCTGATCGGCTGCGCGGAGTGGGTCATCGAGGCGTACGTCAGTTACGGCGGTCTCTTCACCCGCCTGGCACGGGCCAGCGAGATCCAGGGCCACCTCGGCTGGCACCTCGTCTTCGCCGACCACATGCGCTCGCTCGACGGCCGGCTGCTCTGCCGCCCCTGCTCGGTCCAGTGGCGGCGCCCGGCCACCGCGATCTGGTGGTTCGCGCTGCCGCTGCTCACCCTCGGCGGCGTGCTCGTCGCCGCCCGCCTGCGGCGGCTGCCGCTCGTCCTCGTGCCAACCCTGGTCGGACTGTCCATGGCCGTGCAGTACCTCCTGCTGATCGGGTACGCCGCGCCGCGCTTCCTGCTCCCCGTGTACGCGCTGTTCGCCCTGCCCACCGCTCTCTTCCTGATCTGGCTCGCCAGGACCGCCCGGCCGCGCCCGCTGGTCGTGGGCCTGCTCGTGGCTGCGGCCGTCGCGCATCTGTGGGTCCAGGGCTCGGTCGTCGCCGACCGGGTGGAACGCGGCCGCGCCGACCGCCTGAAGCTGGACGCGGTGGTCGCCGAACTGGCCCGGCAGGGCGTACGGCCGCCGTGCGTCGTCAGCGGCACCGAGGCGATCAGGGTCGCCTTCCGGGCCGGCTGCGCGTCGCGGCAGACCGGCGGCCACGACGGGAGCATCACGCCCGTCCAACTCGTCGCCTACGGGCGCGAGCGGCCGGTGGCGTTCGTGGTGGCGGGGCGGGCGGGACCACCGGCGTACGCGCGCGACTGGCGCGTCGAACGGATCCCGGACCTGCCGGGCCAGCGGAACTGCCGCGTCTATCTGTCACCGTCCGCCCACCGGGTCCCGACGGACGCGGGTTAGGTGCGTCGGCCCGCGGGGTCGTCGACGCGGGTGAACGACGGCCGGTCTCCCCTCGGGCGAGGGGAGACCGGCCGCGCCGGGGTCCGGAGAGGTGGCCGCCGCCTACTTCGGCATCAGGACCGTGTCGATGAGGTTGACCGTGGCGTTGGACGTCGTGATGTCACCGCACACGATGTTCGCCGTGCCGTTGACCTTGAACGACGAGCCGGAACCGGACGTGGTGAGCGTGCCGCCCTCCAGCGTGGTGAAGCTGCCGTTCGCGAGCTGAGACTTGTTGATCTTCTCGCCGACCACGTGGTAGGTCAGCACCTTCTTCAACTGGGCCTTGTCCGCGAGCAGCGCGTCGAGATCCGCCTTGGGGATCTTCGCGAACGCGGCGTTCGTCGGCGCGAACACCGTCGAGTTCTTGGCGTTGTTGAGCGTGTCCACCAGACCGGCCTGCCGCAACGCCGCCGTCAGCGTGGACAGTTCGGGGTTCTGGGACGCGGCGGTCGCCACCGGTTGCGTGGCCATGGCAGCCGCGCTGCCCGCTCCCTGCTGGGGGAGGGACGAACACCCGGGGCCGAAGGGATCGGTCGTGGTGGGGCTCTGTGTGGTGCTCGCGGAGGCCTGGGGTGCGAGCACTCCCAGCGACACGGGCAGGACCACGGCGGCGCAGGCCGCCACCGCCGCACGGCGGGCACGGGAGCGGCGCGGGCCGCGGGCACTGCGAGGGTTGCGGGAGATGTTCATGGGGGGACTCCTCCTGCGGTGAAGGCGGGTGCCGTACGGATGGGGTCACCGTCCGGCTCGGTCGCGCTTCTGCCGTCCGGTCGAACGACACACCCCACCGTCGCACGGCCTCGCGCACCGGGCATCTCGCGCCGACCGCCGGACACGCCGGACGATGCGAGAACGATGCGTATTGCTCACGGCGCATCGTTTTGGCGAGAGTGGCCGACGCCTGGGGCCCCTGCTCGTCGGCCGGGGCTCCAGTGCCGGAAGGAGGAGCCAGCGTGAACACGACGTACGCCGACACCGTCGCCCGGCCCCGGTCCTGCGCGTCCCTGCCGACCGAGCAGACTCGCGCCGGGGAGACCGACGCCGGGGAGACCGACGCCGGGGAGGCCCGCGCCGAGAGGGACCTCGCCGCCGCCCTGACGCGCGGGGACCCGGACGCGCTGGCCGACGCCTACCGGCGGTGGGCGCCGCTGGTGCACACCCTGGCCACCCGTTCCCTGGGGGACGCGAAAGAGGCCGAGGACATCACCCAGCAGGTCTTTCTCGGCGTATGGCGGGGGAGAGCCGGTTACCGGCCGGAACGCGGTCCGATCAACGCGTGGGTCGTCGGCATCACCCGGCGCAAGATCGTCGACGCCCTGGCCGCCCGCACCCGGCGCACCGCGCTCGTCACCGCCGCGACCGCCGCCGCCGGCACCCGGGTGCCGCGCCCCTCCGACCACCCCGAGGCGGTGCTGGACCGGCTGCTGGTGCTGCGCGCGCTGGAGACGCTGCCCCACGCCCAACGGCGCCTGCTGTCCCTGGCGTTCTTCGACGACCTCACCCAGGTGCAGATCGCCGAGCGCACCGGGCTGCCGCTGGGCACCGTCAAGAGTCATGTACGCCGCGGTCTGCACCGGCTGCGCGGTGCCCTGGAGCCGGAACACGGAGCCCCGCCGGCCTCGCGGGGCGCGTATGAATGACCCCCGTCCCCGCGCGGGGACGGCCTCCGGCTCGTACGGTGATCACGTGAGCGAACCGGCGCACGCGGGCGGCACCGTGGACGACATCGCGGACGGGGCGGGGGCGGTGGCGAGCGTCTCCACCGGCACCGCGGCCCGCCGGATCGGCGTCTCGCCGATCACGCTGCGCTCCTGGGACCGCCGTTACGGCATCGGGCCCGCCCGCCAGGACGGAAGGCACCGTCGCTGGACACCCGCCGACCTCGCGGTGCTCGACGAGATGTGCCGCCTGACCGCAGCCGGGGTCCCGCCCGCCGAAGCCGCTCGCGCGGCTCGCGAACGCGGCGGCGGCCCACCGCCCGCGCCGGGTGTCCGGCGACCGGAGGCGGGTCCCGGACCGCCGCTCGGTGACGTCCGGCTGGAATGCCGGGGCCTGTCCCGCGCCGCCCTGCGCCTGGACGCGCCCGTCGTGGACGAACTGCTCACGTCGTTCGTCGACGAGTACGGCCTGGTCCGCGCCTGGGAGGACCTGATGATGCCGACGCTGCGCGCGGTGGGACGCAGATGGGCCTCGGCGGGCGACAAGTACGTGGAGGTCGAGCATCTGCTGTCGTGGCACGTCTCGTCGGCCCTGCGCCGCGTACCGGCCGCCCCGCCCGCGCGGACCGGCGCCGGGCCGGTGCTGCTGGCCTGCGTGCCGGGCGAGCAGCACACCCTCCCCATCGAGGCCCTGACCGCCGCGCTGGCCGAACGCGGCCTGCCCACAAGGATGTTCGGCGCCGCCGTACCGGCGACCGCGCTGGACGAGGCCGCCCGGCGCACCGGCCCTCGCGCCGTCGTCCTCTGGTCCCAGTCCCGCTCGACGGCGAGCCGCCCGCTGGCGCGGCACATCGCCGCGGGCAGTTGGGGTGTGCGGGGAGCGCGCGGCAGCGCCGAGGTGATGCTCGCGGGACCGGGGTGGGCGGGACCGCCGGTGCCGGGGCTGTCCCGCCCCCACGGACTGCGCGACGCGCTCGCCACACTGACCCGGCTCTACGGCACCGAACACGAAGGACGGCCCCCATGTCCCCCTCACGCGGCACCCCCGACGTCCTGGTGATCGGAGCGGGCCTGGCCGGTCTGGCCTGCGCGCACGATCTCCTGGCGAGCGGTCTGACCGTCGACGTACGGGAGGCGTCGGATGCCCCCGGCGGACGCATGCGCTCCGATCGCGTCGACGGCTTCGTCATCGACCGGGGCTTCCAGGTCTTCAACACCGCCTACCCGCAGGCGAAACGCCGCCTCACACTGCGCGACCTGCGTCTTCGCCCGTTCACACCGGGGTTCCTCGTCCACACCGACGCCGGCCGGGTCCGCCTCGCCGACCCCACCCGCGCGCCGCGTACGGTCGCGAGCCTGGTGCGCGGCGCTCCGGCGGGGCCGCGCGACCTGTTCGCCGTCGCCGCCCTGTCCGCCCGCGACATGCTCGGTCCCGTACGGCCCCTGAAGCGTGCCGGCGACCACACCACGCGGACCGCCCTCGCGGCGGCCGGGATCTCCGAGGAGTTCACCGGCCGGTTCCTCCGGCCGTTCCTGTCCGGCGTGTTCCTCGAAGACGAACTGGAGACCTCAAGCCGCGTCTTCCACCTGGTGTGGCGCAGCATGCTCCGCGGCACGCTCTGCCTGCCGGCGGCCGGAATCGGCGACGTACCGCGTCAGTTGGCCGACGCGCTGCCGCCGGGCACCGTACGGTTCGAGTCGCCCGTCGACCGGCTCACCGACGACGGGGTCCTGCTCGCCGACGGAGCGGAGCGCGCCGCGGGCACCGTGGTCGTCGCGACCGGGCCGGAGCCCGCCACGCATCTGCTGCCCGGCCTGGACATGCCGCCGTACCGCGTCGTCACCACGTACTTCCACACCGCCCCGCGATCACCCCTGGCCGAGCCGACACTGCTCACCGACTCACGGCTGCGCTTCCTCAACAGCTGCGTCCTGAGCGACGTGGTGCCCGGCTACGCGCCGGCCGGCTCCTCGCTCGTCGCCACCTCCGTGCTCGGCGAGGACGCGCCGGGCCGGGAGCGCGCGGTGCTCGACGCGCTCGCGCAGGCGTACGGGACGGACACGGCGGGCTGGGGTCGGGTGACGGCGCGCACCGTCCACGACGCGCTGCCCGCGATGCCGCCGCCGCAGCCGCTCACCCGGTCCTCCCGCGCCGGCCGTGGGCGCTACGTGTGCGGGGACCACCGCACGACCGGGTCCGTCCAGGGCGCGCTGGCGTCCGGGGCGCGGGCGGCCCGCGAGATCCTGCGGGACCTGGGCCGATAGGAGCGGCGCCACCTGCCGACGGGCCGTCTCAGTCCTTGTCGCGCGCCCGCAGGAAGCGGTCCCGGCCCTCGGCCAGTTCCACGAGCGGGTCCGGGTAGTCGTACCGGGCCCGCTCGGCTTTCGGGAGCTTCCACGGCTCGTGGACGGCCGCGCCCGCCAGAGCGCTCAACTCCGGTACCCAGCGCCGTACATAGCCGCCCTGCGGGTCGTACCGCCTGCCCTGCGTCACCGGGTTGAGCACCCGGTTGGGGCGCGAGTCCGTGCCGGTCCCGGCCATCCACTGCCAGTTGAGCTGGTTGTTGGCGATGTCGCCGTCCACCAGCAGCTCCAGGAAGTACCGCGCGCCGACGCGCCAGTCCACGTACAGCGTCTTCGTGAGGAAACTCGCGGTCAGCAGCCTGCCCCGGTTGTGCATCCACCCCTCGTGGCGCAGCTGGCGCATGGCGGCGTCGACCACGGGATAGCCCGTGCGGCCCGCCTTCCACGCCTCGATCTCCTCACCGGCGGACTCCGCCGACCGCCAACGGTCGTGCTTGGTGCGGTAGTCGGCCGACGCCGCGCCGGGCCGCGCGGCCAGGACCTGGTGGTGGAAGTCCCGCCAGCACAGCTGCCGTACGAACGCCTCGGCGCCCGAACCGCCCGACCGGCGCGCCCGCGCGACGAGTTCGGTGGGGGAGAGGGTGCCGAAGTGCAGATGCGGCGAGAGCCGCGAGGTGACGTCACCGGCCAGGTCGTCATGGCCGCTGTCGTACGTCGCGAGGCCGGCCCGCTTCCAGTCGGCGAAGCGCTTGCGGCCCGCCGTCTCACCGCCCTCGGCGAGCCCTGCGGAGACCCCGGACACGTCCGCGCGCGCGGGTACCCGCCCGGACCCGACCCCGGCGGGCACCCGCACCGACCGGGGCGCCCCGAGCACGCCGCGCGGCTGCTCCTGCGACCAGCGGCGGAAGTACG
>NZ_MDCR01000192.1 GCF_001723055.1 Streptomyces niveus
CGGTGGCGGTGACAGCGGCGGGAGCGACTCCGGCGGGGGTAACAACGGTGGTGGTGACTCGGGCGGTGGTTCGGACGGTGGCGGTGACTCCGGTGGCGGTGACAGCGGCGGAAGCGACTCCGGTGGGGGCAACAACGGTGGCGGATCCTCTGGCGGGGGCAACAACGGTGGCGGTGACAGCGGCGGTAGCAACTCCGGCGGTAGCAACTCCGGTGGTGGTGACTCGGGCGGTGGTTCCGACAGTGGCGGGGATTCCGGAGGGAACTCCGGTGGCGGCGACAGCGGCGGCGGGAACTCGGGCGGCGGGGACTCGGGCGGTGGGTCTGACAGTGGTGGCAGTTCCGGCGGTGGGTCGTCCGGTGGCGGGGACTCTGGCGGTAGCTCCTCAGGCGGTGGCAGCTCCGGTGGTGGGTCGTCCGGCGGTGGCTCCTCCGGCGGCGAGGACAAGGACGACAAGGACAAGGACGACGACGAGAAGGAGTATGAGTGCAACCCGGTCATGGCCCCCTGGGGAATGATGCAGAGCTGCACCGAGAAGGGCAGCAGCGGCGGTTCTGACAGCGGTGGCGGCAGCAGCAGCGGTGGCAACGACGACAAGGACAAGGACGACGACAAGGACGACGACAAAGACAAGGACAAGGACGATGGCAAGATCGAGTGCAATCCGACCGGCGCCGGGTCGCAGTGGGGTCTGACCGGCTGCAAGGAGGACAACGACAAGGACGACGACAAAGACGAGGATGACGACAAGAAGGACGACTGCCGGAACGACACCAACGTCGCGTTCTACGGCAGCGTGACCCCCGGCTCGGCCGGCAGCGGGCGGTACACGCTCGCCTCCGCCGGGGGCAGTACGCGCGTCATCGTCTCCGGCACCTCGCTCGCGGCTCCCGGGGTCGACCCCATGAGCACGCTGAACGCCCTCGCCGGTTCCGCCCTCGCCGGTGTCGACACGTACCAGAGCGTGGAGGACAGGCTCAGCAACGCGCTCGGGCTCACCGACCCGCCGCCCCCGCCGATCCCGGACGATCCCGATCCCGAGGACAAGCCCAAGGACAAGCCCAAGCCGCCGCCGAAGCCGCCGCATCTTCAGGGCTGTCCCGTCAAGACGCCGATGAATGTCCTGGACGACATCCCGGACTACAAGGCCGGCAAGGACGGGCGTAAGGAATGGTCAGAGGAAGTCGAGAAGATCGCCAAGCAGAACCCGATGACCGAGGACTTCACGGCCGAGGACGCGCTCACCATCGCGGACTACACCGGCTACAAGGCCGAGACCATCAACAAGTGGCTGCGCAATCCGGCGAACGGCGACGGTGATCCCAACAAGTTCAGGGACGACATGGACCGGGCTCTGGACCATCTGCCCAAGGTCGAGGGGACGTTCTACCGAGGGACATTCATGTCGGACGAGATGCTGAAGAAGTTCGCGTCGGGTGAGTCGGTCGAATTCCCCGAGTACCTCAGTACGTCCAGTGACCCGGCGAAGGCCGAACGCGCCTTGAAGAAGACCGAGGCGAAGAACATCCCCGGGGGCGAGAACGTCCTGCTCGAAATCGAGTCGGACAACGGCCGCAACATCGACCCGCTGTCCCGCTATCGGGGGCAGGAGTCGGAGGTTCTCATCCCGCGGGGTGGCGCGTTCGAGAAGGTCGGCGAGACGACGAAGATCATCGGCGGCAAGGAGTACAAGGTCATCAAGGTGAAGCAGGTCGGCTGAGCCGCTGGGCCGCGTACACCACGCGTACCGCCACGCGTACGGCCCTGTGAGGTGACCGGGAGGTCGCCCCACAGGGCCGTCGTCATGTCGGGGATCAGTGGATCAGCGGATCAGTGATCCTGGATCAGCCCCGGTGGATCAGTAGGCGTAGCTCGTGTTCCCGCCGAGCGAGGCGGCGACGTGCTGCACAGCCGGGTCGACGTTCAGCATGTGCACCGACTGCACGCCCGACGTGGAGACGTTGTTGCCGACCTGGCCCTCCGCGTTGTGACCCCAGGCGAAGACGTCCTCGCCGAAGACCGCGATGCCGTGGTGTGAGCCGGCCGCGATCTGCTGGGCGCCTGCCAGGCGGGGGATCTCGATCGGAGCCGTACGGTTGACGAGCGTCTTGGCGTCCTTGGCGGCGGCCGGGTCGGCCTCCAGGAGCTGGTTGTTCTGGTTGGCGCCCCAGCCCCAGACCGTGTCGTCGTCGGTGATGACGTAGTTGTGGTTGGCGCCGGCCTCGATGTCCGTGACGTTCTCGATCCAGTCGACGTCGACCGGGCGCGTGCTGCTGCGCGTGGAGGAGTCGCCGAGCTGACCGGAGGAGTTCTTGCCCCAGGCCTTGACGGTCTTCTCGGTGGTCAGCGCGAGCGCGTGGTGGCAGCCGGCGTCGATCTCGGTGATCTTCTCCAGGCCCTTGATCTCACGGGGCGCGGAGCTGGTGGCGCGGGTGCCGCTGCCGAGCTGGCCGTAGACGCCACGGCCCCAGGCGTACACCTTGCCGTTGTCGGCGAGCGCCATGCTGAAGTCACAGCCGGCCGAGACCTGCTTGACCTTGGGCAGGCCCTGGATGCGGGTCGGGACGGCGCGGACGTCGCCCGTGCGGTTGTTGCCGAGCTGCCCGTAGGTGTTCTCGCCCCACGTGTAGACCTGGCCCTTGCCGTCCAGCGCGAGCGCGTGCTGGCCACCGGCGGCGATGTCCTTGATGTCGGCCAGGCGCGGCACGTTGGTGGGGACGTTGCGGTTCGTGCGGTCGCCGTTGCCGAGCTGGCCCGACGAGTTGTGGCCCCACGCCTTGACGGTGTTGTCGGTGAGGGCGAGCGCGAAGGAGTCGTCCGAGGAGGTACCACCGGCGGAGATCCGCTGGACGTCGCCGCGGACGAGCGAGGTGACGGGCACCGGGGTGGTGCTGTCCTTGGTGGCACCGTTGCCGAGCTGGCCCGTGCGGCCGGCGCCCCAGCTCAGGACGGACGGGTCGTTGGCGGGCGCGGCGGAGGCCGAGGCCAACGGGGTGATTGCGAGACCGGCGGTGAGGGCGGCGGTCAGGAGTGCGCGACTACGGCGCATGGGGGTGTGTCCTCTCGTGATGGTGCGGACCCGTCCTCGCGGGACCGCATCTGATCATCGACACGCTCGTTGGCCACCTTCAGAGGCGCGACCGGCCGCACACCCGGATGGTCCCCGACAGCGACCCGAACGGCGCGCAGCCGGGCGCACGCCCTCGGACGCTCGCCCCCGCCCTCCGACGCGATCGCCTCAGAGATGGCGGTCACGCCGTCGAGCCGGTCGCGTACGGCGGGCAGATCGGTGATCCGCTCGACGGCGGTGTCGGGGCGGTGCCGCTGGCCGCCGGGGCTACGGTACGCGGGGAGCAGGCCCTTCTCCTCGTAGTAGCGCGGTGCCCGGACACTCACTCCCGTCTTGTCGGCGACCTCACCGATGCGCACCGCTCCTCCACCCACTGATCTCACGCAAAGGCAGAACGTCATGCGCGCAGCCCGTTATCACCAGTACGGCGGTGTGGAGACTCTTGTGGTCGAGGAGGTGCCTGACCCGCGTCCCGGGGCCGGTGAGGTCCGTGTCCGTGTCGCGGTGGCCGGGGTCAATCCCATCGACTGGAAGGTGCGTTCGGGTGCGGCGCGGGCGAGGATCCCCGTCGACCTGCCCGCGATTCCCGGGCGGGACGCCGTCGGCACGGTCGACGAGATCGGTGCGGACGTACGGGGGGTGAGCGTCGGCGACCGGGTCTTCGGGCTCGGTGGCGTCACCGGCGCGACGGCGGAGCTGGCCGTGCTCTCCGCCTGGGCCAAGGCGCCCGAGACGTGGAGCGACGAGGAGGCGGCGGGCGCCGGTCTGGCATCGGTGACCGCGATGGGCGGGCTGAAGGCGCTCGGTCCCCTGCGGGGGCGCACCCTGCTCATCGAGGGGGCCGCCGGAGGCGTGGGCAGTGCGGCGGTCGAGATCGCGGTGGCCGAGGGCGCCACGGTGATCGGGACGGCCGGCGAGCGCAACCACGAGTTCCTCGCCTCGCTCGGGGCCGTTCCGACCACGTACGGCGCCGGTCTCGCGGAGCGGGTCGCCGCTCTGGCTCCGGGCGGTGTCGACATCGTGCTCGACACCGCCGCCTCCGGGTCCCTGCCGGATCTGGTCGCGATCGCGGGCGACCCCGATCGCGTGGCGACGGTCGCCGACCACGCCAACGCGGAGCGCCTGGGTGTGCACATGGCCAACGCGGCGAACGACCCCGCGCTCCTCGCCGAAGCGGCCGACCTCGGGAGGCGGGGCGGCTACACGCCGCGTGTCGAGCGCGTCTTCGCGCTCGACCAGATCGCGGAGGCGCACGCGTACGGCGAACGCGGACACACGCGGGGGAAGATCGTGGTCCGCGTCTGAGCCCGTCCCGCCCCGGGGAGTTCTCAGACGGCCGGGTTCAGGCAGGTGGGCGTGAAGGCCAGCTTCGCGAAGCGTTCGCCCATGCGGAGGTGGGTCGGGGCGTCGGGGTGGAGTTCGTCCGGGAGGGGCAGTTCGGCGTAGTCCGCCTCGCCGTACAGCTCCCGGCCGTCCAGGTGGTGCAGGTTCGGGTCCTCGGCCGCCCGCTGCCGTACGACCCGGGCCAGCTCGTCGCGGATGACGTTCAGGGTCAGCTTTCCGCTCGCGCGCTCCGCCGGGTCGCCCATCGCCAGGAAGCGCAACTGGCCGTCGCCGATACGGGAGAAGTCCGGGGCGCTGGGTCCCGGGGTGTCCTCGTGGATGCGGCAGTACGGTGCCGAGACGACGAGCAGCGGTGTCGTCGGGTGGCCTTCGCGGATGGTGTCGAGGAAACCGTGCACGGCCGGGGCGAGGGCGCGCAGCCGCATCAGGTCGGCGTTGACCAGGTTGATGCCGAGCTTGAGGCTGATCAGGTCGGCCGGGGTGTCCCGCATCGTGCGCGCGGTGAACGGGTCGAGCAGGGCGCTGCCGCCGAAGCCCAGGTTGATCAGGTCCACGCCGCCGAGTGAGGCGGCGTGCGCGGGCCAGGTCGTGGTGGGGCTCGCGGCGTCGGAGCCGTGGCTGATCGAGCTGCCGTGGTGCAGCCACACCGCGCGGCCCCGGTCCGGCACCGGCTCGACGGGGGCGTCGGTGCGCAGCGCGATGAGTTCGGTGGTCTCGTTGTGCGGCAGCCAGATCTCGATGTCCTTCGCGCCCTCGGGCAGGTCGCCGAAGCGCAGGGTGCCGGGCGGGCCCGGTCGCTGCTCGGCGGTGCCCGCCGTCATGTCGATGGTCAGGACGTTGCCGCCCGACACCGAGGACTGCGCCGTCAGCCGGCCGTCGACCAGCAGGTCGTACACGCCGTCGGGGCGGGGCGGGGCGCCCACGTAGGAGCGCTTGGTGGGCAGGGTGTCCAGCTCGACGGTGCTCGCGCGGGTGCGGAACGCGAGCCGTACGCCGGAGGGTTGGGCCTCCGCCATGGCCAGCTGCGGATCCGTGTTCTGGGCGCGGGCCCAGGCGGGCAGGCGGTGGGGGAGGACGCCCCGCGCGGTGTGCTCCAGGTCGAGGGCGCCGCGCAGGATGTCGGCGGAGATGGGGGTGGTGGTCAGGTTCTCGCCGGTGCTCATGGTGTCTGCCTCGTGCTGATCGTTGCTGATCGTCAGGGGGTGGGCGGGGTGCGCAGCAGCGCGTCGACGTGGTCCACGATCCACACCCAGGTCTCGTCCGACGCGGGTGAGCTGTGGCTGAAGCCGCCGGCCGTCTCCAGGCTGATGTAGCCGTGGAAGACGCTGCCCAGGAGCCGTACGGCGTGGGTCTCGTCCGGCTCCGTCAGGTCGTACCCGCGCAGGATCGCCCGTGCCATCTGGGAGTGCCGGGGGCCGGCGCTGGCCGCGGCCGTCTCGGGGTCGAGGGTGAGCCGGGCGGCGGTGTAGCGGCCGGGGTGCTCGCGGGCGTAGTCGCGGTAGACGTGCCCGTAGGCGGCCAGGGCGTCCTTGCCCGCGCGTCCGGCGAGCGCCGTGGAAAGCCGGTCGGCCATCTCCTCCAGCGAGAGGAGGGCGATGCGGGTCTTGAGGTCCTGGGAGCTCTTGAGGTGCGAGTAGAGGCTCGCGACCTTGACGTCGAACTGCCGGGCGAGCGCCGAGACGGTCACCTGCTCGAAGCCGACCTCGTCGGCCAGCTCGGCGCCCGCCCGGACGAGGCGCTCGGTGGTGAGTCCTGCACGGGGTGACATGGGATTCGGGCCTCCTTCCGCGTACTGCTTACCTGAATCGATTATGCACATACCTAAACCTATTAGGCTAGTGCGGTTCGGGAGAATCTCGGAGGTGCGAGACGGCTTTCACGGGGCAGCCGTTCTCCTGTCGAGATAAATGAAGGGAATGAAAGGGGGGACGGGGCCGCACAGCGGACCTCACGACTGTGGCGATTTCCGCGGAACAACCGACCGATACAGGTGGTGGCATGAAGAGATCCGCTCTCCGTCTGGCGCCGTATCCGGTGCTCGTCGCGGACACGCACGGCGTCGTGCGCTTCCTCAACGACACCGCCTCGGCCCTGCTCCCGCACGCACGGCCCGGGGCGGACGTGACCCGCGCGGTGCCCGGGTGGCTGGCCAGCGCGCACCAGAACCTGTCCGCCGTTCCGGTCGGGAGCCCCACGGGCCCGGGATCGGCCGAGCCTGAGCCCTCCGTCAGCCCCGCCGTCCGCGGTGAGATCGGCGAGCGCAGCTTCGAGGCGCACCCCACCTGTGAGGTGACCGGTGAGGTCGTGTGGTGGCTGGTGGACGACACCGATCATCTGCTGGCCCGCGAGGCGCTGCGCATGGAGCGCGAACGGACCGCCTTTCTGGGTGACGCGTCGAACGCGCTTCTGTCGTCGCTCAATCTGGCCCGTTGCACGGCGATGACCGCGAGGCTCGCCGCCGGACACCTCGCCGACGCCGCCCTGGTCATCGAACCGCCCGTCGGCCGGGGGCTGGTGATGGTCTCGTGCACGCGCGACGGTGAGCCGGTGCGGCGACAGGTCGGCGTCGGGCCCGACCTCGTCCCCGGCCTGCCCGAGGCTCTCCAGGGCTTCCCGCCCGTGCCCGCGCGCTGGATCGACCCCGCTGCCGCGCCCGCCTGGATAGTTCCCGAGGGCTTCGGCACGGTCGGCTCGATAGTGGTGACCCCGCTGCCCGGCCATGGCGTGTCCGCCGGGGCGCTGGTGCTGCTCCGGGGCGCGGGCCAGGCGCCGTTCACCGAGAACGAGGAGGTTTTCGCCCGGCTGTTCGCGGCCCGCGCGGGGGCCGCGCTCTCCGCGGCCAGGCTGTACGAGGAGCAGAGCTCGATCACCGAGACGCTGATGCGTGAACTCCTGCCGCCGGTGCTGCACGACGTGTCCGGCGTGGAGTTCGCCGGCGCCTACCGGCCCGCGGCCGACAGCGAACGAGTCGGCGGCGACTTCTACGACGTCCACCCCGCGCCCGCCGACTCGGAGGGCCAGGAGTCCCTTGTCATCCTCGGTGACGTGTGCGGCAAGGGCTTGGAGGCCGCCGTACTCACCGGCAAGATCCGCAACACGCTCCACGCGCTGCTCCCGATGGCCGACGACCACCAGCGGGTACTCAGCCTCCTCAACGGCGCCCTGCTCAACTCGCACCACACCCGTTTCGCGACCCTCGTCCTCGCCTCGGCCGTACGGCACGCCGGCAGCGTGCGGCTGCGGCTGACCAGCGCCGGTCATCCGGCCCCGCTGATCGTGCGCGGCGACGGACAGGTCGAAGAGGTGGGCACCCACGGCACTCTGGTGGGCGCCCTGCCCGAGGCGCCGGCCGTCACGGTGGAGGCCACTCTCGCGCCCGGCGAGAGCTGCGTGCTGTTCTCGGACGGCATCACCGAGGCCAGGGGCGGCCCCCTCGGCGACGACCAGTACGGCGACGACCGCCTGCGCAGTGCCCTGTCCGAGTGCGCCGGGATGCCGGCCGCGGCGGTGGTGGAGCACATCCAGATGCTGGCCTCCCAGTGGGTCCGGGGCGGACGGCACGACGACATGGCCGTGGTCGCGATCACCGCCCCGCGCAACAACCACCTCAGCGCGGTAGGCGGACGCGGACCGGGCAGGTTCACCGCATGAGTGCCACTCCGACACATTCCGCACCGACCCACCCGACCCCGTTCGGAGAGGCCGAACTCCGCGGCACCACCGAGAAGTTGTGGGAGGCGGTGTCACGCGGCGACGAATACGCGGCGTACGGCGTCGTCCTCGGCGCCCAGGGCGCGGGAGCCGACGACGAGTCTCTTCTGCTCGACGTCATCGGCACCGTCCAGCGCAAGGTGGGCGAGGAGTGGGCCGCGAACCGGATGAGCGTGGCGACGGAGCACATGGCGACCGCCGTCAACGACCGGGTGATCGCCGCCCTCGCGGCGCGCCACGCTCCGGCCGCCGCCAAGGACCTGCCCGAACACGACACGGGCCAGGACCGGCCCGGACGCATCACCGTCGCCTGTGTGGACGGCGAGTGGCACGCACTCCCCGCCCGGCTGCTCGCCGAGGTGCTGCGGCTGCGCGGCTGGCACGTCGACTACCTCGGTGCCCAGGTGCCCACCCCGCACCTGATCGGCCATGTGCGCCGTACCGGCCCGGACGTCGTCGCCCTCTCCAGCTCGCTGGCGACCCGGCTGCCCGCCGCGCACGCCGCCATCACCGCCTGCCGGTCGGTAGGCGTCCCCGTGCTGGTCGGCGGCGCCGCCTTCGGCGACGACGGCCGCTACGCCGGGCTGCTGGGTGCCGACGCGTGGGCGCCGGACGGCCGCGCCGCGGCCGAGCTGCTGGCGGGAAGCCCGTTGAAGCCGCCGCTCACCGGTCATCAGTCCGTTGACGACCTGCCACATCTCGTGGATCAGGAGTACACGATGGTGCGGCGGGACAGCGGGCGCCTGGTCAAAGCCGCTCTCGCCGGACTGGAGGACCGCTTCCCCGCCATGCGGTCCTACACCGGGCTCCAGCGGCAGCACACCGCGGAGGACCTCGGCCACATCCTCGACTTCCTCGCCGCCGCGCTCTACATGGACTGCGAGCAGATCTTCACCCGCTTCCTCATCTGGACAGCGGGCATCCTCACGGTCCGCGGCGTCCCCGCGGCCTCACTGACACCCACCCTGGACGTCCTCGGGACGGAACTGAAGGAGTTCCCCCGGGCCGGCCGCTTGATCAACCACGCCCGAGAGGCCCTGAACGACTCCACCCTTCCGACCCCACGATCCGGATCAGGAGTGCTCCGATGACGACGATGCCGCCCGCCGGCCTGCTGCTGACCGTCTCGCTGACCGACGCGCACACCGTGTGCGTGGGCATTGAGGGCGACCTCGACTACGACAGCTCCCAGCAGCTCCTCGACGAGACCCGCGAGCAGCTGTCCCGCCACCCCGGCACGCGCCAGCTACGCCTGGACTGCTCCCGGTTGGGCACCTGCGACTCCATGGGCCTGGCCACCCTGCTGGCGGTCCACCGGGCCACCGGCGCAGCCGGGGTGCGGCTGCATCTCGACGGGCGCCCCGCCTCCCTGGAGCGCGTCCTGCGGCTGACCGGCACTCTGGACCACCTGACCGATCCGCAGGCCGGCGCCGGGAGCGTCCTCACCGAGGAACCCCGCCCCCTGGTCCGGCCTGATCGACAAGACACGCCCTAGCCGCCCTGGCCGCCCTTCGTGTACGTCACCGACTCGCCGCCCGCCGTCGTCGTACGTTGCAGCCGGCCGTCCGGGAGGATCGTCAGCTCCGTTGCCGCGCCCGGGGTGCAGGAGGACATCGGGCGGCCCGTCGTGACCTTCGACGGGCCGATCTTCAGCGGGCCGGAGCCCGGGGCCGCGTCGAGCGCGGCCTCGAAGACGCACTCGTACGTCCCGCCCGTGTCGGTCGGGCCCTTCGCCGTCAGGACGAGGACGGTCTCGCCCACCTCGCCCTGTCTGACGGAGAGTTCGCGGGTGCTGCGCCCCGCGGCACCGTCGATGGTGCCGGACCAGGCGCCCAGGTACTTCTTCGGTACGTCGCCCGCCCCGGCGTCGTCCTCGCTCGCCGACGGGGACGGTGACCCGGTGGCCGAAGGCGCGTCCTCGGAGGGGGAGTTGTCGTCCGCCGCCGCAGCGGACGACGTGTCGTCGGCCGAGTCGCCCTTCTCTCCGCCGCTGCCCATGAAGGCGTACACCGAACCGCCCGCGCCCAGCGCGACGACCAGCGCGACGGCGATCAGCGCGATCGTGCCGCGTGTGCTGCGGCGGGCCGGCTCGGGCTGCGGGGCGGGCGCGGGGGTGTACGG
>NZ_MDCR01000193.1 GCF_001723055.1 Streptomyces niveus
TCCGCGCCGTCACCTCCATGGCCGCCGCCAATCGGTCGTCCGTGGGGCCCTGGCCGGTCTCGTCGAGCAGCCATACGTAACCGAGCACCGTGCCCCGGTGCCGTACGGGCAGACAGATCCGCCCCCGGAACACCCCGGCGTCCGGCGCGGCCGGGATCCGGACGGGGCCGGTCGCGCGGGTGATGCCGAAGCCCTCGAACCAGGCGCGCACCGCGGGCGTGGACTTCCGCGTCAGGATCGAACGCGTCCTGACGGGGTCCATCACGCCCTCGTCGTCGCTGTCGTGCACCCCGAAGGCGATCAGCCCGAAATCCCGGTTCTCCAACGTCAGCGGCATGCCGAGCAGCGCCGAGATCTCGTCGACCAGCTCCTGGTAATCGTCCTTCACCCGGACATTCTCGCACCACCTTCAGACATATGTCTGAGATCGGGCCCACGGATGCGTGACAGGTGTCGATGGCAGAGGATCGGACCGGTCCCTAGATTTCACAGTGGTTCTCCGTGCCGTGGCCGGGCGTTCGCGCCCCGTACGGCCTGCTCGTTCTCTTCCGTGGAGGTGCCCTGTGCTGGGTCCCGTGATTCTCGCCGCGNNCGCGTCGTCTCGGCCGCGCCGGTCACCAGGCCCGTCGTGGACCGCTTCATCGCCGGCGAGACCGTCGACGGTACGACGCCGGTCATCCAGGACATGGCCGACAACGGCCTCGAAGTCACCATGGACGTCCTCGGCGAGGACATCACCGACCCGTCCGAGGCGCTGCACGCCCGCGACGCCTATCTGAAGCTGATCGAGGCCCTCGCGCCGCTCGGGCTCGGCGCCCGCGCGGAGATGTCCGTGAAGCTCTCCTCCTTCGGACAGGCCCTGCGCGGCGGCCACGACCTGGCGCTGCGCAACATCACCACCGTGGTCGAGGCCGCCACCGAGATCGGCACCACCGTTACGCTGGACATGGAGGATCACACCACCGTCGACTCGACGCTGGCCATCCACAGCACGCTGCGTGAGCGCTTCCCCGAGACCGGTGCCGTCGTCCAGTCGTACCTCTTCCGTACGGAGGACGACTGCCGCACCCTCGCGGCGGCGGGCTCGCGCGTACGGCTCGTCAAGGGCGCCTACAAGGAGCCCGCGCGGGTCGCGTACCAGGACAAGGGCGACGTCGACAAGGCGTACGTGCGCTGCCTCAAGACCCTGATGGCGGGCGACGGGTACCCGATGGTCGGGTCCCACGACCCGCGCCTGATCGCGATCGCCCAGGAACTCGCCGTCCGGGCCGGACGCAAAACCGACGCGTACGAGTTCCAGATGCTCTACGGCATCCGCGAGGCCGAGCAGCACCGCCTGGCCGCCGAGGGGCACCGGGTGCGCGTCTACATCGCCTACGGCACCGACTGGTACGGCTACTTCATGCGCCGGCTGGCCGAACGCCCGGCCAACCTCGGCTTCTTCCTGCGTTCCTTCGCGACCCGCGGCTGAGCGCCCGCCCCGCCCCCGACCGCGGCCCGTAAACCGTCTACTGATCAAGGAGATGCGGCACTCATGGACGCTGTGACCCAGGTCCCCACGCCGGTCAACGAGCCGGTGCACGGCTACGCCCCTGGTTCCCCGGAGCGCGCCCGCCTCGAAGCCAAGCTCAAGGAGCTGGCCGACCACCCCGTCGACCTTCCGATGACCATCGGCGGCCACAAGCGCATGGGTGGCGGCGAGCGTTTCGACGTCGTGCAGCCGCACAACCACCGCGCCGTCCTCGGTACGTACGGCAACGCCACCGTGAAGGACGCGCAGGACGCCGTGGACGCCGCGCTCGCCGCCGCCCCCGGCTGGCGCGCGATGGCCTTCGACGACCGCGCCGCGATCATCCTGCGCGCCGCGGAGCTGCTCTCGGGGCCGTGGCGCGAGACGCTGGCCGCCTCGACCATGCTCGGCCAGTCCAAGACCATCCAGCAGGCCGAGATCGACACGCCCTGCGAGCTGATCGACTTCTGGCGCTTCAACGTCGCGTACGCCCGCGGCATCCTCGCCGAGCAGCCGCCGGCCAATTCCCCGGGCGTGTGGAACCGGCTGGACCACCGGCCGCTCGAAGGCTTCGTCTACGCGATCACGCCGTTCAACTTCACCGCGATCGCCGGCAACCTGCCGACCGCGCCCGCGCTCATGGGCAACGTCGTCGTCTGGAAGCCGTCGCCGACGCAGACGCACGCCGCCGTGCTCCTGATGAGCCTTCTTGAAGAGGCGGGGCTGCCCAAGGGCGTCATCAACCTGGTGACCGGTGACGGCCTCGCCGTCTCCGAGGTGGCGCTGAACCACCCCGAGCTGGCCGGCATCCACTTCACCGGCTCCACCAAGACCTTCCAGCACCTGTGGAAGACCGTCGGCGGCAACATCGAGAAGTACCGCTCCTACCCGCGCATCGTCGGCGAGACCGGCGGCAAGGACTTCGTCGTCGCCCACCCGAGCGCCGACCGCGCCGTCCTCAAGACGGCGCTGACACGCGGCTCGTTCGAGTTCCAGGGACAGAAGTGCTCGGCGTCCTCGCGCGCGTACGTCCCGGCCTCGATCTGGAACGACGGCTTCAAGGAGGAGTTCGCCGCGGAGGTCGACGCCATCGCCATGGGCGACGTCACCGACCTGTCGAACTTCATCGGCGCCGTCATCGACGAGCGGGCCTTCGCGAAGAACAAGGCCGCGATCGACCGCGCCGCCGCCGACCCGACCTGCACGATCGTGGCCGGTGGCACGTACGACGACAGCGTCGGCTACTTCGTCCGCCCCACGGTCATCGCCTGCACCGACCCGGCCAACGAGGTCTTCACGACGGAGTACTTCGGGCCCATCCTCGCGATCCACGTCTACGAGGACGCCCAGTACGACGCGATGCTGGCGCAGATGGAGTCCGTCTCCGCGTACGCGCTGACCGGCGCCGTCATCGCCGGTGACCGCGCCGCGGCGGCCGACACCATGGCCAAGCTCCGCTACGCGGCGGGCAACTTCTACATCAACGACAAGTCGACCGGCGCCGTGGCGCGCGGCGTGCTCTTC
>NZ_MDCR01000194.1 GCF_001723055.1 Streptomyces niveus
ATCGACATCACCCACGAGGAGAAGAACCAGACCATCACCGGGGATCCGACGTACGCCACCGGCCCCAAGAACGGCGGCGCCCGCCCCTGGGTCGAGTGGAAGAACTGCACCCAGACCAAACCGATCCCGTAGCCCCGTCCGAGGAGGTGTGCGCCGTGACGACCTGGTTAACCCCGCCCCGGGTGAGGAGACAACCGGCACCTCCGATGGCAAGATCGGCGCAACTCACACACCATGTGGGCCGTTGTCCGTCCCCCGCCCTGGAGGCGTCTTGTCCCCGCGCACCGCGTTGTCCGCCATAGCAGCCGCAGCCGCACTCGTCGCCGTGACGGCTTGCACGAGCACCAAGTCCTCCGGGTCCGACGGCTCGTCGCTGGAGCTGGTGAACTCCGGAAAGCTCACGACCTGCACCCATCTGCCGTACGAGCCCTTCCAGTCCCGCCAGGACAACAAGATCGTCGGCTTCGACGTGGATCTGGTGGATCTGGTCGCCAAGGAGCTGAAGGTCACTCAGGAGATCGTCGACACACCTTTCGAGGGCATCCAGACGGGTGAGGATCTCAACGCCCGTAAGTGTGACGTGGCCGCCGCCGGCATGACGATCACCGATGTGCGCGAGGAGAACCTGGACTTCTCCGCCCCGTACTTCGAGGCCACGCAGGCGCTTCTCACCAAGAAGGGCGCCGCCTTCGACTCGCTGGAGAGCCTCAAGGGCAAGAAGCTGGGCGTCCAGCAGGGCACCACGGGTGAGGAGTACGCGAAGAAGAACGGGCCGGGCGTCGAGACGGTCCAGTTCGAGGACCTGGCGCTGCTGCTCACCGCCGTGAAGACCGGTCAGGTCGACGCGGCGGTCAACGACAACGGTGTCCTCTTCGAGTACGTGCGCAAGAACGCCGACACCGAGGTCACGGCCGAGTTCAAGACCGGCGAGCAGTACGGCGTCGGGGTGCGGACCGGCAACGACGCCCTCCGTAAGGAGATCGACAAGGTGATCGAGGCGGCCAAGTCGGACGGCCGTTACGACGCCATATACAAGAAGTGGTTCCCCGCCGCTCCGAAGAGTTAAGGAACCAGCACCGATGTCCATGACCCGCCGACAACGGACCCGTCTCGTCCGGAGCGCGCAGTACGCCGTCCTGGGCGTCGTCCTGGTCGTCATCGCCCAGGCCGCCGACTGGGGCGAGATCCGAAGGGCCTTCTTCGATGTCGAGGTCGCCAAGGCGCAGTTCCCCGACATCATCACGACCGCCCTGGTCAACACCGTCATCTACACCCTGCTCGGCTTCGGGTTCGGGCTGGCGCTGGGGCTGCTGCTCGCGCTGATGCGGCTGTCGCAGGTGCCGCCGTACCGCTGGCTGGCGATCGTCTACATCGAGTTCTTCCGCGGCATTCCGGCGCTGCTGGTCTTCATCGCGCTCGGGTTCGGTGTGCCGCTCGCCTTCCAGGTGGCGCTGAACCAGTACGTGACCGTGATGCTGGCCCTGGGCCTGGTCGGCGCCGCCTACATGGCGGAGACGATAAGGGCGGGCATCCAGGCGGTGCCCAAGGGCCAGACGGAGGCGGCGCGTTCGCTCGGGATGTCGCAGGGCCGGGCGATGGTCTCGATCGTCATCCCGCAAGCCCTGCGGATCGTACTGCCCCCGCTGACCAACGAGTTGATCCTGCTGACGAAGGACTCCTCGCTGGTCTATCTGCTGGGTCTGTCCCTGTCCCAGTACGAGCTGGCCAAGTTCGGCCGGGACGCGCTGAATCAGAACCGCAGTCTCACACCGATCCTGATCGCCGGTCTCTGCTATCTGGTGATCACCCTGCCGCTCGGCCATCTGGTCCGGCGGCTCGAAGCGCGTACGGCAAGGGCGAGGTGAGCGCGGTGAAGGAAGCGGCGGAGCTGGACCGCGAGGCACCGGCGATCGAAGTGCGCGCTCTGCACAAGTCGTTCGGCACGCTGGAGGTGCTGGCGGGTATCGACTTCACGGTCGCGCGCGGCGAGGTGGTGTGTGTCATCGGCCCGTCGGGTTCGGGCAAGTCGACGCTGCTGCGCTGTGTGAATCTGCTGGAGGAGCCGACGTCGGGCACGGTGCTGGTGGCCGGCGCCGAGGTCACCGACCCGGACGTGGACATCGACCAGGTGCGCCGCGGCATCGGGATGGTGTTCCAGTCGTTCAACCTCTTCCCGCATCTGACGGCACTTCAGAATCTGACGCTTCCACAGCGCCGGGTGCTGAAGCGCGACAAGGCGGAGGCGACGCGGATCGCGCGGGACCGGCTGGCGCGTGTCGGGCTGACCGACAAGGAGTCGTCGTATCCCGCGCAGTTGTCCGGCGGGCAGCAGCAACGGGTGGCGATCGCACGGGCGTTGGCGATGGACCCGCAGCTGATGCTCTTCGACGAGCCGACGTCCGCGCTCGACCCCGAACTGGTGGGTGACGTCCTCGCGGTGATGCGCTCGCTCGCCGACGAGGGGATGACGATGCTCGTCGTCACGCACGAGATGAGCTTCGCCAAGGAGGTGGCCGACCGGGTTGTCTTCATGGACGGCGGGGTCATCGTCGAGGAGGGCGCCCCGGAGCAGGTGATCGGCGCGCCGGGCCACGCCCGTACGCAGTCGTTCCTGTCGCGCCTGCTGGACCCGGCGGCGGCGCGCATCAGCCCCTCCGACGACTGAGGCACCGGGAAACACGCGGCCCCACGGGTGAACTCCCGTGGGGCCGTTCCTCGTTCGCCCGACCGGTGGGTCAGAGGTTGCCGCGCTTCTCCTGCTCGCGCTCGATCGCCTGGAACAGGGCCTTGAAGTTGCCCTTGCCGAAGCCCATCGAGCCGTGCCGCTCGATCATCTCGAAGAACACCGTCGGCCGGTCCTGGACCGGCTTGGTGAAGATCTGGAGCAGATAGCCGTCCTCGTCGCGGTCCACGAGGATCTTCAGCTCGCGCAGCGTCTCGACGGGCACCCGGGTCTCGCCCGCCCACTCACCGAGCGTGTCGTAGTACGAGTCGGGGGTGTCGAGGAACTGGACACCGGCGTCGCGCATCGTGCGTACGGTGCTGACGATGTCGTTCGTCGCGAGGGCGATGTGCTGGACGCCCGCGCCGCCGTAGAACTCCAGGTACTCGTCGATCTGCGACTTCTTCTTCGCGATCGCCGGCTCGTTGATCGGGAACTTCACCTTGAGGGTGCCGTCCGCCACGACCTTCGACATGAGGGCGGAGTACTCGGTGGCGATGTCGTCGCCCACGAACTCCTTCATGTTCGTGAAGCCCATGACCTTGTTGTAGAAGGCGACCCACTCGTTCATCCTGCCGAGTTCGACGTTGCCCACGCAGTGGTCGATCGCCTGGAAGGTGCGCTTCCGCGGGGCGGCGACCATCGGTTCGGCGGCGGCGTACCCCGGCAGGTACGGGCCGTCGTAGCCGGAGCGCTCGACCAGGGTGTGGCGGGTCTTGCCGTACGTGGCGATGGCGGCGAGTACGACGGTGCCGTGCTCGTCCTTCAGCTCGTACGGCTCCTGGAGGCCGGTGGCGCCGTTCGCGGTGGCGTAGGCGTACGCGGCGCGGGCGTCCGGCACCTCGATGGCGAGGTCGACCACACCGTCGCCGTGCTCGGCGACATGGTCCACGAGGAAGCGGCCCCGGTCGGTGGACGCCTTGATGACGGAGGTGAAGACGAAACGGGCCCCGCCGTTGGTGAGGACGTAGCTCGCGGTCTCGCGGCTGCCGTTCTCCGGGCCCGAGTAGGCGACCAGCTTCATGCCGAACGCCGTCGAGTAGTAGTGGGCCGCCTGCTTGGCGTTGCCGACGGCGAAGACGACGGCGTCCATTCCCTTGACCGGGAAGGGGTCGGCGTCGCGCGCGGTGGACGGGGCGGAATCGAGGTTCACCGAGGTATCTGCCATGACGGCAGCGTCTCCCCGTTCTGCAAGGTGCGCAACAGTTCGCGCATTCGCTGGGCACTTTGCACAGCGGGAGGCGAGGATGACCGGACCATCTGCACAGGATGACCATCACGAACCGCCTCAGGAGGCGCCATGGGTATCGACGGGCTCGACGGCAGACTCATCGTCCTGCTGGCCCGGGAGCCGCGCATCGGGGTGCTGGAGGCGTCGCGCCGGCTGGGGGTGGCGCGCGGGACCGTACAGGCGCGGCTCGACCGGCTCCAGGCGAACGGGGTCATCCGGGGATTCGGTCCGGACGTCGATCCGGCCGCTCTCGGCTACCCCGTAACGGCGTTCGCAACCCTTGAGATCAAACAAGGTCAGGGATCGGATGTCCGAGCACATTTGAGCAGCGTTCCAGAGGTCCTCGAACTGCATACCACCACCGGAACCGGGGATATGTTCTGCCGACTCGTCGCCCGTTCGAACGCCGATCTCCAACGAGTGATCGACCGGGTTGTCGGTTTCGACGGTATTCAGCGCGCCTCCACGGCGATCGTCATGGAGAACCCCGTTCCGCTGCGGATCATCCCGCTGGTGGAGCAGGCCGCGCAGGACACCGACGGCGACCGGCCCGACCGGCCGACCGGCTGATCGACCGCCCGACCAGAAAGGAGCGCCGTGGACTTCTGGGATTACCTGGCCAACCGCCACCAGCAGTTGCTCACCGACTCGTTCCAGCACGCCAGCGCCGTCTTCCAGTGCATGGTGATCGCCACCGTCCTGGGTGTCGTCATCGGCGTACTGACCTACCGCAGCCCCTGGGGCGGCAATCTGGCGATCCTGTCCACCGCCTCCATCCTGACCATCCCGTCGCTGGCCGCCATCGGTCTGCTCATCCCGCTGGTCGGTCTCGGTGTCGCGCCCACGGTGATCGTCCTGACGCTGTACGGGCTGCTGCCCGTCGTCCGTAACGCCGTGGTGGGACTGCGCGGCGTGGACCCGGACCTGGTGGACGCGGCCAGGGGCATCGGGATGTCCCGTACCGCCCGGCTGCTCAAGGTCGAGCTGCCGCTCGCCTGGCCGCCGATCCTCACCGGCATCCGGGTCTCCACGCAGATGCTGATGGGCATCGCCGCCATCGCCGCGTACGCCTCGGGGCCCGGGCTCGGGAACGAGATCTTCCGTGGCATCGCCTCGCTGGGCAGCGCCAACGCGATCAATCAGGTACTGGCCGGAACGATCGGCATCGTCGTTCTCGCCCTGCTCTTCGACGCCGCGTACGTCCTGCTCGGCCGACTCACCATCCCGAGGGGGATCCGTGTCTGAGACCGCCGGCCCGAACACCGCCGACCCGAACACCGCCGCCGCCACGGCAGAGCCACCGGCAGCGGCCGACGACGGCTCCGGCTCCACGCGCGGAGCCACCATCCAGCTCGACGGCCTCACCAAGCGCTATCCGGGCAGCCCGAACCCGGCCGTTGACAACGTCACCATGGAGATCAAGGCGGGCGAGACCGTCGTACTCGTCGGTCCGTCCGGCTGCGGCAAGTCGACCACCCTCAAGATGATCAACCGGCTGATCGAGCCCTCGTCCGGGCGGATCAGGATCGGCGACGAGGACGTCACCGACATGGACCCGGTGAAGCTGCGGCGCCAGATCGGCTACGCGATCCAGTCGTCCGGGCTCTTCCCGCACATGACGGTCGCCGAGAACATCGCGCTCGTACCGAAGATGGTCGGCTGGTCCAAGTCCAAGGTGAAGGACCGCGTCGAGGAGATGCTCGACCTGGTCGGGCTCGACCCGCGCGAGTTCCACGACCGCTATCCGCGCCGGCTCTCGGGCGGCCAGCAGCAGCGCGTGGGCGTGGCGCGGGCGCTCGCCGCCGACCCGCCGGTGCTGCTGATGGACGAGCCGTTCGGCGCCGTCGACCCGATCACGCGCGACCATCTCCAGGACGAACTGATCCGTCTCCAGCACGAGTTGCACAAGACGATCGTGTTCGTGACGCACGACTTCGACGAGGCGATCAAGCTCGGCGACCGGATCGCGGTTCTGCGGGAGCGCTCGCAGATCGCGCAATTCGACACCCCCGAGGCGATCCTCACCAACCCCGCCGACGACTTCGTGTCGGGCTTCGTGGGCGCGGGGGCGGCGCTGAAGCGGCTGAACCTCACGCGCGTACGGGAGGTGGAGATCGCCGAGTTCCCGACGGTGACGGTGGAGGACCCGCTCCAGTCGATCTTCAACAAGCTGAGCAGCGGCCCGCACAACGAGCTGCTGATGCTGGACCGGAAGAACCGCCCGTACAAGTGGCTGCGCCGGGGCGACCTGTCGCGCGCCAAGGGCTCGCTGGCCAACGCGGGCCAGCTGGTGCACGACACGGTGACCAGGGACGCCACGTTGCACGACGCGCTGGAGGCGGTCCTGACCGACAGCGGCGGCCGGGTCGCGGTGACCGGCAGACGCGGCGAGTACATCGGCGTCGTCGACATGCAGACGCTGATGACGTCGGTGCAGGAGATGCTGGAGGCGGACCGGCTCACCGCGTTCGAGCACCAGCACGAGCTGGCGGAGCGGCACGGGGTGCGAGGCGGCCAGGAGCCGCGGAGCGGTGCGGGCGCATGAGTTCACCCGTGCGGAAAGAGCGCCCACCGGGCGAGTACGACGTCAAGGGCCATGCCTTCCGGGACGAGGAGTCGACGCTCGCCGCGCCGCCCGCTCCCCCGGAGCGCCGGTTCACCTGGCAGAAGCTGGGCACGGTGCCCGGGGTGATCGCGGTCGTGCTGCTGCTGACGTATCTGTGGATCACGAATGTGCCCCTCGACTCGATCGCCGAGAACTCACTCGTCGACGGCAATGTGCGGCTGCGTCTGTGGCAGCACATCGAACTGACCGCGATCTCCACCTTCTGGGTACTGATCATCGCGATCCCGCTGGGTGTCGCGCTGACCCGGCGCGGCCTGTCCAGGGCGGCGCCGGCGGTGACCGCCCTGGCCAACATCGGCCAGGCGACCCCGGCCATCGGGCTCCTGGCGCTGCTGGTGATCTGGCTGGGCATCGGCCCGTCCACGGCGATCGTCGGCATGGTGATCTACGCGGTGCTGCCGGTGCTCGCCAACACCGTGGCGGGGCTGAAGGCCATCGACCCGCAGTTGGTGGAGGCGTCGCGCGGCATAGGGATGTCGTCGCTCGCGACCCTGCGCCGGGTCGAACTCCCGCTGGCCGTACCGCTGATCCTGGCGGGCGTGCGGACGGCGCTGGTGCTCAACGTGGGTACGGCGACCCTGGCCACCTTCGGCGGCGGTGGCGGGCTCGGTGACCTGATCACCTCGGGCATCCAGACGCAGCGCATGCCGGTCCTGATCCTGGGCTCGGTACTGACGGTGACGCTGGCGCTGCTGGTCGACTGGCTGGCCTCGCTGGTCGAAGTGGCCCTCACCCCCCGCGGACTGGAGGAGCGCTGATGCGCCGTGTCGATCGAAGGCTTGTGACGGGCGGGCTGGCGCTGCTGCTGAGCGCCGCGACGCTGAGCGGGTGCGGACTGAAGAGCGGTTCGCCGATGGTGGACGACGTCCTCCCCGGCTCGGTCGGGCAGGGCGAACCCCTCAAGGGCGCCTCGCTGACGGTCACGTCGAAGAACTTCAGCGAGAACATCATCCTCGGCCAGATGATCGGGCTGATCTTCAAGGCGGCGGGCGCGGAGGTCGTGGACCGGACGAATCTGCCGGGCTCGATCAGCGCGCGTGAGGCGATCGTCAAGGGTGACGCGGACGCGATGTACGAGTACACGGGCACGGCCTGGATCACGTACCTCGGCAACGCGAAGCCGATCGAGGACTCGCGGAAGCAGTGGTCGGCGGTACGGGAGGCGGACCGCTCGCACGATGTCAGCTGGCTGGAGCCGTCCACGCTCAACAACACGTACTCGCTGGGCATCAGCAAGGAGAACAACGCGAAGTACAAGCTCAAGACGATGTCCGACGTCGCGGCGCTGTCGAAGAAGAAGCCGGGCGCGGTCACGATCTGCGTGGAGAACGAGTTCGCGTCGCGCGACGACGGGCTGCCGGGGATGGTGAAGGCGTACGGGATGGACATCCCGGCGGCCGGCGTGCGGAAGATGGACGCCGGCATCATCTACACGCAGGTGTCGAAGTCCAACTCCTGCCTGGTGGGAGAGGTGTTCACGACGGACGGCCGGATCAAGTCGCTGGACCTGGACACGGTCACCGACGACAAGCGCTTCTTCCCGAACTACAACGCGGCGCCGGTGATCCACAGCTCCACGTACGAGAAGTACCCGGAGATCGCGGGGCTGCTCGATCCGCTGACCGAGCGGCTGAACACCGGGATCGCGCAGGAGCTGAACGCGAAGGTGGACGTGGACGGCCAGGATCCGCACGAGGTGGCGAAGGACTGGCTGGTCGAGGAGGGCTTCATCAAGGAGGGCTGAGCCCTTCGGAGCGCCCGTCCGGGCATGCAAAGAAGTAGTTGCAAAGAAAGCCTTGCAACTACTTCTTTGCATGTCTACGCTTGCCCCATGCCCGAGAACTCCGAGGTACCCGACGCATCCGACGCGGACGTGCCGGACGTCCGCACCCTGGACCCGCGCTCACTGCGCGGCCTCGCCCATCCCCTGCGGATGCGACTGCTGGTCAACCTGCGGCACCACGGCCCGGCCACCGCCTCCCAACTCGCCGAGCGGCTGGNNCCTGCGGCAGCTCGCCGAGCACGGGTTCGTCTCGGACGACCCCGGGCGCGGCAAGGGCCGCGAGCGCTGGTGGAAGGCCGAGGACAAGGGGGTCATGCTCGACAACGCGCTGCACCACGACCCCAATCCGGCGGTCCGCGGCGCGCTCAACACCTTCATGCACGAGGTCGCCTCCGGCCACGACCGGGAGCTGAGCACCTGGCTGGGCACCATGCACGACTGGCCGAAGACCTGGACGACGAAGGCCGACTTCAGCGACTTCACGCTACGGCTCACCCCCGAACTGCTGGCCGAACTGGACGGCCGGATGCACGACTTGATCGACAGCTACCGGGGCCTCGCGATGCCCGAGGGCGAGCAGGACGTGGCGCAGGTACGGATCCATCTGCACGCCTTCCCCCAGAGGAAGCTCGACACCCCG
>NZ_MDCR01000195.1 GCF_001723055.1 Streptomyces niveus
CTTCGTCAGTACGACGGCCTCCCCGCCCGCGACAGGTACGACGGCCTCCCCGCCCGCGACAGGTACGACGGCCTCGTCCGGGTCGCCGGCGCCGCCGCCCTCCACCAGGCCGCCCTCCAGGGTCCCGTACGCGAAGTGCACGTCCTCGAAGGCGATCTCGCCGCGCAGAGACTCCACGGCCAGCGGCTTCGTCGCCGCCTCCGTGGAGGTCGGCTCGCGCAGCAGCTCCTGGATGCGCCCCAGCGAGACGGTGGCCTGCTGGTAGCCGTCGAAGACCTGCGACAGCTGCTGCACGGGCGCGAAGAACAGCTCGATGTACAGCAGATACGCGACGAGCGCGCCGGTGGTGAGCGTCCCCGCCTCCACCCGGCCCGCGCCGACGATCAGCACGGCCGCCGCCGCCACGGAGGACAGCAGCTGGACGAAGGGGAAGTAGACGGAGATCAGCCACTGACCGCGTACCCGCGCCTGCCGGTAGTGGTCGCTGCGGCCGGCGAAGCGCTCCGCGCCGTCCTTCTCGCGGCCGAAGGCCTGGACGATGCGCAGCCCGGACACGGACTCCTGGAGGTCGGCGTTGACGACGCTCACGCGTTCGCGCGCCAGCTCGTACGCCTTGACGCTCTTGCGGCGGAAGAAGACGGTGCCGACGATCAGCACGGGCAGTGTCGCGAAGACGACCAGTGCCAGCCCCACGTCGATGACGAGCAGCACGACGAGGATGCCGAAGAAGGTGACGACGGAGACGAAGGCGGTGACGAGCCCCGTCTGCAGGAAGGTCGACAGCGCGTCGACGTCCGTCGTCATGCGGGTCATGATGCGGCCGGTCAACTCGCGTTCGTAGTAGTCGAGTCCGAGCCGCTGGAGCTGGGCGAAGATCTTCAGGCGCAGCGAGTACAGGACGCGTTCACCGGTGCGGCCGGTCATCCGGGTCTCGCCGATCTGGGCGATCCACTGGACGGACACGACCAGCAGACCGAGCAGGGACGCCGCCCACACGGCGCCGAGCGCGAGCTGTTCCACGCCTTCGTCGATGCCGTGCCGGATCAGGACCGGCAGCAGCAGGCCCATACCGGCGTCGACCGCGACGAGGGCGAGGCTGGCGGCCAGTGGCAGTCCGAAGCCGCGCAGGAGGCGCCTGAGCCCGTACGACGACTCGGCGGCGACGGCGCGGGCCTCGTCGACGGCCGGGACGTCGGTGGCCGGGGGCAGCGCCTCGACCTGCGCGAGGAGTTCGGGCGTCGCGCCGGGCGCGGCGGACTCCTCGGCGGGTGCCTCCGCGCGTTCCCACAGGGTGGGGGTGATACCGCGTTCGGCGTCGAACTCGGCGTCCAGTTCCTCCTGGACGGTGCGGTCGTCCGGCGCGGACGCGGGGCCCACGACGGCCGGGACGTGGCCCGGGGAGACGCCGCCCAGCTCGTCCGGGTCGGTGAGCAGCCGGCGGTAGAGGGCGGAGCGTTCCTGGAGTTCGTCGTGGGTGCCGATGTCGGCGAGCCGTCCCTCGTCCAGGACGGCGATGCGGTCGGCGAGGCCGAGGGTGGAGCGGCGGTGGGCGATGAGCAGCGTCGTACGGCCGGCCATCACCGAGCGCAGCGCCTCGTGGATCTCGTGTTCGACGCGGGCGTCGACGGCGGACGTGGCGTCGTCCAGGAGCAGCAGCCGGGGGTCGGTGAGGATGGCGCGGGCCAGGGCGATGCGCTGGCGCTGGCCGCCGGAGAGGGTCAGGCCCTGTTCGCCGACGGCGGTGTCGTAGCCGGCGGGCAGGTCGGCGATGAAGCGGTCGGCCTGGGCGGCGCGGACGGCGCGTTCGATCTCCTCGTCGGTGGCGTCGGGTCTGCCGTAGGCGATGTTGGCGCGGACGGTGTCGGAGAAGAGGAAGCTGTCCTCGGGGACGAGTCCGATGGCGGAGCGCAGGGAGTCGAGGGTCAGTTCGCGTACGTCGTGGCCGCCGACGAGGACGGCGCCGTGCGTGACGTCGTAGAAACGCGGCAGGAGCAGCGACACGGTGGACTTGCCGCTGCCGGACGAGCCGACGACGGCGACGGTCTCGCCGGGGCGGATCTCCAGGGAGAAGCCGTCGAGGACGGTGCGGCCGTCTCCGTAGGAGAACGTCACGTCGTCGAACTCGACGGATGCCTCGGCGTCGGCGGGGAGGTCCTTCGTGCCGTCCTGGATGGACGGTTCGGTGTCGATGAGTTCGAGGACGCGCTCGACACCCGCGCGGGCCTGCTGGCCGACGGTCAGGACCATGGCGAGCATCCGGACGGGCCCGATGAGCTGTGCGAGGTAGGTGGAGAAGGCGACGAACGTGCCGAGGGTGATCTGGCCCCGGGTGGCGAGCCAGCCGCCGAGGGCGAGCATCGCGACCTGTCCGAAGGCTGGTACGGCCTGGAGGGCGGGGGTGTAGCGGGAGTTGAGCCTGATCGTACGCAGCCGGCCGGCGAACAGTTTGCGGCCGGCGGCGCGCAGCTTGCCGGTCTCCTGCTCCTCCTGGCCGAAGCCCTTGACGACGCGTACGCCGGAGACGGACCCGTCGACGACTCCCGCGACGGTCGCGGCCTGCGACTGGGCGTACCAGGTGGCGGGGTGCAGGCGGGTGCGGCTGCGGCGGGCGATGTACCAGAGGGCGGGGGCGACGGCGAGGGCGACGAGGGTCAGGGGCAGCGACAGCCACGCCATGATCACGAGGGAGATGACGAAGAGCAGGACGTTGCCGATCGTCATCGGCAGCATGAAGAGCAGGCCCTGGATGAGCTGGAGGTCGCTGGTGGCGCGGCCGATGACCTGTCCGGTGGACAGTTCGTCCTGGCGGCGGCCGTCGAGCCCCGCGATGGTGCCGTACATCTCCGTACGGAGGTCGTGCTGGACGTCCAGGGCGAGGCGTCCGCCGTAGTAGCGGCGGATGTAGGTCATGGCGTAGATGACGACGGCCGCGGCTATCAGCAGGCCGGTCCAGACGGCGATGGACCGGGTGCCGGTGCCGATCACGTCGTCGATGACGACCTTGGTGATGAGGGGGACGAGCGCCATGACGGCCATGCCGGCGAGGGACGAGCCGAGGGCGAGGACGACGTTGCGCCGGTAGCGCCAGGCGTAGCCCATCAGACGGCGGGCCCAGCCGGCGTCGCCGCCGCTCGCCGCCGTCTCCTGTGCCTCGTCGTCCCGCGGGTCTGTCCGCTCCGCCGCCACTGTCGCCGCCCCTCCGTCGCCCTGCCGTTTTTGTCGGTACGCGGGCATCCCCCGTGGACCCCTGCCGGAAGGCATCAACGCGTCCACGTGCGGATTTCATCCCACCGCAACAAATACCCGTCGCTGGTCGCAGTCGCCCGTCGGAGGGACCAGGACTGATGACCGAGTACGGCGGGGGCTTCTCAGGTCAGGTGGGTGGGGGCGAACAGCTTCAGGAGCGCCGGGAGCACCACCACGGACGGTCCGGGGGCCGCCAGCGCCTTCGACAGGTCCTCGCGCAGCGTCTCGGGGCTCGTACGGACCGCGGGGACGCCGAAGGACTCGGCGAGGGCGACGAAGTCCGGGCGGGCCAGCTCGGTGCCGGTGGTCTCGCCGAAGGCGTCCGTCATGTACTCGCGCAGGATGCCGTAGCCGCCGTCGTCCACGATCAGCCAGGTGACGGGGAGGTCGTACTGGCGGGCGGTGGCCAGCTCGGCGATCGAGTACATCGCGCCGCCGTCGCCGGAGACCGCGAGGACGGGCTTCGTGGCGTCGGCCGCCGCCGCGCCGATGGCGGCCGGGAAGCCGTAGCCGAGCCCGCCGGCGCCCTGGCCGGAGTGCATCGGGCCCGGCCAGGCGGACCAGGCCCAGTAGGCGAGGATCGTCATGTCCCAGAAGCTGGGCGCGGTGGCGGGCAGCGCCTCTCTTACGGAGGCGAGCACCCGCTGCTCCAGGGCGAGGTCCTGGGCGTCGAGCCGGGCGCGTACCTTCTCCAGGACCGTACGGACGGCGTCCCGCGCGGCCTCGGCGCCCTTTCTGCCGGTCACGGACTCCAGGAGCGCGGACAGCGCCTCGCGGGCGTCGGCGTGGATGCCGAGGGCCGGGAGGTTGGACTCCAGCTTGCCGAGGTCGGCCTCGATCTGGATGACCCGGCCGCGGGGGCGGAAGGTGTAGTAGTTGGAGGACAGTTCGCCGAGCCCGGAGCCGACGACGAGCACGACGTCGGCGTCCTCCAGGAAGTCGGTGGTGTGCCGGTCCTCCAGCCAGGACTGGAGCGACAGGGGGTGCTCCCACGGGAAGGCGCCCTTGCCGCCGAAGGTGGTGACGACGGGGGCGTTGAGCTTCTCCGCGAGGGCCCGCAGCTTGCCGGCCGCGTCCGCCCGTACGACTCCGCCGCCCGCGATGATCACGGGGCGCAGGGCGTGCGACAGGGCGTGCGCCGCCACGGCGATCAGTTCGGGGCGCGGCAGCAGTTCGCGCGGGGTGGCGTCGACGGCGGTGACGAGCGGGAGCGTCGTCTCCTTGAGGAGGATGTCCTGGGGGATCTCGACCCAGACGGGTCCGTGCGGAGCGGTGAGCGCGGACTCCCAGGCGGCGGCGATCGCGGACGGGATCTGGGAGGCCGTACGGACGAGGTGGACGGACTTGACGATGTCGCGGAACGAGGCCTGCTGGTCGCGCAGTTCGTGCAAGTAGCCGTGCCGGCCGCCGCCGAGGCCGGCCGACGGGATCTGGCTGGAGATCGCGAGCACGGGCGACGACGCGGCGGCGGCCTCCTGGAGCGCGGCGAGTGAGGTGAGCGCGCCCGGCCCGGTGGAGAGCAGCAGGGGCGCGACCTCGCCGGTGACGCGGCCGTAGGCGTCGGCGGCGAACCCGGCGTTGTTCTCGACGCGCAGTCCGACGTAGTCCAGGTCGGAGCGGCGCAGCGCGTCGAACATGCCGAGCGCGTGCTGGCCCGGCAGACCGAAGACGGTGGTGGCGCCGAGGCCGTGGAGGGTCTCCACGACGAGGTCGCCGCCGTTGCGCCCGGCGGGCGGGTTCAGGGCCAGCTCGGTCTGCTCGGGGGTGTACCGGGGGATCTCGTGGTGGTGGTCGTGAGTCACTTCGCGCGGTCCTCCGCGATCTGGCGGGACATGATCGTGGTCAGCTCGTACGCCGTGTGGGAGGCGGCGACGGAGGTGATCTCCGCGTGGTCGTACGCGGGGGCGACCTCGACCACGTCGGCGGACACGAGGTGGCAGGAGGCCAGTCCCCGCAGGATTTCGAGGAGTTCGCGGGAGGTGAGCCCGCCCGCCTCGGGGGTGCCGGTGCCGGGCGCGTGCGCCGGGTCGAGCACGTCGATGTCGATGGAGATGTACAGCGGTCGGTCCCCGATGCGCTGCCGCAGCTGGTCGGCGACCTCGTCCACGCCGCGCCGCATGACGTCGGCGGAGGTGACGATGCCGAAGCCCATCCGGTGGTCGTCGTCCAGGTCCTTCTTGCCGTAGAGCGGCCCGCGGGTGCCGACGTGCGACAGCGCCTCCGTGTCGAGGATGCCTTCCTCGACGGCGCGGCGGAACGGGGTGCCGTGGGTGTACTCGGCGCCGAAGTACGTGTCCCAGGTGTCCAGGTGCGCGTCGAAGTGGAGCAGGGCGACGGGGCCGTGCTTCTTGGCGACGGAGCGCAGCAGGGGCAGCGCGATGGTGTGGTCGCCGCCGAGCGTCATCAGGCGGGCGCCGGTGCCGAGCAGGTCGTCGGCCGCCGCCTCGATCGTGTCGACGGCCTCGTTGATGTTGAACGGGTTGGCGGCGATGTCACCGGCGTCGGCGACCTGGGCGAGCGCGAACGGCGACGCGTCCTGGGCCGGGTTGTACGGGCGCAGCAGCCGGGACGCCTCGCGGATGGCGTTGCCGCCGAAGCGGGCGCCGGGCCGGTAGGACACGCCGCTGTCGAAGGGGACCCCGACCACGGCGACATCGGCGGCCCCGACCTCGTCCAGCCTGGGGAGGCGGGCGAAGGTGGCGGGGCCCGCGTACCGGGGCACGCGGGAGGAGTCGACGGGCCCTCGCGGGCCGCCGTCCCGGCCGGTGGCGGCGGTGTTGTCGGGTCCTGCTGCGCTGCTCATGCCTGTCGAGCCCTCTCGTGGTGCGTGTACGTGTCCAGCATGCCCCTGGCCACTGACAATGGGTGCGGCGCCCTCCCGGACCCCTCCCGGAGCCTCCCGGCGGGCGCCGCCGGGACCCGGGGTCAGCCCGCGCTGCCCGCCGGGACGGAGCCGGGCCGGGCGGCGTCGCCGCTCTCGTCCGGACCCTCGCCGTCCCCGTCCCCGCCCTCGCCTGCGAGGCGGCGGCGCCACGCGGCCAGCACGGCCGCGTCCGTCGGCTTCGTCGCCAGGCTGACGACGACGTAGACGACCAGCGAGGCGATCAGCCCGTAGTAGATGGGCTCGTTGGCCAGGATGCCGTACGCGGTCATCAGGCCGATCACCGAGAGTCCGCCGACGATCATCGAGGCGAGCGCGCCCTGCACGGTGCCGCGCTTCCACAGGAGGCCGCCGAGGATGGGCACCAGCAGTCCGCCGACGAGGAGGTTGTAGGCGACGGTCAGTGCCCCGACGACGTCGTTGAGCGCGATGGCGATGCAGATGACGGCGAGGCCCATGACCAGGATGAAGGCGCGGTTGTCCTTCACCTCGTCCCGCTCCCCCACCGTGTCCGTCCGCCCCTCGCGCTGCCCGACGAGGCTGCGCAGCCGCGCCCAGATGTCGTTGTTGGCGACGGTGGCGCAGGCGATCAGCGCTCCGGACGACGTCGACATCACGGCGGCGAGGGCGGCGGCCAGCACCAGTCCCCGTACGCCGGGCGGCAGTTCGTCCTTGACGATGGTGGCGAACGCGTCGTCGGCGCTCGGCAGCTTCGGGTAGAGCACCTTGGCTGCGGTGCCGATGACGGCTCCGGCTATCGCGTAGACGAGACAGTAGGTACCGGCGACGGTGCCGCCCCAGCGGGCCGTCCTGTCGCCGCGCGCGGTGAACACGCGCTGCCAGATGTCCTGCCCGATCAGCATGCCGAAGGTGTAGATCAGCACGTACGTGAAGATCGTCTCGCCGCCGATGCCCAGCGGGTCGAAGTACTCGGTGGGAAGCCGCTCCTTCATCTCGCTGAAGCCGCCCGCCTTCACGACGGCGATGGGCAGCAGGAGCAGCAGCACACCGATCGTCTTGACGACGAACTGCACCATGTCCGTGAGCGTGATCGACCACATGCCGCCGAGCGTGGAGTACGCCACCACGATGGCGCCGCCCAGGATGATCGCGACGGTGCGGTGCATGTCGAAGAGGACGTCGAAGATCGTGGCGTACGCGATGGTCGAGGTGACCGCGAGCATCAGTGTGTAGGCCCACATGACGAGCCCGGAGATGATGCCGGCGCGTCCTCCGTACCGAAGGTCGAGCATCTCGGAGACGGTGTAGACCTTCAGCCGGGCGATGCGCGCGGAGAAGAACACCGACAGGGCCAGGAGTCCGAGACCGATGGTGAAGACCATCCAGGCGCCGGAGAGGCCGTACTTGTAGCCGAGGCCGACGCCGCCGATGGTGGAGGCGCCGCCGAGGACGATGGCGGCCATGGTGCCGGAGTACATCCAGGGGCCGAGCCTGCGGCCCGCCACCAGGAACTCGCTCTTGGACTTGGCGCGGCGCATGCCCCACCAGCCCATGGCGAGCATGCCGGCGAGATAGACGACGATCACCGCGTAGTCCACAGCCATGGGGCTTCCTCCTGCTACTGATCAACTCCGGGGTGCTGCTCTTGTGCGTGTCGACGGTAGGTGGCCGGAAAGCAACGCTGAAGTGTACGTTTCATCCATTCTTTTCACCGCTGATGGATGGATCATCCATGCCGGAACCTTCCGCTCCGCCCACCCCGCCGGTCCCGCTGGCCGCACTGCTCGCCGACGCCACGCTCGGCCTGCGCCTGATCGCGGGCCTGCCGGACGCGCGGGGCGAGGGCGCGGAGGGTGTGGCCGTCCACTGGGTGCACACCTCGGAGATGGCCGACCCGTACCCGTATCTGCTCGGGGGTGAGCTGCTGCTGACCGCGGGCGTGCAGCTGACGGACGCGCACGCCGACACCTATGTGAGGAGGGTCGTCGAGGCGGGCGCGACGGCGCTCGGCTTCGGGGTCGCGCCGGTGTACGACACGGTCCCGGCCGGTCTGGTCGAGGCGTGCGACCGCCATGGGCTGCCGCTGCTGGAGATCCCGCCGCGCACCCCGTTCACGACCGTGGCGCGCGGGGTGTGGCGGCTGATGGCCGAGGCCCGCCACCGCGAGTTGCGCCGGGTCACCGAGGCCCAGCAGGGCCTCGCGGCGGCTGCCGCCCGCCCGGACCCGGTCCCGGCGGTGCTGCGCCAGCTCGCGGTGCGGCTCGGCGGGCGCGCGGTGCTGTACGCCCCGGACGGCGCGGAGCTGCACGCCACGGGCAGCGACCCGGCGCCCGGATCCCGTACGGCGCTGGCCCGGCTGTCGCGCCTGGTGAACCCGCCGCACGGCACGGCCGCCGACACGGTGGGCGGCGCGCGCCTGGCCGCGTACGCGCTGGGCGGCGGCCAGGGCCTGGTCCTGGGGGTCGCCGCCGGCCGCAGGGAGGCGGGCGACCACACCGTCACGGGCGTGGCCGTCGTCCTGCTGTCGCTGCTCACGGCCCCGCACCAGGGCGCGGCGGAGGCGGCGCGCTCGGCGGCGCTCGTACGGCTCCTGCTGGGCGCGGCACCCACCGAGGCGGCGCCGCTGCTCGGTCCCGGCCCGTGGAGCGTGGTGCACGGGCACGGCGGCGACACGCCGTTCGCGGCGTCGGCGCTGGCGGCGGCGCTCGGCAGCGCGCTGGCCGAGACGGACGGCACGACGGTCCGCGTCCTCACCGACCGCCCGGTCACCGCGCAGCCGGGCTGGGCGCTGGGCGTGAGCGCGCCGGCCGCCCCCGCAGCGCTGCCGGAGGCCGACGCCCAGGCGGCCCGCGCGCTGCGCCGTGCGGAGGCGACCCGGGCCGACCTCGTGCACCACCACGAGCCCGGCCCGGACGCCCTGACGGCGCTCGTACCTCCTGAAGAGGCGGCGGCGCACGCCCGTTCCCGGCTGGCCCCGCTCGCCGGGTCCCCCGCGCTGACGGAGACCCTGCGGACCTGGCTCTCCCTGCACGGCAGTTGGGACCGTACGGCGGTGGCCCTGGCGGTCCACCGCAACACGGTGCGCCAGCGTGTCGCCCGCTGCGCGACGCTGCTGGACGCGGACCTGGACGAGGCGGACGTACGGATGGAGCTGTGGTTCGCGCTGCGGTGGCTGTGAGCTTCACCGGCCCGCGGGCAGCTCACTTTCTGCGGTGTCCGTCGCCCGCTCGCGCGGTGGCCGCAGCAGGACGACGACAGCGGCGACGGCGGCCACACCGGCCAGGGCCAGCAGGACGAGCCGGTCGGACACCGCCGCGCCGAGATCCGACAGCCGCCGCTCCAGGGTGAACTCGGCATCCGTACTGAGGAGGGACGGCAGGGCGGAGGTGCCGTCGAAGACCAGGAAGGCCACGCCGAGGACGACGAACAGGCTCCCGCCGACGAGTGACGTGCTGTGCAGCGACAGCCGTCCCACCCTGATCTCCCTGCCTCGCAGCCACCGTTTGCGGCCCAGCTCGAACCGGTCCCACAGCAGGGCCAGGACGAACATCGGCACGGCCATGCCGAGGGCGTAGACGGCGAGCAGCGCCCCGCCGTGCCAGGGGTCGCCGCCGACGGCCGCGACCGTGAGGATCCCACCGAGGATGGGCCCCGCGCAGAATCCGGCCAGTCCGTACACCGCGCCGAGGGCGAACACCGACAGCGCCGACCCGGAGCGGCGCGTTCCCGCCGCCCGCGCGATGCGCCGCGAACCGAAGCCGAGCCCGAGGATCTGCGCGACGCCGAGCGCGACGACCGTCCAGCCGCCGATGAGCACGAGCAGATCGCGGTTGCCGTAGAAGAGCCTGCTCGTGAACGAGCCCGCCACCCCGAGCGGCACCAGCGTGGTGCACAGGCCCGCGTAGAAGACGACCGTGCGGCCGAGGAGCCTGGTGCGGCTGGTGAACGAGTAGGCGAAGAAGGCGGGCAGGAGCAGCGCGCTGCACGGGCTGAGCAGGGCCAGCAGCCCGCCCAGCAGGGCGACCGCCAGCGTGGCGTCACTCATGGGGGTCCGCCGTCTTCGCCGCCTTCGCGGCGGCCTTGACGGCCTCGTGGAAGGTCTCGGCGGGCTGCGCGCCGAGGATCGGTGTGCCGTTGACGAGGAACGCCGGGGTGCTGGTCACCCCCAGGCCGTAGCCCTCCTCCTGGTCCCGGCCCAGCGCGCCGCGCGCCTTCTCGGACGCCAGGTCGGTCTTGAACCGCTCGATGTCGGGCACGCCCGCCGTACGGGCCATCGCGACCAGCCGGTCCTCGCTGAACTCCCCGGTGTTGCGCTCGCGCTTCTCGGCGTAGGCGACATCGTGGAACTCCCAGAACTTCTTCTGCCGGCCGGCCGCCCAGCCCGCCAGCGCGGCCTGCTCCGACTCCTCGCCGAAGAGGGGGAAGTTGCGCCACTCGATGCGCAGGATTCCCTTGTCCACGTAGGAGCGCATCAGTTCCGGCTTGGTCTCGCGGGCGAACTGCCCGCAGAAGGGGCACTGGAAGTCGCTGTACTCGATCATGACGACCGGGGCGTCGGCCCGGCCGACGGCCAGCGTGTCCGACGCGTCGCGCCGGGCGAGGGCCAGCAGGCGCTCGTCGGCGGGCGCCGGCGCACCGGTCTCGACGGCCGCCGCGGGGCCCCGGGCCGGGGAGTCGCCGTCGTCGGAGCCGCCCAGGGTCAGGGCGAAGGCCGCCGTCGCGGCGGCGGCGACGAGGACGGCGCCGGCGATGATCCGCCGGCGGTCGGGGCGGCGGGAGGAAGGGGTTCGTACGGTCAAGACGCACCTCTCCTGAAGAGGAGGAAGAAAGAAGAACAGAACGAAGGACCCGAAGGACCTGAAGGTCAGCGGGAGATCGGCACCGACGCGGGCACCGGGCAGGCGCCCTGTGCGTTCAGCCGGCGCAGCGCGGCCTCCGCGAGCAGCACGACGGAGGCGACCGCCAGCAACGGCTGCACGGGCGCCCAGTACGTGAGGGCGCCGGAGGTGCCGAGCAGCAGCAGGACGAGCTTGTTGCAGACGGGGCAGCCCACCGCGAGGAAGGACAGGATCCCTCCGACGGCGCCGAGCCGGCCGCCGTCGGGGCGCTGTCGCGTGGACAGGGGGCGTCCTACGAAGGTGCTCAGGACGATCCCGGCCAGTACGGCGGTGAGGGCGAGGGCCGGGTAGTTCCACCACTGGACGGGAACCGAGCGGGAGAACAGCGGGTTGGGCACCACATCGGTCGGCGCCCCGACGGCGAGCGCCGTCAGCAGCGCGCCGACGGCCGCCACGGCCCATTGGCCGGACCGCCATTCGCGCAGCGCGAGACCCGCCCGGCGCGCGGAGCGCGGGGAAGCGGACATGCTGGAGTTACTCCGTTTTCAAGGATTCGGGGGTGTTGGACCGACGCGTGACGCGTCGGTCTAGATCCTGAGAACGGAGTGCAGCGGGAGTATCGGAGCGGGCGGGGCGGGTCCCGACGGCCGGCAGCGGCCCTCCTCGGCGAAGGGACGCGTCAGCCCGGTGTCGGCGACGTGCGAGGCGGGAAGCGGAGAGACCCTCGGGCCGCTGTCGGCGCGCTGGGGGCCGGTCTCGAGGACGGCCTTCTTCCCGCAGGGAGCGGCGGAACCGCCCGGCTGGTCCGCGAGATCGGCCGAAGCGTTCACGGCGTACGCCGGACCGCCGGCGACCGGCGGGCTTTCCACGGCGCCGGCCCGTGCGGGTCCCAGGACGCACAGCAGGGTGACGACCCCGACGAGCAGAGCCAGCAGACCACGGCTCACAGGCGCCGCCGTACGCGCCACTGTTCGCCCCATCGGTCACCGCCTCTCCCCCGCCACTCTAGCCACCCGGCTCCGCCCGTCCGCGCGGCGACCCCGCCTCCTCCTGTTCGGCGGTCAACTCGTCTGCGACCTGGGCTCATCGGTCGCTGGGAGTAGGTCCCGCGCCCCAGGCGCGATCCGCGACGCCTGGCTAGGGTCGGTCCTCATGGAGACCACGGGAACCGTCGGCCGCGAGCCGGCGGAGCGGATACGCGACGCTCTGGCGCGGCTCACCACCGAGCGGGATGTATGGGTGTCGACGGCCCACCCCGATCACGGTCCGCACCAGGTGCCGCTGTGGTTCCTGTGGGACGGGCAGGCGGTGTGGATGTGCACGGGCGCCACGTCGGTGACGGTGCGAAACGTCCGCGAGGAGCCGCGCGTGCGCCTGTCGCTGCCGGACACCTTCGACGTGGTGCTCCTCCAGGGGGAGGCACGGTGCTTCCCGGACCGGGAGGTGCCCGCGGAGGCGGCGGACGCGTTCGCCGGCAAGTTCGGTTGGGATCCGCGCGCGGAGGAGGGTTCCTTCGTGTACGTACGCGTGGTCCCGAGGACGGTACGCGCGTGGCGCGGCGAGCCGGAGCTGCGCGGGCGGGTCGTCATGCGCGACGGGGTGTGGCTGCGGCAGGCGGGCCGGCCTCACGCGTAGCGGTCCAGCAGCGCCTCGACGTAAGCCTCCAGTCGGCCGGCCAGCACGGTCGGGGTCAGGTCGGTGCGCCCCGACTCCCGCCAGGGCACGGCGACTTTCTCGGCGTCCGGTGCGAAGGCCAGCGCGTCCAGCAGGCGCCAGTACAGGTGCGCGGCGCGGTCCTCGTCCAGTGAGCCGCCCGCTTCGGTGTAGCGGTCGGCGAAGCTCATGCCCGCAGGGACGCCGTGCAGCAGCGCCAGGGCGGTCGAGCAGTGCGCCACGTCCAGGTCGGCCGGTCCCCAGGAGGTCTCCACCCAGTCGACCACGCCGCTGACTCGCTGGTCGTCGCCCGCACCGTCGAACAGGACGTTGCCGGGGTGGAAGTCGCGGTGCAGGAACCGGGGCCGGCAGCCGGGCGGATCGCGCCGGATGACGTCCACGGCGCGCCGCCACAGCTCGGGGCGCCCGGTGGCCGGGGGCACGGTCACCCGCTCGGGGGCGGTCCATGCCTCGTAGGTCCGCGGCCGGGTCTCCTCGCTCACCCGTACGCGGTGGATGCCCACCAGTTGACGGGCCAGCAGCTCGGCTCGCCGGTCCGATCCCTCGTCGGTCAGCCGGACCGTGCCCGGCAGCAGGGTCATGAGCAACGAGGGGTGGTCGCAGTGCTCGGCCGTGGCGTCGACGGCCACGAGCCGGGCGGCGGGCACACCGGTGGCTTCGAGCAGCCGCTGGACGCTCGCCTCGCGTGTCAGCAGCCCTTCGGCGTGCCGGACGTAGAACGGCTTGACGAAGGACCGGAGCACCAGCGAACGCCGTCCTCCCGGCCCGCGGATGTCCAGCCGGCGCATCTCGGACGTCCAGCCCCCACGCAGGCGCACGACGTCTTCGACGCGCTCCGCCGGGGGCAGCCGCTTCTCCACCCAGGCGCGCGTCGCGCCCCAGCTCCGGCCGTCGTCCGTCATGTCTTCCCCCCGGCGCCGATCCAGCGGCGGTAGGCGTCCATGTCGACGTTGCCGCCGCACACGACGGTGGCCACATGCCGGCCGGCGAAGCGGTCGCGGTCTTCGAGAACGGCCGCGATGCCGAGCGCGGCCGACGGTTCGACGATCAGGCCGGCGTGGTCGTGGAGCATCCGCATACCGGCGATGATCGACGCCTCCTGGACCAGGACGGCGTCGTCGGCGACCAGGAGGAGATCGTCCAGGACGGCCGGGATGGGGAATCGGCCGGCGACACCGTCGGCGATGGTGTCGGCCGACTCGGTTGTCACGACGCGCCGTTGACGCCACGAACGCGTCATCGCCGGTGCGCCCAGCGGCTGGACGCAGATCACCTCGACACCGGGCGCCAGGGCCTTCAGCACATGCCCCACCCCGGTGGCCAGCGCCCCGCCGCCGAGAGCGATCAGGACGGCGTCGAACGACGGGGCGGCGTCCGCCAGTTCCAGACCTATGGTCGCCGCGCCTTCGCAGGTCTCGATGTCCAGACTGTCCTCGACCAGCCGGATCCCGTCGTACCGCGCGATCTCCGCGGCCCGCTCACGCGCCAACTCGTGGTCACCGTCCACCAGTTCCAGCGTGGCGCCCAGCGCGCGGATCCGGTCGAGCTTGGCCCGCGTCGCGAAGCGCGACGCCACGACCCGCACGCCGAGCCCCCGGCCACGACCGGACCAGGCGAGGGCCTGCCCAAGATTCCCCGCACTGGCACAGACCACCTCCCGCGCCCCCTCGCCACCAAGCAGACTCGCGACCACCTCGGTCCCGCGCCCCTTGAAGCTGCGCACGGGGTTCGCCGTCTCCAGCTTGACACTCACGGCACACCCGAGCCCGGGCTCCAGCGCCTCGCAGCGGTAGAGCGGAGTGTCGAGAAAGACGGGATCGATCAGCCGCCTGGCCGCCCGTATCCGACCGGTGTCGAGACGCGTCTGCTCCACGACACAGGAGCGTAGCGGCCCGCACGGTGGCGCCGCGGGGTCTCCGACTCAGCAGTCTTCGAGATGCCGAAGCCTGTCGCGGACGTCGGCGTACCGCGGCGTCCGGTACCACTTCCCTGTCGACTCCGAGTCCGGCAGTGCCGGATACAACTGCCGTTCGTCGCCCGGGTCGGCGGCTCGCAGCCGCTCCAGGCGGTGCTCGGGGGCCAGGCCGCCGACGTCGTCACTCGTCAGCAACCGCCCGAGCCTGGTCACGTTCGCTTCGACAGGTCCCAGGGGTGGCAGGTGCCGGAAGGTGTGCGCGCCGATCAGGACGGCCCTGGACGAACCCGGATCCGCCGGTCTCACCCGGCGTCCCCCCGCGGGTCCCCGCCCTCGCTGTCGCCCTCTCGCAGGGCGCGCAGAATCCGGTCGATCTCCTCGGCGGACTCGTTCGTGACGGACACGGTCGTACCCCCGTGCTCCAGGCGGACCGTACGACCGCCGAGTGCGGCTCCCCGCGCCGTACGCCACGCGGCGACGGCCACCGCCAGGTTCGCCGCCGCGATGCCGTTGCCGAGCGCCACTTCGAGCACGTCGAACGCGCTCATCTCGCCCCTCGCGGACGATTCCACCGTCACCGGGATGCGGCGCGTGCCCGGGTCCTGTCCCAGCCAGGACCGCAGATCGGCGACGGACAGCGCGTCATCCTCGACGGAGATCCGCACCCTCATCCTTGCCCCGCCCTCTGTCGGCTTCCGTGGCAATCACCTTGCCCCATGGGCTTGTTGCCCCGCCGGGGATCGCGTCATCCCAAGAAGGCTGTGACGCCGCTGACACCACAGCTCTCTGGACACCCTTGCGAACCCCCCGGTAACTTGGACTGAGCAAGCGCTTAGACATTGCGACCCAGACCGAAGGAGAGGGCTTCCGTGCGCCGTAGCGTGTACAACGAGGACCACGAGGCGTTCCGGGAGACCCTCCGCGCCTTCATCGAGGCCGAGGTCGTTCCCGTCTACGACGAGTGGTACGCCGAGGGCCTGGTGCCCCGCGAGTTCTACTACAAGCTCGGCGAGCTGGGCATCTTCGGTATCGAGGTGCCGGAGGAGTTCGGCGGCGCGGGCGAGGAGTCCTTCAAGTTCCAGGCGATCGTCTCCGAGGAGTGCGCCCGCGCGGGTGTCTCCTTCGGAGGGTCCGGCGTGCACGTGGCGCTCTGTCTGCCGTATGTGAAGGCGTACGCCACCGACGAGCAGAAGAAGCGCTGGCTGCCCGGCTTCGTGACCGGCGAGAGCATGTACGCCATCGCCATGACCGAGCCCGGCACCGGGTCCGACCTCGCGGGGATGAAGACCACGGCGAAGCTCTCCGCCGACGGTTCGCACTACGTCCTCAACGGCGCCAAGACGTTCATCACCGGCGGTGTGCACGCCGACCGCGTCATCGTCTGCGCCCGCACCGCCCCGCCGAGCCCGGAGGACCGCAGGCACGGCATCTCGCTCTTCGTCGTGGACACCAAGTCCGAGGGGTACGCGGTCGGCCGCAAGCTCGACAAGCTGGGGCTGAAGTCGTCGGACACCGCCGAGCTGTCCTTCAGCGACGTCAAGGTGCCCGTCGGCGACCTGCTCGGCGAGGAGAACAAGGGCTTCTCCTACCTGGGCCAGAATCTGCCGCAGGAGCGCCTGGGGATCGCCGTCGGCGCCTACGCGCAGGCGTCGGCCGCCATCCGGTTCGCCCAGAACTACGTCCAGGAACGCACCGTCTTCGGCAAGACCGTCGCCTCCTTCCAGAACACCAAGTTCGAACTGGCCGCCTGCAAGGCCGAGGTCGACGCCGCCGAGGCCGTCTGCGACCGCGCCCTCGAAGCCCACGACGCGGGCGAGCTGTCGGCCGCCGAGGCCGCGTCGGCGAAGCTCTTCTGTACGGAGGTCGCGCACCGCGTGATCGACAAGTGCCTTCAGCTGCACGGCGGCTACGGCTACATGAACGAGTACCCGATCGCCCGCCTGTACGCCGACAACCGCGTCAACCGCATCTACGGCGGCACCAGCGAGGTCATGAAGATGATCATCGCCAAGTCCATGGGTCTGTAAGGACGCGGGACCGGCACGCCGCCATGGACGCACTGGAGTCCCTTCTCGATCTGCTCGACCTGGAGCGGATCGAGGAGGACATCTTCCGCGGTCTCAGCCGCCCGACGGCCGTCCCGCGCGTCTACGGCGGCCAGGTCGCCGCGCAGGCGTTGGTGGCCGCCGGCCGTACCGTCCCCGCCGACCGCTCCGCCCACTCCCTGCACGCGTACTTTCTGCGCGCGGGCGATCCGGGCGCGCCGATCGTCTACACCGTCGACCGCATCCGCGACGGCCGGTCCTTCACCACCCGCCGGGTCGTGGCCGTCCAGCACGGCCAGCCGATCTTCCACCTGTCCGCGTCCTTCCAGACGTACGAGGACGGCCTGGAGCACCAGGCCGCGATGCCGCCCGCGCCGGATCCGGAGTCGCTGCCCACCGCGGCCGAGCTGCTGCCCCGGCACACGGACCGGTTCGTCGACCCGTCCGTGGTCGACCGGCTCCTTGAGACGCGCGCCGCGGTGGACCTGCGGTACGTGGACGCCCCGCCGTACGCCACGGCCGGGCAGGTGCGTGAGCCGCGCTCGCAGGTGTGGTTCCGTACGGCCGGCAAGCTCGCCGACGACCCGCTGCTGCACGTCTGCCTGGCGACGTACGTCTCCGACATGACGCTGCTCGACTCGGTGCTGCTCGCGCACGGCAGAGGCGGCTGGGCGAGCGGTGACATCGTCGGGGCGAGTCTGGACCACGCCATGTGGTTCCACCGCCCGTTCCGGGCGGACGAGTGGCTGCTGTACGACCAGACGTCGCCGTCCGCGTCCGGCGGGCGCGGGCTCGGCCAGGCGCGGATCTACACGCGGGACGGGGATCTGGCGATCTCGGTGATCCAGGAGGGCGTCATGCGCGTGCCACGAGGCCGGGGCAGCGGCCCCGGGCCGGGGCGCGACTGAGCCCGGCCGCTGTTCATGTCCTCAGCGCCGGGCCCGCTGTGGTGCCGTGGTGCCGCTCGTTCGTACTCAGGCGGTGTTCGCGCTCAGACGGTGTTCCGTGCTCAGACGGTGTTCGTGAGGCCGGCCTCGTGCAGCAGGTACTCCGTCATCGGGTCGTAGAAACGCGGGTCCGTCACATGGTCGTCCAGCGGGACCGTCACCTGGAGCGTGCCCTCGGCCTCGCCGATGAACAGGGCCGGGTCGTTGCAGTCCGCGTACCCGATGGAGTCGAGCCCCCGCTGGCCCGCGCAGCCCGCCCAGCCGTGGTCGGCGAGCACCAGGTCCGGCTGCGGTCTTCCGTCGCGCTCCAGGCCGTCCAGGATGGCCCGCATCGGCTCGGGCGAGTGGGTGTGCCAGAGCGTCGCCCCGCGCTCCAGCATCGCGACGCCCGCGAACTGGAAGACCATGCCCTCGTCGGCCGTGAGGCCGCCGGGGATCCGGATGATCTCGCAGCCCGCCAGCCGCAGCGCGTCCGCGGTCTGCCGGTGCACGTCGAGCAGGCCGCCGGGGTGGCCGGTGGCGAACAGCACGCTCTCGCGGCCCGCCGCCGCCTTGCGCAGCCGCGCCGCCATCCGCCCCAGGGCGTCGACGGTCAGCTCCGGGTCGATGGTGTCCTGGCCGTGCCGGTGTTCCGGATCGTCGTTGACCCCGCACCGCTCGGCCATCACGGCGAGCACGTCCTGCTCGTCGGTCCAGCGGTCCCCGAGCTCCAGGCCCAGCCAGAAGTGGCGGTCGCCGTTGGCGAGCTTGCGATAGTGGGAGAGGTTGTTGTCCCTGGGTGTGGCCACGTTTCCGGCGATGCGCGTGCGGACGAGGTGGTCGACGAGAGCTTCGCGGCTGGGTATCGGCATGAGCCCATTGTGCCGTCAGATGTACGCGCGGTGCCGCTCGTCCCGACGATCGTCCCGGAGGCTGGACCCGGACCGGACCAGGACCGGACCCGGCGGCGCAATCCGCGCCGGCCTCCGTACCGAAGAAGACGCGAACACGCGAACACGCGCGCACAGACCGACGAAGGAGCCCCTTGTGGCAGCAGCACCCGGTCCCGGCCGTCCCGTCACGAACTTCACCCTGCCCGGCGGGGTGCTCGAAAAGGTGACCGACGGGGACGACACCTTCGTACGGAGGGAGTACCGCCTCGACGAGCGGCGGGGCCACCCGCTGGTCCTGGCCTTCTACCCCGGTGACGACACCAGCGTCTGCACCAAGCAGCTGTGCTCGTACTCCAGCGGCCTGGAGACCTTCACCGAGCTGGGCGCCGAGGTGTGGGGCATCAGCCCGCAGGACGTCGACAGCCACGAGGCGTTCGCCCGCAAGTACGGCCTGCGGATCCCGCTGCTCGCCGACACCGACCGGACGGTGGCCCGGGCGTTCGGGATCGCCGCGCCCGGGATCGGGCTGCGCCGCGCGGTCTTCCTGATCGCACCGGACGGGACGCTGCACTGGAAGCATGTGGCACTGCTCGGCGCGACCTTCCAGCCGGTGGACACGCTGGCCAGGGAGCTGGCCGGTCTCAGGGCCTGACAGCCCGGTGGCCCGAGCCGGGGTCGGGATCGGAGTCCGGGTCGCCGAGGGCGGCGAACGCGCCGTGCGCGAGGCGCCGCAGGAGCGTTTCCGCCACGGCGCGCCGGGGGGTGCCGCGCCCGGTGGGGCTCAGGTGGGGCGTGGAGTTCAGCAGGCCGAAGACGGCGTGCACGGCGCCGCGCGCGACCGGCTCGGGCAGGTCTTGGTGGATCTCCCGTACGACGGCGACCCACAGCTCCACGTACTGCCGCTGAAGCTGCCGTACGAGCTTGCGGTCGCTGTCCCTGAGGCGGTCCAGTTCGCGGTCGTGCAGCGTGATCAGCGGGCGGTCGTCCAGGGCGAAGTCGATATGGCCGTCGATCAGCGAGGCGAGCACGGCCGCCGGGTCGCCGGTCGAGGCCGCCACGCGCTCCCTGCCGCCGTCCAGCAGCCGGCCGCTGATGCCGACGAGCAGTTCGGCGAGCATGGCGTCCTTGCCCGCGAAATGGCGGTACAGGCCCGGCCCGCTGATGCCGACGGCCGCCCCTATCTCATCGACGCCCACCCCGTGGAAACCGCGCTCGGCGAAGAGCCTGGCGGCCTCGTTGAGGATCTGCTCGCGGCGCGTCGGTGCCGCGGTCCTGGTGCTCATGGAAATCCATTCTAGACAGGACGGTTAGCGGTCGTTAACCTGGGAGCGCTACGTTAACGCTTATTAACCGAGCGAGGGAGCTCGACCGATGCAGCAGGCACCCGTGCTGGCGAGCGCCGCGGACCCGGCGTCGGAGGCCTGGCGCGCCAACGAGGCGGGGCATCAGGAGCTCTCCGACGCGCTGCGCGCCCGGCTCGCCGCCGCCCGGCTCGGCGGCGGCGAGAAGTCCCGTGCCCGCCATGTGGCGCGCGGCAAGCTGCTGCCCCGCGACCGGGTGGACACCCTGCTGGACCCGGGCTCGCCCTTCCTCGAGCTCGCCCCGCTGGCGGCCGAGGACATGTACGGCGGGCAGGCGCCGGCCGCCGGCGTGATCGCCGGGATCGGCCGGGTCGGCGGCCGTGAGGTGGTCGTGGTCGCCAATGACGCCACGGTCAAGGGCGGGACGTACTACCCGATGACGGTGAAGAAGCATCTGCGCGCCCAGGAGGTCGCGCTGGAGAACAGACTGCCGTGCGTCTATCTCGTGGACTCGGGCGGCGCCTTCCTGCCGATGCAGGACGAGGTCTTCCCCGACCGTGACCACTTCGGCCGGATCTTCTACAACCAGGCGCGGATGTCCGGCGCCGGCATCCCGCAGATCGCGGCCGTCCTCGGCTCCTGCACGGCGGGCGGCGCGTACGTGCCCGCGATGAGCGACGAGGCGGTGATCGTCCGCGGGCAGGGCACGATCTTCCTGGGCGGCCCGCCGCTGGTGAAGGCGGCGACCGGCGAGGTCGTCACCGCCGAGGAGCTGGGCGGCGGCGAGGTCCATTCCCGTACGTCGGGGGTCACCGACCATCTCGCCGAGGACGACGCGCACGCGCTGCGGATCGTCCGCACGATCGTCTCGACGCTCCCCGAGCGCGGCCCGCTGCCCTGGCGGGTCGAGCCGGCGGAGGAGCCGAAGGTCGACCCCATGGGGCTGTACGGGGCGGTGCCGGTCGACTCGCGCACGCCGTACGACGTGCGGGAGGTCATCGCGCGGCTCGTGGACGGCTCGCGGTTCGCGGAGTTCAAGTCCGAGTTCGGTACGACGCTGGTCACCGGCTTCGCGCGGATCCACGGCCACCCGGTGGGGATCGTCGCCAACAACGGCATCCTGTTCTCCGAATCCGCCCAGAAGGGCGCGCACTTCATCGAGCTGTGCGACCAGCGCGGCATCCCGCTGCTCTTCCTCCAGAACATCTCGGGGTTCATGGTCGGCAAGGCGTACGAGGCGGGCGGGATCGCCAAGCACGGCGCGAAGATGGTGACGGCCGTGGCGTGCGCGCGCGTGCCGAAGCTCACCGTCGTGGTCGGCGGTTCGTACGGCGCGGGGAACTACTCGATGTGCGGCCGGGCCTACTCCCCCCGCTTCCTGTGGATGTGGCCCAACGCCAAGATCTCGGTGATGGGCGGCGAGCAGGCCGCCTCGGTCCTGGCGACGGTCAAGCGTGACCAGATCGAGGGGCGCGGCGAGCAGTGGCCGGCCGAGGAGGAAGAGGCGTTCAAGGACCCGGTGCGCGCGCAGTACGAGTCGCAGGGCAACGCCTACTACGCGACGGCGCGGCTCTGGGACGACGGCGTGATCGATCCGCTGGAGACCCGTCAGGTGGTCGGTCTGGCGCTGACGGCCTGCGCGAACGCACCGCTTCCCCAGAAGGACAGCACCGCCCCCGGCTTCGGCGTCTTCCGGATGTGAGTGACAGATGACCACCCTGCACAGGAACAGCATGTTCGACACCGTCCTCGTCGCGAACCGCGGCGAGATCGCGGTCCGCGTCATCCGTACGCTGCGCGCGCTCGGCATCCGTTCGGTCGCGGTCTTCAGCGACGCCGACGCGGACGCCCGGCATGTACGGGAGGCGGACACCGCCGTCCGGATCGGCCCCGCGTCCGCCTCCGAGAGCTATCTGGTCGGTGAGCGGCTGCTGGAGGCGGCGGCGCGTACGGGCGCGCAGGCGGTCCACCCGGGCTACGGCTTCCTCGCGGAGAACGCGGCGTTCGCGCGGGCGTGCGCCGACGCCGGGCTGGTCTTCATCGGGCCCAGCGCGTCCGCCATCTCACTGATGGGAGACAAGATCCGCGCCAAGGAGACCGTGGCGACGGCCGGTGTGCCGGTGGTGCCGGGCTCCTCGGGCAGCGGACTGACCGACGACCAACTGGCCGACGCGGCACGGGAGATCGGCATGCCGGTGCTGCTGAAGCCGTCGGCGGGCGGCGGCGGCAAGGGCATGCGGCTCACCCGCCTGGAGTCGGCCCTGCGCGACGAGATCGCGGCGGCCCGGCGCGAGGCCCGCGCGTCCTTCGGCGACGACACGCTTCTCGTGGAGCGGTGGATCGACCGGCCGCGCCACATCGAGATCCAGGTGCTGGCCGACGGGCACGGCAATGTGGTCCATCTCGGCGAGCGCGAGTGCTCGTTGCAGCGCCGCCACCAGAAGATCATCGAGGAGGCGCCGTCCGTCCTGCTGGACGACAAGACGCGCGCGGCGATGGGTGAGGCCGCCGTGCAGGCGGCGCGCTCCTGCGGCTACGAGGGCGCGGGGACGGTCGAGTTCATCGTCCCGGGCGACGACCCGGAGTCGTACTTCTTCATGGAGATGAACACCCGCCTCCAGGTGGAGCATCCCGTCACCGAGCTGGTCACCGGCCTGGATCTGGTCGAGTGGCAGCTGCGCGTCGCCGCCGGTGAGCGGCTGACGTTCACCCAGGACGACATCACCCTCACCGGGCACGCGATCGAGGCCCGGATCTGCGCGGAGGACCCCGCGCGCGGCTTCCTGCCCTCGGGCGGCCGGGTGCTGTCGCTGCGCGAGCCGGCGGGCGACGGTGTCCGTACGGACTCGGGCCTGAGTGAGGGCACCGAGGTCGGCAGCCTGTACGACCCGATGCTGTCGAAGGTGATCGTGCACGGCCCGGACCGCGCGACGGCGCTGCGCCGGCTGCGGGCGGCTCTGGCGGAGACGGTGACGCTGGGCGTCCCGACGAACGCCGGCTTCCTACGGAGGCTGCTCGCCCACCCGGCCGTGGTGGCGGGCGATCTGGACACGGGCCTGGTGGAGAGGGACGCGCAGTCGCTGGTGCCGGCGGAGGTGCCGCCGGAGGTGTACGAAGCGGCGGCGGCGGTACGGGAGTCGGCCCTGGCCCCCGCTCCCGCCCCGGCCACCGGCTGGACCGACCCGTTCTCCGTACCGAGCGGCTGGCGGATGGGCGCCGCGCCCGTCCCCGTCACCCACCATCTGCGAGTAACGGGACATGAACCCGTCACTCACCGACTGCTCACCGCCGGCCCGTCGGCGCATGTGGAGCCCGGCCGGGTGACCGTCACCGTCGACGGGGTGACGCACACCTTCCACCGCGCGGACGACTGGCTCGGCAGGGACGGCGACAGCTGGCACGTACAGGACCACGATCCGGTCGAGGCGGCGCTGCTCGGCGCCGCCGGCGCGGGCGGCCTGGACGCGCTCACGGCCCCGATGCCCGGCACGGTCACGGTGGTCAAGGTGGCGGTCGGGGACGAAGTGGTCGCGGGCCAGGGCCTGTTGGTGGTCGAGGCGATGAAGATGGAGCACGTGGTCTCCGCCCCGCACGACGGCACCGTCACGGAGCTGGACGTCACACCGGGCTCCACCGTCGCCATGGACCAGGTGCTGGCCGTCGTCGCCCCGGCCGCCTCCGTCGAGGCTCCCGCGTCTTCCGAGGAGGAGAGATGACGCTCCCGATGACCGTCATGGACGAGGGTCTGCCGACCCGGATCCGGATCCACGAGGTGGGCGCGCGCGACGGCCTCCAGAACGAGGCGACGATCGTCCCGACCGAGATCAAGGCGGAGTTCATCCACCGCCTCGCCGCCGCCGGGCTCACCACCATCGAGGCGACCAGCTTCGTCCACCCCAAGTGGGTGCCCCAACTGGCCGACGCCGAGCGGCTGTTCCCGATGGTGCGCGACCTGGAGAGCGTACGGCTGCCCGTCCTTGTACCGAACGACCGCGGTCTCGACCGGGCGCTGGCCCTCGGCGTCCGTCAGGTGGCCGTCTTCGCCAGCGCGACCGAGTCCTTCGCCAAGGCCAATCTCAACCGGTCGCTGGACGAGTCGTTGGCCATGTTCGAACCGGTCGTCGAGCGCGCCCGCGCGGAGCGGCTCCATGTCCGCGGCTATCTGTCGATGTGCTTCGGCGACCCGTGGGAGGGACCCGTCCCCGTCGACCAGGTCGCCCGGATCGTACGGAGACTGGTCGACATGGGCTGCGACGAGGTGAGCCTCGGCGACACGATCGGCGTGGCGACCCCCGGCCATGTGCAGAGCCTGCTCGCCACCCTCATCGAGGAAGGCGTGCACGTCTCGAAGGTCGGCGTGCACTTCCACGACACGTACGGCCAGGCGCTCGCCAACACCCTCGCGGCGCTCCAGCTCGGAGTGACGACCGTCGACGCGTCCGCAGGCGGTCTGGGCGGCTGTCCGTTCGCGAAGAGCGCCACGGGGAATCTCGCCACCGAAGACCTCCTGTGGATGTTGCAAGGCCTCGGTATCGACACCGGGGTCGATCTCGGCCTTCTGACCGCCACCAGCGTGTGGATGGCCGAACAGTTGGGGCGACCCAGCCCCTCACGTACCGTCAGCGCCCTCTCCCACAAGGAGCCCTAGCCATGTCCCTGGACCACCGGCTGTCCGCGGAGCACGACGAACTGCGCCGTACCGTCGAGGCGTTCGCGCAGGACGTCGTCGCACCCAAGATCGGCGACTTCTACGAGCGGCACGAGTTCCCGTACGAGATCGTGCGCGAGATGGGCCGGATGGGCCTGTTCGGCCTGCCCTTCCCGGAGGAGTACGGCGGCATGGGCGGTGACTACCTGGCGCTCGGCATCGCCCTGGAGGAGCTGGCGCGCGTCGACTCGTCCGTGGCCATCACCCTGGAGGCCGGGGTCTCGCTCGGCGCGATGCCGCTGTATCTCTTCGGCACGGAGGAGCAGAAGCGTGAGTGGCTGCCGCGCCTGTGCTCGGGCGAGATCCTGGGCGCCTTCGGCCTGACCGAGCCGGACGCCGGTTCGGACGCGGGCGGTACGCGCACGACGGCCGTACGGGACGGCGACGAGTGGGTCGTCAACGGCTCGAAGTGCTTCATCACCAACTCGGGCACGGACATCACCGGCCTGGTCACGGTCACGGCGGTCACCGGCCGCAAGGAGGACGGGCGCCCGGAGATCTCCTCGATCCTCGTCCCGTCCGGCACCCCCGGCTTCACGGTCGCGGCCCCGTACTCGAAGGTCGGCTGGAACGCGTCGGACACCCGCGAGCTGTCCTTCTCCGACGTCCGCGTGCCGCTGGCGAACCTGGTCGGTACGGAGGGCCGGGGGTACGCCCAGTTCCTGCGCATCCTGGACGAGGGCCGTATCGCGATCTCCGCGCTGGCGACGGGTCTCGCGCAGGGCTGTGTGGACGAGTCGGTGAAGTACGCCAAGGAGCGCCACGCCTTCGGCCGGCCGATCGGCGCGAACCAGGCCATCCAGTTCAAGATCGCCGACATGGAGATGCGGGCCCACACGGCGCGCCTGGGCTGGCGCGACGCGGCGTCCCGTCTGGTGCACGGTGAGCCGTTCAAGAAGGAGGCGGCGCTGGCGAAGCTGTACTCCTCCACGGTCGCGGTGGACAACGCCCGCGAGGCCACCCAGATCCACGGCGGCTACGGCTTCATGAACGAGTATCCGGTGGCCCGGATGTGGCGCGACTCCAAGATCCTGGAGATCGGCGAGGGCACGAGCGAGGTCCAGCGGATGCTGATCGCGAGGGAGCTGGGTCTCTGACGCGCGGGGTTCCGTCGCGCGGGTGTCGCCGTACGGGTGTCGGGGTCGTCGTACGCCGCCTCATGGGTGAAATCGGCGCGCCGGGGCCCGAGCCGCGATGAGTTCCGGCCGGGTCCGGAGTCTGTGTTGGTGACCGTAAGGGTGACCGTCGTACGACGACGTACGACGGGCCCCGGCACGAGACCCCACGGAGCACACGATGACGACCCCGCCCATCACCGACCTGGCCACCTGGCAGACCGCCCGTGACGAACTGCTCGTCCGGGAGAAGGCCCACACCCACGAGGGCGACGCCATCGCCGCGGCCCGCCGGCGCCTGCCGATGGTGGAGTTCGACGGGACGGTCGAGGTGGTCGGGCCCGAGGGACCGGTCCCGTTCCTGGATCTGTTCCAGGGCCGCGACGAGCTGCTGGTCTACAAGCACATGTGGTGGGACGGCGCCCCGCACCAGGGGCAGTGCGAGGGCTGCACCGTCAGCGCCTGGCACCTGAGGGACGCCGTCTACCTCAACGCCCGTGGCGTGTCCCTGGCCATCGTGACCACGGGCCGGTGGGACGAGGTGGCCCCCTTCGTCGAGTTCATGGGCTACACCCAGCCCTGGTACTCGGTACGCGGCGTGGCGGAGCCGGTCGGCGGTGACATGGGGTATCTCACCTCCTATCTGCGCGACGGCGACCGCACGTTCCTCACCTACTCCACGACGGGCCGCGGCAACGAGCGGTTCAGCGGCTCGTTCGGGCTGCTCGACTCGACTCCGTACGGCCGCGGCGAGGCGTGGGAGGACAACCCCGAGGGCCGGCCGGAGGGCCGGCACGCGTGCTGGTACTGGCGCACGGACGTGGACGGGAACGCCACCTGGGGCCCGACCGGCCGCCCCGCGCCGCAGTGGACCCGCCCCGGCGCGGGCCCCGAGACCACCCTCGGCCGGCAGGGCGACCACCACTGACCGCCCCACGGCAGCCCGCGTGGAAAAGCCCGCGTGGACAGGGACGTACCAGGCCCGGCAGGTCGTCAGCGGTGACCCAGCACGTTGACGACCCGGCCGCCGGGGTCGCGGGCGAAGAAGCGGCGGACGCCCCACGCCTCGTCCCGCAGGGTGTGCACGATCTCCGCGCCGCTCGCCAGCACGGCCTCGTGCACCGCGTCCACATCCGCCACCTCGATGCTCAGGTCGGGGACGACGGGCGCGGTCGCGTCCTCGGTCAGAAAGCTGACCTGCGCGGTGGGGACGGAGGGCGAGGCGAGCGTCATGATCCAGCCCTGGTTCATGACCTGCTCCAGACCCAGCAGTCCGTAGAACTCGCGGCTCTGCTCCAGCTCTTCGGGCCGCACTTGGGCGTTGGGCACGACGCGGTGAACGGACATCGCTGACTCCTGTGGGTGAGTGGTGACGACACCCCCACTCTGCCTCGGGCCACTGACACTCGCCCCCGCACGCGACAGTAAGCAAGGTTAGGCTAACCTACCTCCACCGGCTCATCGGCCGGTCTCCTGCGCGCACGAAAGCGGACAACGACATGCCCAACGCCCTCAGCTCGCCCCTCAGCCGTCGCGGCGTCCTCGCCGCCGGCGGCGCCGTCGGTCTCGGAGTCGCGCTCGCCGCCTGCGGGAGCGGCGACGACGGCGCAAAGGACGCGGGCGCGGGCGGCGACGCGAAGGCGGGACCCTGGTCCTTCGAGGACGACCGCGGCGAGACGGCGAAGGCCGACAGCGTCCCGAAGAGCATCGTCGCCTTCACCGGCACCGCCGCCGCGCTCCACGACTACGGGATCGAGGTCAAGGGCGTCTTCGGGCCGACCACCACCAAGGACGGCAAGCCGGACATCCAGGCGGGCGACCTCGACGTGACGAAGGTCGAGATACTCGGCAACGTCTGGGGCGAGTTCAACGTCGAGAAGTACGCGGCACTCGCGCCGGACCTGCTCGTCACCGCGCAGTGGGTCGAGGGCGAACTCTGGTACGTCCCCGAGCAGTCCAAGGACAAGATCCTCAAGCTGGCCCCCAGCGTGGCGCTCTGGGCGGCGGAGACCACCGTCCCCAAGGCGGTCCAGCGGCACGCGGACCTCGCCGGGTCCCTGGGCGCGGACCTGAAGTCCGCGAAGGTCACCGACGCCAAGGCCAGGTTCGAGAAGGCGGCTGGCCGGCTGCGGGCGGCCGCGAAGTCCAAGCCGGAGATCCGGGTGCTGGTCGGGTCTGCCAGCCAGGACCTGTTCTACGTCTCGCTCGCCAAGATGTCCGCCGACACCCTCTACTTCCAGGAACTGGGCGTGAAGTTCGTGGAGCCGAAGGTGAACTCCCAGGGCTTCTTCGAGGAGTTGAGCTGGGAGAACATCGACAAGTACCCGGCCGACATCATCATGATGGACAACCGCTCCTCCGCCCTCCAGCCGGACGCCCTCACCTCGAAGCCGACCTGGGCGCGGCTGCCCGCCGTCAAGGCCGGCCAGGTCGTCCCCCGCGTCACGGAGCCCATCTACTCGTACGACAAGTGTGCGCCGATCCTGGACGATCTCGCGGCGGCCATCGAGAAGGCCAGGAAGGTCGCCTGACCCGTGCCGACCGCGCCGTTCCGTTTCTTCGCGCTCGAGGTCCTGCGGACACGGCGCCTCGGGCCGTCGCTCGTCCGCGTCACGTTCGGGGGCGACGGTCGGTCCGGTCAGGGCCACACCGGCTTCGCCGCCGGCGGGCGCGACCAGAGCCTGTCGCTCTTCCTGCCCCTGCCGGGGCAGCCGGCGCCCGTGGTCCCCGTCGATGAGGGCGACGGCTGGTGGGCGGCCTGGCGGGCGCTGCCCGACGGCGTGCGGGCCGTGATGCGCTCGTACACGGTACGCGAACAGCGCCACGAACCGGACGAGTTGGACATCGACTTCGCCCTGCACCCCGACGGCGGACCGGCCTGCCGCTGGGCGGGCGGGGCGGCGCCAGGCGACCGCGTGCTCGTCCTCGGGCCGGCCGTCGCCGACAACGCGGCGGTACGCTTCCGGCCCCCGGCCGGCACCGACTCCGTACTGATCTGGGCCGACGAGACGTCCCTGCCCGCGGCAGCCGCCATCCTGGAGTGGCTGCCCGCCGGAACGACGGCGCGGGTGTGGCTGGACGTGCCGTACGCGGCCGACCGCATGGACCTGCCGACGGCGGCCGACGCCACCGTCCACTGGCTGGCGCGCGACGAGAACGCCCCGTCGGCCCTGGAGTCGGTCCGCGAGGCCGAGCTGCCCGGCACAGCGCCGTACGCGTGGCTGGCGGGCGAGGCGGGCGCGGTGAAGGAGCTGCGCCGCCATCTCGTACGCGAGCGGGGCCTGGACCGCCGGCACGTCACGTTCGTGGGCTACTGGCGGCGGGGGCTGAGCGAGGAGCAGTTGCGGGACGAGGCGGCGAAGGAGTCATAACTAGGCGTCCTGCCGCTCACGCAGGGCCGGCAGGACACCCCCTGAGGGCTCATCGGCCCGGCCGGTCGCCGTCAGCCACGCCGCCGTGACCGCCCGCCGGGCCTGGGCCGTGGCGGTCGGCAGGTCGCCCGTCAGCCGCACCGGGGTGCCGATGTGCACCCGCAGGCCGGGGCGGCGCAGCGGCGCGCTCGCCAGGTTCGCGAACTGCCTGGGGCCACCGCCCGACATGAGCCGCCGCGCCCCGGCCTGTCCGAGCGGGACGACGGGGGCGCCGGTGGCGGCGGCGAGCCGGGCGAGGCCGCTGCGGAACCGGTGGGGAGGCGTCTCGGTGGCGCTCTCGAAGTCCGGTATGCCGCCCTCGCCGTAGATCAGCACGAGCCGCCCACGGGCCAGCGCGGCGGCGGCGTCTTCGAGGCAGCGGGCGGCCCGGGGGTCGGCCCGGTGGACGGGCACGTGCCCGCCACGCGTGAGCGCCCGCCCGAGCAGCGGTACGCGCCACAGCCCGGCCGCCGCCATCACGACCGGCTCGACACCCACCCGGCGCAGCGCGGCGAGCACGATCGCCGGGTCGCTGAGCGAGGTGTGATTGGCGGCGACGATGCTCCCGGGCGCCAACTCGGCGTCCCCGTCCAGCGTGACCGTGAGTCGCCCGAAGAGGGGCACCAGGGCGGCGGCCGTGCGGCTGAGCATGTGATGCCTCCGAAAGCGGCGGTACGGGACGGTGGTTGCCGGCTCCCATGGTCGCCGGAAGCGCGGCGGGGCGGCGTGAGTACAGGTACTCAACCCCACCTCCACGGACCCACCCCGCACGCCACGACCGCCGGGCCGGATCCGCCGACAGCGCCTAGGGCCTGTCTTTTAGATCTTGCCGGGCTCGCGTGCCCCGGCACCGCGCACTCATCCGGCCTGATCCAAACGACAGGCCCTAGTCGTCGTCCGGGTGGCCCCACTCCAGATCCATCGCGGCGGCCGGCGCCGCGCCGGCGACCGCCGCCTTCGCGTCCTTCTCGAACGCGTCGCTCCATGTGCCGAATCCCCGAACGCTGACCGGCCACTTCCCCGTTGTCACCTTCACCGATATCGGCTCACGGAACTTCCGGAGATTCACCTGCCCGTCGAGCCCGTGCGCCCGCAGCACCTCCGCGAGCGCCGTCTTCACCAACTCCGCCTCGGTGAGGGATTCGAGATTGTCGACGCGCAGCGTGAGGTGAACGTTCACAGACATGCGCGGCACCCTACCGGGACTCACCGACACCTGGTCGGCCTCCCGGACCCGGCGGGCGGGCGCCCGTGCTCATGCACGGTCCTTCACGGGCGCCCGCCTCCTCATCGACGAAGCCGACGGCGTCGCGCTACTCCGCCGGCCACGGCACCACCGGCGAGCGGTAGTAGTCGATCCCCAGCGCCGTCAGCCGCGGCCCCTGCGCCGCCAGACGCACCTTGTACGTGTCCCAGTCCCGCGCCGACTGCGGGGACCAGCCGATCTCCGCGACCCCCGGCAGCCTCGGGAATGCCATCCTCTCGATGTGGTCGCTGGTCGACAGCGTCTCCGACCAGAGCGGCGCCTCCACGCCCAGCACCGCGCCGGGGTCGACCCCGGCGCCCGCGAGATAGGCCGCCGGGTCCCAGTCGTAGGAGCGGTCCACCTCCACCAGACCGGCCCAGCTCTGGCCCAGGTCGGTGTTCCGGTCGTACTTCATGTCGAGATACGTCCGGTCGGCCGGCGACAGGATCAGCCTCGTCCCCGCCTTCGTCGCCTCGGCCACCTGCGCGCGCTCGGCGGCGCCGGTGGCGTCGTATCCCCAGTACTGCGCGACGGCGCCCTTCACCTGCTCGGCGCCGGTCAGCTGGTGCCAACCCACCACGGTCTTGCCGTACTTGGCCACGGTCGCCTGGGTGCGCCGCATGAACTCCACATAGTCCGCGTGGCTGGTGGAGTGCGCCTCGTCGCCGCCGATGTGCAGATATCTGCCCGGCGTCAGCGCGGCCAGCTCACGCACCACGTCGTCCACGAAGTCGTACGTGATCTCCTTCGGCGCGCACAGCGAGCTGAAGCCGACGGCCGTGCCGGTGTAGAGGGGCGGTGCGACGCCGTCGCAGTTCAGCTCGGCGTACGAGGCGAGTGCCGCGTTCGTGTGGCCGGGCATGTCGATCTCGGGGACGACTTCCAGATGGCGGGACGTGGCGTACCGCACCAGGTCGCGGTACTGGGCCTTCGTGTAGTACCCGCCGGGCCCGCCGCCGACCTGGGTCGAGCCGCCGTACGTCGCCAGCCGGGGCCAGGAGTCGATCGCGATGCGCCAGCCCTGGTCGTCGGAGAGGTGCAGATGCAGGGTGTTGATCTTGTAGAGCGCCAACTGGTCGATGTAGCGCTTGACTTGGTCGACGGTGAAGAAGTGCCGTGAGACGTCGAGCATCGCGGCCCGGTAGGCGTAGCGCGGCGTGTCGGTGATGGTGCCGCCCGCCACCTTCCAGGGGCCGCGCTGCCTGCTGTCGCGCTCCACGGCGGCCGGGAGGAGCTGGCGCAGTGTCTGGACGGCGTGGAAGAGCCCGGCGGGCTCGCGGGCGGTGAGGGTGACACCGGCACGGCCGGACTCCAGCCGGTAGCCCTCGTCGCCGAGCGCGCGGTCCCCGGGTGAGAGCCGCAGCCGGATGCCGTCGTCGCCCCGGCCGTGCGCCCGGCCCCGGCCGTCGTCGTCGGTGATCCGCAGGTCGTAGCCGGTGGAGGGCCGCAGCAGCCCCGCCAGATAGGTGCCGACGCGCCGTGCCTCGCGGGAGTCCTCGTCGACCCGGATCCGGGTCGAGGGGGTGAGGGTGTACGGCGTCCCGCCCGGCCGTACCGACGCGGGTACGGGGACGACGTCGCCCAGCGGCCGGGCGGCCGGGCCGGGTCCGGCTCCGGAGCCCGTGGCCCCGGGAGCGGCGACGGCCCCGGAGGCGGCCACGCAGGAGAACAGGGCGACGGCGACGAGTAGCGTTCCGGAGAGCCGGCGGAAGGCGGGGAAGGTGGGGAAGGTGGGGGGTGTTCCGTGCTGTCTCACAGGTTTGCCCCTTCGACGGAGTTCACGACTGTGGATCCACGACTGTGCTGCGGAGCGGCCGAACCGTTCCATCGGACCCCGGCTCCCGGCCGCGGTCAAGGTGTAGACCACTTCTTCGGGGCCTTCTTCGCGGCCGGGACCCTCTTCGGCGCCCCGATGGAAGAATCGCCCCATGGCGGAAATCATCCAGACGGACGGCACCTGGACCTTCGACGGCGACACGGTGCGCATAGTGCCCGGCAACGACAAGCGGGTGGGTCTGCTCCGCAGGTCGCTCGGCGAAGTCGCCGTGCCGCTAGGGGCGTTGGCGGCCATCACCTTCGAGCCGGGCCGTAAGTCGGGGCGGCTCAGGCTGCGGCTGCGCGACGGCGCCGACCCGCTGACGCGCGTCACCGGGGGCAGGCTGGGCGACGCCTCCGACCCGTACCAGCTGTCGGTGGACAATGACCGCACGGGCGTCGCCGAGTACTTCGTGGACGAGGTGCGCAACTCCCTGCTGCTCGACGGGGTCGACGCCGGTCCCACCGACCGTTATCTGCTGCCCGGCCCCGCGCTGCCGGTCACGATGGGCGCCGGCGACGGGACGGCCACCTTCGACGGCGAGCGGATCCTGCTGGAGTGGAACTGGAAGACCGACGAGCACAAGTCGTCGCAGGGCACCACCACCCTCGCGCTCGCCGACGTGGAGAGCGTGGAGTGGCGGCCGAGCGCCGGGCTGGAGAACGGCTTCCTGCGCTTCCGGGTCGGCCGGGGCAATGTCCCGGCGCCGAAGCACGACCCGCACGCCGTGGAGCTGTACGGCTTCAAGAAGGACCCGCTGATGGCACTGGTGGCGGCGGCCGTGGTCGCCCGGCTGCCGCACCCGAACGCCGCCGCGCCCCTCCCCCTGGCCAAGGCCCCCGAGACGGCCGGCACCACCGCGCCCGCCCCGGAGCCCGTACCGGCGAGCGGCGACGATCATGACGCGCTGCTGCGCAGACTGCGTGAGCTGGGCGAACTGCACCAGGCCGGGATCCTGACGGCGGAGGAGTTCACGACCGCCAAGCAGGCCGTACTGAAGCGCCTCTGAAGAGCACCCTGACAGAGATCATGGACACTCCTGCCCGGAATCGGGCAGGATTCTTGCAAAGAGCCTTACGCACCCGCAGTATCTACGGGTGCTCGAACGCCGTTCACCCTCGTCCCACGACGACCTCGTCGACCATCTGGTCCGCAGCACCGCGCTCCCGCGCGGCGAGGCGGCCCGGGTGGTCCTGGACGTTCTGGCGTACTTCGACGAGACCACCGAGGAGTTCGTCCGGCGCCGGCACCGCGAGCTGCAGGCCGGTGGCGCCACGAACCCGCGGATCTTCGAGCGGATCGCGGCCGAGCTGCCGCACCGCGCGGTGGCACCGCCCGAGCTGTCCCTCAGACAGCTCCGGCGCATCGTCTACGGCTGAGCACACCACTGAACGCGGATCGACGGAGGGGCGGAGACTGATATGTGCGGGATCGTCGGTTACATCGGGAGGCGCGACGTCGCCCCACTGCTGCTGGAGGGCCTCCAGCGGCTGGAGTACCGGGGTTACGACTCCGCGGGGCTGGTCATCACCGGCAAGGCCACCGCGGGCAAGCCCGCGAACCTGAAGATGGTCAAGGCCAAGGGCCGGGTACGCGAGCTGGAGTCGCGGGTCCCCAAGCGCTTCGCCGGCACCACCGGTATCGCCCACACCCGCTGGGCCACCCACGGCGCCCCGAGCGACGAGAACGCGCACCCGCACCTCGATCCCGAGAACAAGGTCGCCCTCGTCCACAACGGCATCATCGACAACGCCACCGAGCTGCGCGCGAAGCTGGAGGCCGATGGTGTCGTGTTCCTTTCCGAGACCGACACCGAGGTCCTGACCCATCTCATCGCGCGCTCGGGCGCCGAGACGCTGGAGGAAAAGGTCCGCCAGTCGCTGAAGCTGGTGGAGGGCACGTACGGCATCGCGGTCCTGCACGCCGACTTCGCGGACCGTATCGTCGTCGCCCGCAACGGCTCGCCCGTCGTCCTCGGCATCGGCGAGAAGGAGATGTTCGTCGCCTCCGACGTCGCCGCGCTCGTCTCCCACACCCGCCAGGTCGTCACGCTCGACGACGGCGAGATGGCCACCATCAAGGCCGACGACTTCCGTACGTACACCACCGAGGGCTCGCGCACCTCGGCGACGCCGACCACCGTGGAGTGGGAGGCCGAGTCGTACGACATGGGCGGCCACGACACGTACATGCACAAGGAGATCTCCGAGCAGGCCGAGGCCGTGGACCGGGTGCTGCGCGGCCGGATCGACGACCGCTTCTCGACCGTGCACCTGGGCGGTCTGAACCTGGACGCGCGTGAGGCGCGCGGGGTGCGGCGCATCAAGATCCTCGGCTGCGGCACCTCGTACCACGCGGGTCTCATCGGCGCAGGGCTGATCGAGTCGCTGGCGCGGATCCCGGCGGACGCCGAGCCCGCGTCCGAATTCCGTTACCGCAACCCGGTCGTGGACCCCGACACGCTCTACATCGCCGTGTCGCAGTCGGGCGAGACGTACGACGTGCTGGCCGCCGTGCAGGAACTCAAGCGCAAGGGCGCCCGGGTGCTCGGCGTGGTCAACGTCGTCGGCTCGGCGATCGCCCGTGAGACCGACGGCGGTGTGTACGTGCACGCGGGCCCCGAGGTCTGCGTCGTCTCCACCAAGTGCTTCACCAACACGGTGGTGTCCTTCGCGCTGCTCGCGCTGCATCTGGGCCGGATCCGCGATCTGTCGGTCGCCGACGGGCGGCGGATCATCGCGGGGCTGCGCAGGCTGCCCGAGCAGATCGCGGAGATCCTTCGGACCGAGGCGGACATCAAGAAGGTCGCCGAGGAGTACGCGGACGCGAAGTCGATGATGTTCATCGGCCGGGTACGCGGCTATCCGGTGGCACTTGAGGCCTCGTTGAAGCTCAAGGAGATCTCGTACATCCACGCCGAGGCCTATCCCGCCTCGGAGTTGAAGCACGGCCCTCTCGCGCTCATCGAGCCCGCGCTGCCGACGGTGGCGATCGTGCCGGACGACGATCTGCTGGAGAAGAACCGCGCGGCACTTGAGGAGATCAAGGCGCGCAGCGGCCGGATCCTGGCGGTCGCCCACCAGGAGCAGCCGAAGGCCGACCAGACGATCGTGGTGCCGAAGAACGAGACGGAGCTGGACCCGATCCTGCTGGGGATCCCGCTCCAACTGCTCGCGTATCACACGGCGTTGGCGCTGGGCCGGGACATCGACAAGCCGCGCAACCTCGCGAAGTCGGTGACGGTGGAGTAGTTGCCGGCCGGCGCGGTGGCGGGGGCTACGGGATGACCACGACGGGCCGTCTGGCCCGTCGTGCCAACCGCCCCGCCACCGTGCCGAAGATGCGTCCGACGATGCCGTGCGTGGAGCCGACGACGATCGCGTCGGCCGAGTACTCCTGGCCGACCTCTTCGAGTTCGTGGCAGATGTCGCCGCCGCGCTCGACGAGGATCCACGGCACCTCCGCCAGGTAGTCCGCGCAGGCGAGTTCGAGCCCGAGCACCTCGGTGCGGTGGTCCGGCACGTCCACGAAGACCGGGGGTTCGCAGCCCGCCCAGACCGTGGTGGGCAGCCGGTTGGCGACATGCACGATGATCAGGGCCGACCCGAGCCTGCGGGCCATGCCGATGGCGTACGCGAGGGCGCGCTCGCTCGATGTCGAGCCGTCGAAGCCGACGACCACTCCGTGCCGGAAGGCGGGATCACAGGAGTGGCGCGTCTCTTCGGCCGCTTGCAGGTCCGACGCGGGGTCGGTCAACTGCTCGCGGTCAGCGGGTTCGGGGATTTCGTGACCGGCCATCGATGTCTCGGCGAGGAAGGTCCTTGTGTGAAGGAGCAACAATTGACGGGGCAACGGAGCTGTGTCTGGGAATCATCTTCCCAACCCCTTACCCGCAAGGGTACGGCGACACTCCTCTTTTCTGCCCGGGGACGGCCGTCACGGACACGGCGTCCTTGGGGAGCATGCCCGAGCCCGTCGGGGATCGCAACGCCGGATGGCACGTACACCGGGACATGAGCGGGACACCGGCGGTGACACGAACGGGGACGCGCGGGGCGGGCCACCCGGGGGGTTGTCAGTGACCGGACGACCGGACGTCTCGTTGATCATGGGTCCCCCGTAGTCGACGCAGTCACTCCAGTCACCACAGCCACCCCCGTCACCAGGGAGCTCACGTGTCCGTACGACCGCACCACCACGCCTCCCCCTCGGGGCCGGAGTCCGCGTCGACGGCGTCCGCCGAGTCCGCGAGCGACGTGGTCCGGTGGGCCGCGTTCAGCTGTGTGCTGGTGCCGGTGGTGCTTGTCGTTTTCGGCACTTCTGTCGGCGGGGCCGCCGTGCCCGCGCTCGGACTTCTCGCCGTGACGGCGGTCTGCCGGCTTCTGCTGCGCCGCTCGGAGCAGTCCCTGCGTGCCCAACGTACGGCGGGTAACACCAGGCCCCAGGGGGCGCATCGGGGCGCGCGGACGCGTGACAGATGCACGCCGGGAGACTGACGCTTCACGGTCCGCACACCCGTAAGTTTTCAGCCAACTTCACCCCTGCGACCCATCCTTGGCGAAATGGCCTGCCAACCCCCTTGTCACCAGGGCAGAGAGGCCCTTTCCGGCCGCGAAGAGCCAACGGGGACGGGCCATGCGCGCGAGGCGTACTTCCCTGTGGGCCGTGCGGGTGGAACGCTTCGTGATCGAATGCTTCGCGCCAGGTTGCCTTGTCGACATAGCGCCGGATGGAGAACTTGTCACGCCGGCACCACGGGACACAGTAGATTCGATCATGAGTAGCGAAGACTGGGGTCCCGTGCAAAACCGAGGGGAATCGTGCAGGAGCGAAAGACCCGACACGAACGGGGAGACGCGAACACCGAGGGGGGCTTAGCGCCATGAGCCAGGACTCCATTGCCGCACCGGAGTCAGTACGGAAGCTTTCCGGCCGTCGCCGCCGGGAAGTCGTCGCCGTGCTGCTGTTCAGTGGTGGGCCCATCTTCGAGAGCTCCATTCCGCTCTCGGTGTTCGGCATCGACCGCCAGGACGCCGGGGTTCCGCGCTACCGGCTGCTCGTGTGCGGTGGGGAGGAAGGCCCGCTCCGCACCACCGGCGGGCTCGAACTCACCACGCCGTACGGCCTGGAGGCGATCGGCAGAGCGGGCACGGTGGTGGTCCCCGCCTGGCGGTCGATCACCTCGCCGCCGCCGCCGGAGGCGCTCGACGCGCTGCGCCGGGCACACGAGGAGGGCGCCCGGATCGTCGGACTGTGCACCGGCGCGTTCGTGCTCGCCGCGGCCGGTCTGCTGGACGGCCGCCCGGCGACCACGCACTGGATGTACGCGCCGACGCTGGCCAAGCGGTATCCGTCCGTCCATGTGGATCCGCGTGAACTGTTCGTCGACGACGGCGATGTGCTCACCTCCGCCGGGACAGCGGCCGGAATCGATCTGTGCCTTCACATAGTGCGTACGGATCACGGGACCGAGGCCGCCGGGGCACTGGCGCGCAGGCTCGTCGTCCCGCCGCGGCGCAGTGGCGGTCAGGAGCGCTATCTGGACAGGTCTTTACCAGAGGAGATCGGCTCCGACCCGCTCGCCGAGGTCGTGGCCTGGGCGCTGGAGCATCTGCACGAGCAGTTCGACGTGGAGACTCTGGCGGCCCGCGCCTACATGAGCCGCAGGACGTTCGACCGCCGCTTCCGTTCGCTCACCGGCAGCGCGCCGCTCCAGTGGCTGATCACGCAGCGCGTGCTTCAGGCACAGCGGCTGCTGGAGACCTCCGACTACTCGGTCGACGAGGTCGCCGGCCGCTGCGGCTTCCGTTCGCCGGTGGCACTGCGCGGGCACTTCCGGCGTCAGCTGGGCTCGTCCCCCGCCGCGTACCGGGCCGCCTACCGGGCCCGCCGTCCGCACGGGGACCAGCTCGCGTCGGCGCCGGTGGAGCACGTACCGGCACAGGCCTCCCCGCAGATCCGGCGGGCGGCGGCTGCCGCCGCGCAGGCCGGCTCGGCGACGGCCTCGTCGGCGGTGCCGGAGCCGGTGAAGTCCTACTCCGAGTCCTTCGCCTCAGGTCAGGGCCGCCCGAGCCTGCCCGGTCAGCGGAGCGCACCGTAGGGTAAGGCGCATGAACGATCGAATGGTGTGGATCGACTGCGAGATGACCGGGCTCTCGCTGACGGAGGACGCACTCATCGAGGTGGCCGCGCTGGTCACCGACTCGGAGCTGAACGTGCTCGGCGAGGGGATCGACATCGTCGTGCGTCCCCCGGACGCGGCGCTGGAGACCATGCCCGAGGTGGTGCGGCAGATGCACACCGCCTCGGGCCTGCTCGACGAGCTGGCCGCCGGCACCACCCTGGCCGAGGCCGAGGAGCGGGTGCTGGCGTACGTACGCGAGCACGTCAAGGAGCCGGGGAAGGCGCCGCTGTGCGGAAACACGGTCGGCACCGACCGCGGCTTCCTGCTGCGGGACATGCCGGAGCTGGAGGGCTACCTCCACTACCGGATCGTGGACGTCTCGTCGGTCAAGGAACTGGCCCGCCGCTGGTACCCGCGCGCCTACTTCAACAGCCCGGAGAAGGGCGGCAACCACCGGGCGCTGGCCGACATCCGCGAGTCCATCGCGGAGCTGCGCTACTACCGCGAGGCGGTCTTCGTGCCCCAGCCCGGCCCGGACTCGGACACGGCCAGGGCGATCGCGGCGAAGCACGTCCTGTGACCCGCGCCCGCACCCTCCGGCACCCCCGATAACTCGGGCGCGAGCACCCTCGCGGACCCTGTACACTTTTTCTCGGCCGGTCGGGCACGGATTGACCGGGCATGGTGGGTATAGCTCAGCTGGTAGAGCACCTGGTTGTGGTCCAGGATGTCGCGGGTTCAAGTCCCGTTACTCACCCTGACGAATGAAGGGCCGGTTCGCGCGAGCGGACCGGCCCTTCGTCGTGTCGCCGCCCTGTCCCTTGACACCTCCCATGTGAGCGGGGACGCTCGACCCGTTCTATGGGAGCGCTCCCATGCCTGGTCGAAGGAAGGACGTCATGCGCACACATTCCCGTGCGTCCCGTCGGCTGGTGGGCCTCGCGGTCGTCGTCGCGCTCGGGGCGGGGACGGTCGCCGGTTGCGCCGAGGATCCCGCCGAGCCCGCCGCGGCCGGCGTCGCGACCGCGGGCGGTGTCGGCCGCGACGGCGGGACCACGCTCACCGTGGGGGTCTTCGGCGCGTTCGGTCTCAAGGAGGCCGGGTTGTACGACGAGTACATGAAGCTCAACAAGGGCGTCGTGATCAAGCAGACGTCCATCGAGCGGAACGAGAACTACTACCCGCAGCTCCTCACCCACCTCGGCAGCGGCAGCGGACTCGCCGACATCCAGGCCGTCGAGGTCAACAACATCGCCGAGATCACCGCGACGCAGGCCCGCAAGCTGGTGGACCTGGGCCGGACCGAGGGCGTACGGAAGGAGAGCTTCCTGCCCTGGAAGTGGTCGCAGGCCACCACCGCCGACGGGCGGACCGTCGGCCTCGGCACGGACATCGGGCCCCAGGGCATCTGCTACCGCCGGGACCTCTTCGCCAAGGCCGGGCTGCCCACGGACCGTACGGCCGTGGGGAAGCTGTGGGCGGGCGACTGGCGGAAGTATCTGGCGGCGGGGAAGCGGTACCAGGCGCGGGCGCCCAAGGGGACGGTCTTCGTCGACTCGGCGGCCGGGGTGATGGCGGCGATCACCGGCGGGAACGAGACGCGGTTCTACGACGCGAAGGGCAAGGTCGTCTACAAGACCAACCCGGCCGTACGGCGGGCCTGGGACACCGCGGCCGAGTTCGCCCGCGCCGGGCTGACCGGCAGGCTCCAGCAGTTCACGCCCGCCTGGGACCAGGGCTTCGCCAACGCGCGGTTCGCCACCGTCTCCTGTCCGGCCTGGATGCTCGGCTACATCCAGGACAAGGCGGGCGCGGCGGGGAAGGGCAAGTGGGACGTGGCCGCGGCGCCCCGGCCGAGCAACTGGGGCGGTTCGTTCCTGACCGTGCCCGCGGCCGGGCGGAACACGGCGGCGGCGGCCAGGCTGGTCGCCTGGCTGACCGCGCCCGAGCAGCAGGCGAAGCTGTTCGAGAGGCGCGGCAGCTTCCCGAGCGCCAAGGCGGCGTACGACCTGCCGGCCGTCTCCGGCGCCCGGCACGCGTACTTCGGCAACGCGCCCATAGGGCGGATCTTCGCGGGCGCGGCGCGGGGCGTGCCGGTCCAGATCGTCGGTCCGAAGGACCTGGTCATCGCCCAGAACCTGGCGGACGTCGGCATGCTCCAGGTCGACCAGAAGGGGCGGTCGTCGAAGCAGGGCTGGGACGCCGCGGTGAAGGCGATCGACAACGCGCTGGACCAGTGAGCGACATGGCGGGCGACACGACGACGGTGGCGCCCTCCCGGTGGGAGGGTGCGCCGGTCCCGGAACCGGCCGAAGGCGGGCGCAAGCCACGTCGTAGCCGCTTGCACCGCTGGGACCTGCGATGGAGCCCGTACGCGTTCGTCGCCCCGTTCTTCCTCTTCTTCGGCGTCTTCGGGCTCTTCCCGCTCCTCTACACCGGCTGGGCGTCGCTGCACCGGGTCGAACTCACCGCGCCCGACGAGATGGAGTGGGTGGGGCTGCGCAACTTCTCCCGGCTGCTCGGCGACGAGTTCTTCTGGAACGCGCTGACGAACACCGTGACCATCGGGCTGCTGTCGACCGTCCCGCAGCTGCTGATCGCGCTGGGCGTCGCGCATCTGCTCAACCAGCGGCTGCGCGGCTCGATGTTCTTCCGGGTGGCCGTCCTCACTCCGTACGCCACGAGTGTCGCGGCGGCCACGCTGGTCTTCGTGCTGCTCTTCGGCCGCGACCACGGAATGATCAACTGGGCGCTGGGTCTGGCCGGGTTGGACGCGGTCGACTGGCAGAACGGCGCGTGGACGTCCCAACTGGCGGTCTCCACCATCGTGGTGTGGCGGTGGACGGGCTACAACGCGCTGATCTATCTGGCGGCGATGCAGTCGATCCCCCACGAGCTGTACGAGTCGGCGGCCCTCGACGGGGCCTCGCCGCATCAGCAGTTCCTGCATGTGACGATCCCGTCGCTGCGGCCCACGATCCTCTTCACCTGTGTGGTCTCGACGATCGGCGCGACCCAGCTCTTCGGTGAGCCGCTGCTGTTCAACGGCGGCGCGGGCGCGACGGGCGGCGCCGACCATCAGTTCCAGACGCTGGGGCTGTATCTGTACGAGCAGGGCTGGGTGAATCTGCATCTCGGCCGGGCCTCGGCGATCGCCTGGGCGATGTTCCTGATCCTGCTGATCATCGGCGCGGTGAACTGGCTCGTCGCGCGCCGGCTGCGGAGGAGTTCGTGATGTCGGGCGTGACCCCGGGGCGCCGCGCGGGCTGGATCGGCCACGCCGTACTGGCGCTGTTCGCCGCCGGCTCGCTGTTCCCCCTCGTATGGACGGCGATCGCCGCGTCCCGCAACACGACGCGGCTGGCGCAGACTCCCCCGCCCTTCTGGTTCGGCGGCAACCTGCTGCGTAACCTCCGGATCGCCTGGACCGACGCCAACATGGGTACGGCGCTGTTCAACACGGTCCTGGTGGCGGGCACGGTGGCCGCCGGGACGGTGCTGTTCTCGACGCTCGCGGGCTTCGCCTTCGCCAAGCTCCGCTTCCGGCTGAAGAATCTGCTTCTGCTGCTGGTGATCGGCACGATGATGGTGCCGCCGCAGCTCGGCGTCGTACCGCTGTACATGCTGATCGCCGAGCTGTCCTGGACCGACCGGCTCCAGTCCGTCGTCCTGCCGACGCTGGTCAGCGCGTTCGGGGTGTTCTTCATGCGGCAGTATCTGCTCCAGGCGCTGCCGACCGAGCTGGTCGAGGCGGCGCGGGTGGACGGTGCGAGCAGTTGGCGGGTCGTGTGGCATGTCGTCTTCCCGGCTGCGCGGCCGGCGATGGCGGTGCTGGGGATGCTGACCTTCGTGCTGGCCTGGAACGATTTCTTCTGGCCGATCATCGCGCTCACACAGAACGGCAACCCCACCGTGCAGGTGGCCCTCACGGGGCTCGGGCGCGGCTACATCCCCGACCAGTCGGTGATCATGGCCGGCGCCCTGCTCGGTACGCTGCCGCTGCTGCTGGCCTTCGTGATCTTCGGCAAGCACATCGTCGGTGGCATCATGACTGGTGCGGTCAAGGGCTGACCGCGCGTTTCTCCCGGTCGCCGACCCGCGGCCGACCCGCCCACTCCCCGACCGGAGCGCACCCATGTCCCTCAGTTTCCCGTCCGACTTCATATGGGGCACCGCCACCGCCGCCTACCAGATCGAGGGCGGCGCGCGGGACATCGGCCGTACCCCGTCGATCTGGGACACCTTCAGCCACACCCCCGGCAAGGTCGAGAACGGCGACACCGGCGACACCGCCGCCGACCACATCAACCGCCGGGCCGAGGACGTGCGCCTCATGGCGGACCTCGGGGTGAACGCGTACCGCTTCTCGGTCTCCTGGTCGCGTGTCCAGCCCATCGGGCGCGGCCCGGCCGTGCAGCGCGGTCTGGACTTCTACCGCAAGCTCGTCGACGACCTGCTGGAGCGCGGCATCCGGCCCGTCCTGACCCTCTACCACTGGGACCTGCCGCACGATCTGGAGACGGCGGGCGGCTGGCCGGTGCGTGAGACGGCGTTCAGGTTCGCGGAGTACGCGCGGATCCTCGGTGACGCGCTCGGCGACCGCGTCGACCGCTGGGTCACCCTCAACGAGCCCTGGTGCAGCGCGTTTCTGGGGTACGCCTCCGGGGTGCACGCGCCGGGCCGGACGGATCCGGTGCTCGCGCTGAAGGCCGCGCACCATCTCAACCTCGGCCACGGTCTGGCCACGCAGGCGCTGCGCACCGTGCTGCCCAGACGCGCGCAGGTGACCGTCTGCCACAACGCGGCTGCGGTGCGGGCCCGTTCGCAGTCGCCGGAGGATCTGGACGCGCGCCGCCGTATCGACGCGCTGGCGAACCGGATCTTCACCGGGCCGATGCTGGCGGGCGCGTACCCGGAGGACCTGTTCAAGGACACCGCCCGGATCACGGACTGGTCGTTCGTGAAGGCGGACGACCCGGCGACGATCAACCAGCCGCTGGACTGGCTGGGCATCAACTACTACACGCCGCATCTGGTGTCGGCAGCGACGGGCGCCGGCGCGGACGCCGCCCGCCGCGACAGCCACGGCCACGCGCACGGCGCGGGCGAGAAGTCCCCGTGGCCGGGCGCCGAGTCCGTGACGTTCCATCAGCCGCCGGGCGAGGTCACGGAGATGGGCTGGTCGGTCGATCCGACCGGGCTGTACGACGTGCTGATGCGCTTCACCCGCGAGGCGCCCGACGTACCGCTGGTGATCACCGAGAACGGCGCGGCGTACGAGGACACGCCGGACGCGGCGGGCGTCGTGCACGACCCGGACCGGATCCGCTTCCTGCACGGGCATCTGTCGGCGGCGCACCGGGCGATGGCCGACGGGGCGGATGTACGGGGCTACTTCCTCTGGTCGCTGCTGGACAACTTC
>NZ_MDCR01000196.1 GCF_001723055.1 Streptomyces niveus
ATCTCGGGTCCACCAACGGCATCGTGGTAGACGGACAGCACACCACCCGCGCTACGCTCCGCGACGGCTCGCGGATCGTCGTGGGCCAAACCACCATCGTTTACCGGCAAGCCGAAGGGTGAAGCGGGGGCAATGTCAGAGCTGACCCTGACGGTCATGCGGCTAGGTTTCCTAGCCGTTCTGTGGCTGTTCGTGATTGTGGCCGTCCAGGTCATTCGGAGCGATCTGTTCGGCACACGTGTCACGCAGCGCGGCTCACGCCGCAACGCCGACGCGCGTCCGCCGCAGGGCGCCGCCCGCCAGACCGCCGCGCCTCCCGCGCAGCGGTCGCAGGGCGGGCGCCAGCGCCGGGGGGCGCCCACGAAACTGGTCGTCTCGGAGGGGATCCTCACCGGCACCACGGTGGCCCTCCAGGGACAGACCATCACCCTGGGCCGGGCGCACGACTCAACGATCGTGCTGGACGACGACTACGCGTCCAGCAGGCATGCCAGGATCTACCCGGACCGGGACGGCCAGTGGATCGTCGAGGATCTCGGGTCCACCAACGGCACGTATCTCGACCGGACCCGGCTCACCACCCCGACACCGATTCCGCCGGGCGCGCCGATCCGCATCGGCAAGACCGTCATCGAGCTGCGGAAGTAGTACGACAATGAGCGAGCGGAGCGAGCGAACCGCGGCGGTCCTTCACCGGGACCGCCACAGGCTCCCGACCGGAGGGTGGGCAGTGTGGCTCGAGACCGGCTGGCACCACATTCGGCTGGCGAACCGACAGGAGAGGCGCGCATGAGTCTTTCTCTGCGCTTCGCCGCCGGGTCGCACAAAGGCATGATCCGGGAGGGGAACGAGGACTCCGGTTACGCCGGTCCCCGCCTCCTGGCCATCGCCGACGGCATGGGCGGCCAGGCCGCCGGTGAGGTCGCCTCGTCCGAGGTGATCTCCACGCTCGTGCAGCTCGACGACGACGTGCCGGGATCGGACATCCTCACCTCCCTCGGTACGGCGGTCCAGCGCGCCAACGACCAGCTGCGCGTGATGGTCGAGGAGGACCCCCAGCTGGAGGGCATGGGCACCACGCTCACCGCCCTCTTGTGGACGGGGCAGCGCCTCGGCCTCGTACACGTCGGCGACTCCCGCGCCTACCTCCTGCGCGACGGTGTGCTCACCCAGATCACCCAGGACCACACCTGGGTGCAGCGCCTCGTCGACGAGGGGCGCATCACCGAGGAAGAGGCCACCACCCACCCGCAGCGCTCCCTGCTCATGCGCGCGCTGGGCAGCGGCGACCATGTCGAGCCCGATCTCTCGATCCGCGAAGTCCGCGCGGGCGACCGGTACTTGATCTGCTCCGACGGCCTCTCCGGCGTCGTCTCGCACCAGACGATGGAAGAGACCCTGGCGAGCTACCAGGGCCCGCAGGAGACGATCCAGGACCTCATCCAGCTCGCTCTGCGCGGCGGCGGTCCCGACAACATCACCTGCATCGTGGCCGACGTCCTGGACGTCGAGTCCAACGACACCCTCGCCGGGCAGCTCAACGACACCCCGGTCGTCGTCGGCGCCGTCGCCGAGAACCAGCAGCTGCACACCTCCGACAGCGACCCGTCGATGCAGACGCCCGCCGGCCGCGCCGCGGGCCTGGGCCGCCCCGTACCGCAGCAGCACCAGCCCCCTTCGGGGGGCTTCGGCCCGCCCGGCAGCGGGGACGGGGCCGGATACGGCGGCATGCCGCCGGACGCCGGCTTCGGCGCGTACAGCGACGACGACTTCGTGAAGCCGCGCTCCGCGGGCCGTAAGTGGCTCAAGCGGTCGTTCTACATCGTGCTCGCGCTGGCGGTCGTAGGAGGCGGTCTGTACGGCGGCTACCGCTGGACGCAGACCCAGTACTACGTCGGGACCAACGACGAGCACGTCGCCCTCTACAGAGGCATCAGCCAGGATCTGGCCTGGGTCTCGCTGTCGAAGGTCGAACAGGACTTCACCAAGATCGAACTCAAGTACCTGCCGCCGTACCAGCGCAAGCAGGTCGAGGACACCATCGCCGAGGGCAGCAAGGCCGACGCGCGTACCAAGATCGACGACCTCTCCCAGCAGGCCGAGGCGTGCAAGAAGGACGAACAGCGCCGCGAGTCCGAGCGCGCGGCGAACGCGATCACCGGCGAGGGCGAGGCCGGCGGTACGACCGGAACGAAGCCGCAGACCGGCAGCACCACCACTTCCAAGCCAGAAGCGTCGAAGACGACGACTCCCTCTCCGGGCCCCAGCCTCTCGGAGGAGGAGAAGAAGCTGGCCTCGAACTGCGGTAAGCAGTAGCCGGCCGTAGGGGGCCTTCACCACCATGAGCGTTGTCACCAACACGACCACCATCGGCGCGATCGAAGCGCCGAGCCGCCGTAACACCGAGCTCGCGATGCTCGCCTTCGCCGTCATCATTCCGGTCCTCGCCTACCTGAACGTGGGCCTGGCGATCAACGACGAAGTGCCCAGCGGCATGATCGGGTACGGCCTGGGCATCGGCCTGCTGGCCGGTGTCGGCCATCTCGTGGTGCGTAAGTTCGCCCCGTACGCCGACCCGCTGCTGCTGCCGCTGGCCACGCTGCTCAACGGTCTGGGACTCGTCCTCATCTGGAGGCTGGACCAGTCACCCCGGCTGATCGACCGCGCCAACCGCATCTTCGGTTCGTTCACCCCGGACGCCCCCAAGCAGCTGCTGTACTCGGCGATCGGCATCGCGCTCTTCGTCGCCGTGCTGCTCCTGCTCAAGGACCATCGGATCCTCCAGCGCTACACCTACATCTCGATGGCGGTGGCGCTGGTCCTGCTGATCATGCCGGTCTTCTTCCCGGCGGTGAACGGCGCGAAGATCTGGGTCAGCATCGGCCCCTTCAACGTCCAGCCCGGTGAGTTCGCGAAGATCATCATCGCGATCTTCTTCTCCGGCTACCTCATGGTGAAGCGCGACGCCCTGGCGCTCGCCAGCCGCCGGGTGATGGGTCTCTACCTGCCGCGCGGCCGCGACCTCGGCCCGATCCTCGCGGTCTGGGCCATGTCGATCCTGATCCTGGTCTTCGAGACCGACCTCGGCACCTCGCTGCTCTTCTTCGGTCTCTTCGTGATCATGCTGTACGTCGCCACGGAGCGGACCAGCTGGATCGTCTTCGGTCTGGTGATGTCGGCCGCGGGCGCGGTCGGTGTCGCCACGTTCGAGCCGCACGTCCAGCAGCGCGTCGACTTCTGGCTCAACCCCTTCGCCCAGTCCACCTGGGAACAGAGCGACCAGATCGGCCAGGCGCTGATGTCCTTCGGCGCCGGCGGCACGCTCGGCACCGGGCTCGGCCAGGGCAACTCCGACCTGATCGGCTTCGCGGCCAACTCCGACTTCATCCTGTCCACCGTCGGCGAGGAGTTCGGGCTCGCGGGCACGATGGCGTTCCTGCTGATCTACGGCCTGATCGTGGAGCGGGGCGTACGGACGGCGCTCGCCGCCCGCGACCCGTTCGGCAAGCTCCTGGCGATCGGCCTCTCCGGCGCCTTCGCCATCCAGGTCTTCGTCGTCGCCGGCGGCGTCATGGGCCTCATCCCGCTGACCGGTATGACCATGCCGTTCGTCGCGGCCGGTGGTTCGTCGGTGATCGCCAACTGGGCGCTGATCGGCATCCTCATCAGAATCAGCGACACCGCGCGCCGGCCGGCCCCCGCGCCCGCCCCGTCACCCGACGCCGAGATGACTCAGGTGGTCCGACCGTGAACAAGCCCCTGCGACGCATCGCGATCTTCTGCGGACTGCTCGTGCTGGCGCTGCTGGTGCGCACCAACTGGCTCCAGTACGTCGAGGCCGACGAGCTCAACACCCATGAGAAGAACCGCCGCGTACTCATCGAGCGGTACGCGAAGGAACGCGGCAACATCGTCGTGGACGGCAAGCCGATAACGGGCTCCGCCAAGACGAAGGACACCGACTTCAAGTACAAGCGGACCTATCTCGACGGCCCGATGTGGGCGCCGGTCACCGGATTCGCCTCGCAGGCGTTCGGTGCCACGCAGATCGAGAGCATCGAGGACGGCATCCTCACCGGCAACGACGACCAGCTCTTCTTCGACCGCACGATGGCGATGTTCACCGGCGACGAGGAGAAGGGCGGCAACGTCGTCACGACCCTCAACGGCGCCGCCCAGAAGGCCGCTTTCGAAGGTCTCGGCAAGAAGAAGGGCGCTGTCGCCGCCATCGAACCGGGCACCGGCAAGATCCTCGCGCTGGCGTCCACCCCCTCGTACGACCCTTCGACGTTCGCCGGCAACTCCCTCGACTCGGACACCCCGGCGTGGAACAAGCTCAAGGACGATCCCGACAAGCCGATGCTCAACCGCGCGCTGCGCGAGACGTATCCACCCGGCTCCACCTTCAAGGTCGTCACGGCCGCGGCGGGGCTGGAGCACGGCATCGTGGACGACATCGACGCCAAGACCGACTCCCCGCTGCCGTGGATCATGCCGGGGACGAAGACTCCGCTGGTGAACGAGGGCAACATCCCTTGTGAGGACGCGACACTCAGGAACGCGCTGCGGGTCTCCTGCAACAGCGTCTTCGGCAAGCTCGGTTACAACGTCGGCGCCGACAAGATGCTGGAGACGGCGAAGAAATTCGGTTTCAACGAGGAGCAGTTCGTCCCGGTCCGTGCCAACGCCTCGGTCTTCCCCGAGGAATTGAACGATTCGCAGACCGCGCTCTCCTCCATCGGTCAGTTCGACACCCGGACCACGCCGCTCCAGATGGCCATGGTCGTCTCCGCCATCGCCAACGACGGCAAGCTGATGAAGCCGTACATGATCGACCAGCTCGAAGCCCCGAACCTGGACGTGATCAAGAAGACCGAGCCCGAGGAGATGGGCCAGCCCGTCAGCCAGGAGCACGCGCAGATGCTCCAGGAGATGATGGAGACGGTCGTCGACGAGGGCACCGGCAGGAACGCGCAGATCCCCGACGTCAAGGTCGGCGGCAAGACCGGCACCGCGCAGCACGGCGAGAACAACAGCAAGAACCCGTACGCCTGGTTCATCTCGTACGCCAAGGGCGAGAACGGATCGCCGGTCGCGGTCGCGGTCGTCGTCGAGGACAGCGACGCCACCCGTGACGACATCTCCGGTGGCGGTCTCGCCGCCCCGATCGCCAAGGACGTCATGAAAGCCGTGATCGACAGCAAGAAGTAATCGGGATATTCCCGTATTGGCCCGGACAGCTCACGAAGCTGTCCGGGCCATTGTCTGACCGGACGGCCGAAGAGACGACGGACCACCGATAAACACGGAAACAGATTCCGTCTACACCGAACCCCGCGCGCCGAGCGGCGGCATTTCCGCGAAATGGAAATTCGGCCGCCTTTGCCCCATGAGTGACCTGCCTCACCACCGGAACACCCAGCGATAACAACCGATATGTGACGATTCAAGTACCAGTCCTGTATCAGCTACCAGGGACGGTCGGACCGGATGCGGCGTGCCCGGTAGCGTATGCGCGAACAGCACACCGCCGGACCGCACACCGGTGCGGTCGGGACAGACGGAGAGGGCTGGAACAGTATGGAAGAGCCGCGTCGCCTCGGCGGCCGGTACGAGCTGGGCTCGGTGCTCGGCCGTGGTGGCATGGCCGAGGTCTACCTCGCGCACGACACCCGGCTCGGCCGCACCGTCGCTGTGAAGACGCTGCGGGCCGACCTCGCCCGCGACCCGTCCTTCCAAGCCCGGTTCCGCCGAGAGGCCCAGTCGGCCGCCTCCCTCAACCACCCGGCGATCGTCGCTGTCTACGACACGGGTGAGGATTACGTCGACGGGGTCTCCATCCCGTACATCGTGATGGAGTACGTCGACGGGTCCACCCTGCGCGAGCTGCTGCACTCCGGGCGCAGACTGCTGCCCGAGCGCACGCTGGAGATGACCGTAGGGATCCTCCAGGCGCTGGAGTACTCGCACCGCGCCCAGATCGTCCACCGTGACATCAAGCCGGCCAACGTCATGCTGACGCGCACCGGCCAGGTCAAGGTCATGGACTTCGGCATCGCCCGTGCCATGGGCGACTCCGGCATGACCATGACCCAGACCTCCGCGGTCATCGGCACCGCGCAGTACCTCTCCCCCGAGCAGGCCAAGGGCGAGCAGGTCGACGCCCGCTCCGACCTGTACTCGACCGGCTGTCTGCTGTACGAGCTGCTGACCGTACGCCCGCCCTTCATCGGCGACTCACCGGTCGCCGTCGCGTACCAGCACGTACGGGAGGAGCCGCAGGCGCCGAGCACCTTCGACCCCGAGATCACGCCCGAGATGGACGCGATCGTGCTGAAGGCGCTCGTCAAGGACCCCGACTACCGCTACCAGTCGGCGGACGAGATGCGCGCCGACATCGAGGCCTGCCTCGACGGCCAGCCCGTCGCGGCCACGGCGGCGATGGGCGCGGTCGGTTACGCGGGCGGCTACGGCGGCTCCGACGACCAGCCCACCACGGCCCTGCGCACCGCCCCTCCCGGCGGCGGCCAGACGTCGATGATGCCGCCGGTCAACCCCGACGACGGGGGCGGTTACGGCAACTACGACGACCGCCCGGACCGGCGCCGGCAGAAGAAGTCCAACACCTCGACGATCCTGCTGATCGTCGCCGGCATCCTGGTGCTCGCGGGCGCCGTCCTCATCGGCAAGGCCGTCTTCGGCGGCGACAGCGGCGGCTCGGAACAGATCAGCGCGCCGCAGCTCGTGGGGGAGACGTTCGAGGACGCGAAGCTGCTGGCGAGCAACGCGTCGGTCGAGCTCTCCCAGTCCGGCACGGACCGCTGCGACCAGCCCAAGGGCGCCATCTGCTCCCAGACGCCCAAGTTCGGCGAGAAGATGAACCAGGGCGACACCGTCCAGGTCGTCGTCTCCGAGGGGGCGCCGAAGGTCGAGGTGCCCGACGTCTCCGACGAGGCCGTCGAGGACGCCACGAAGACGCTTGAGGACGCGGACTTCGACGTCAAGACCAAGCAGGTCGAGAGCGACCAGGACCCCGGCACGGTCGTCAGCCAGAAGCCGAACGGCGGCTCGCAGGCGGAGAAGGGCTCGACGGTCACACTGTCCGTCGCCAAGCAGGCCCAGGTCCCGGTGCCGCCCGTCACCGACAAGCCGTTCGAGGAGGCGAAGAGCCAGCTCGAAACGCTCGGCTTCACGGTCGCCCGTACCGATGTGGACTCCGAGAAGGCCGCGAACACCGTCGTCGGCCAGAGCCCGGAGGGCAACACCAAGGCGCCCAAGAACAGCCAGATCACCCTCCAGGTCTCGAAGGGTCCGGCGCAGCCGGAGAAGGTCCAGATCCCCGGCGACCTCGGGGGCAAGTCCTTCGCCGACGCCAAGGCCCAGCTGGAAGGCATGGGGCTGGCCGTCGCGCTGGCACCCAACTCGCCGAACGACCCCAACGCGCAGGTGATCGGGAGCAACCCGCCCGGCGGCCAGCCGGTGGACAAGGGCAGCACCGTGACGCTGTTCCTGAATCCCGTGGGCGGAAACGGTGGCAACAACAACGGCGGCGGTGACAACGGAGGCTTCATCGGCGGCAACGGAGGCTTCGGCGGCCGCGACGACTGAGGTCGGCGCCTCCTGAAGAGGTGAAGAAGCCCCGGCATCCTTAAGAGGACGCCGGGGCTTCTTCGTGTTCTCGCGCTACAGGGTGGCGGGCACGGGTCGTACGACGCCGCTCAGCGCAGCTCCTCGGGCTTCGTCCGGTCCTCGTCGACCTTCTCCGTGCGCTCCAGCTCGGCCCACACGATGTAGCGGTAGTCGGAGGTGAAGATCGGCGTGCAGGTCGTGAGCGTCAGATAGCGGCCGGGCTTCTTCTTGCCCGACTCCTTGGGGACCGGGCTCAGCACGTCCACGTTGTACTTCGAGGTCTTCGGAAGATCCTTGAAGACCTTGTAGACGTACCAGGTGTCCTTCGTCTCGAAGACGATCGCGTCACCGGTCTTGAGCTTGTGGATGTTGTGGAACTTCGCGCCGTGCCCGTCGCGGTGCGCGGCCAGCGAGAAGTTCCCCTGCTTGTCCTTGGGAAGCGCCGACTTGACCGGGTCGGTGTAGTAGCCGGCGACGCCGTTGTTGAGGGACTTGAGATCCGTGCCCTTCTTTACGAGGACCTCGCCGTTGTTCATCGCGGGCACGTGCAGGAAGCCGATACCGTTCTTGACGTCGAGGGCGCCGGGGCCGCCGCGGCCGTCGGCCCAGCCGTCGCGTACCTCGTTGCCCTGCTTCGTGGCCTCGCGGTCGGCCAGCACGTTCGTCCACCACAGCGAGTAGACGACGAAGAGACCGAGCACCAGGCCGGCGGTGATGAGGAGTTCGCCGAAGACGCTGACGGCGGAGGCGGCCCGGCTGCGCCGGGGGCGGCGGACCGGCGCCGGGGCGGGAGGGTCGGCCGGTACGGGCTCGGGCTCTGGTTCGGTCGGCTCCGTGGACTCCGTGGACTCCGGCGGCTCCGTGGGCTCATGTCCGGGTTCGACCACCCCAGTTGTCGCGGATGTATCGTTTTTCCCGGCTTCTTCGGGTGCGCCCGCCTGCCCGTCGTCGCGCCCTGTTCCCGCTGCCACAGCACCCGTCCCCTGGTCCCTGGTCTCCGTCGTGATTCGTTCAGCCGACGAGAGCGTCGGGCTTTCCCTTGTCGCGTGGCCGTTCCTCAACCATCTTGCCCCACACGATCATTCGATACGTACTGGTGAATTCCGGCGTACAGGTCGTCAACGTGATGTATCGCCCCGGCTCCGTGAATCCGGACCCGGGCGGCACGGGACCGATCACGCCCGTGTTCGACGGCGCGGTCTGCGGAAGGATGCTCGCCATGTCGTAGGTGAAGTAGGCGTCCTGCGTCTCCACGATGATCTTGTCGCCGGGCTTCAGGCGGTTGATGTAACGGAACGGCTCACCATGGGTGTTGCGGTGTCCCGCGACCGCGAAGTTGCCCTGCTTGTCCGACGGCATCGCCGTCTTGAGCCTGCCCTCCGCGTAGTGGCCGACCATCCCGCGGTCCAGAACCTTCGCCTTGTCGATCCCCTCGGCGATCGGCACGACCACGTCGAGCTTGGGGATGTGCATGATCGCGAACCCCTGGCCGGGCTCGAAGGCCCCGGGCTGACGGCCATCCGCCCAGCCCTGCTGGATCTTGTCCTTCTCCTTGCCCGCGTACAGATCGGCCTGGATGTTCGTCCACCACAGCTGGTACGTGACGAACAGCAGCATCAGCACGCCGAGGCTGATGAAGATCTCGCCGACCGCGCGGCTGAGGATCACTCCCGGACTGTCCTTGAGCGCGCGGGCGGCCTTCCTCGCCTCGACGCGGGAGAGCGGTCTGGCGGGCGTTGAGGGCCCCGGAGCGCCTGCGGGACCTCCGGTGCCCTGCGGGCGCGTACGGCCCCGTCCACGGCCGCCCTTGGCCGCTTTACGCCGCTCGGCACGGCCCCCGGTGGGCGCTTCGGTCCGCGCGACCGGTTCCGGGCCCGTTCCGGAGATGGTGGGCAGGAGGGCCGTGGCCTCCTCGGCGCCCCCGGCGGCGGCGGTCGCGTCGTCCCGGACGGGGACGTACGGCGGACCGTGATCGGGCCGGGGCGCGGGTACGGAGGCCGACGCGGACGGCGGGGGTACGGGCGGCGGGACCGGCACCGGTTCGGGGGCTACTTGCGCCGCCCAGTCCTGCCCGTACGCGGCGGGCGCCTCCGCCGCGTGGGGGTAGGGCCCGTACCCGGACCACTCCCGCTCGGCGGACGGCGACGGCGCCGATATCCCGTCCCCCGCCGCCGCCCAGGGACCGGGCGACGAGGGCTGCGTGGGAGCCGTAGGTACGACGGGAGCCACCGGAGCCGTGGGGCTCACGGGCGCGGGGACGGGGGGCGAAGCGGCGCCCTGCCCGGGAAGGGGATCGTTCAGCGGATCCGCGAGTCCGTCCACCGCCGCCTCGAACGCGCCTGGTTCCTCGTACGGTTCCCGCTGCTCGTACGAGGCGCCGTAACCCGCGTCATGTTCGGGGCGGAGTGCGGTCACGCGACCGCCTTGCCCACCACCGGCGCCAGTCCCGCCGACCGGTCCACGGCGCCCGGATCACCGCACTGCGCGAGCCAGTTCGCCAGCATCAGGTGCCCGTGCTCGGTCAGCACGGACTCGGGGTGGAACTGCACTCCCTCGACGGGCAGTTCACGGTGGCGCACGCCCATGATGATGCCGTCGGCCGTGCGGGCGGTGACCTCCAGCTCGTCCGGCAGCTCGGTGGGCTCCGCGGCCAGCGAGTGGTAGCGGGTCGCCGTGAAAGGCGAAGGCAGCCCGGCGAACACGCCCTTGCCCTCGTGCGTGACCAGTGACGTCTTGCCGTGCAGCAGCTCGGGGGCGCGGCCGACCACGCCGCCGTAGGCGACAGCCATCGACTGCATACCGAGGCAGACCCCGAAGACAGGCACGTTGGTGGCGGCGCAGTGGCGCACCATGTCGACACAGACACCGGCCTGTTCGGGCGCGCCGGGACCGGGGGAGAGCATCACACCGTCGAAGCCGTCCTGGGCGTGCGCCGTCGACACCTCGTCGTTGCGCAGCACCTCGCACTCCGCGCCGAGCTGGTACAGGTACTGGACGATGTTGAAGACGAAGCTGTCGTAGTTGTCCACGACCAGCACACGGGCGCCGCTCACGAGTTGCCTCCCTCGCCACGCAGCGTCGCGTCCCCGAAGGGGAGGATCGGCTCCGCCCACGGGAAGACGTACTGGAACAGCACGAAGACGACCGCCAGCGCCAGCACGAGCGCGATGGCCGCGCGCACCCACACGTTGCCCGGCAGATGCCGCCAGATCCAGCCGTACATGCTGTCCCTTCCGTTCCGTACCCGTTCCCCGTCCACGCCGCCGTACCGGCGCGCGGTACCGAACCAGACTAAGGGGCCGGAGGGTCACGTGGGCGGCGCATGGGCCAGGTGTGCCGTTGGCCTCTTCTTCTTAAGAAGGGCCGCGGTGACGGCGACCGGACCGACCGGCTCGGCCGGGTTACTTCACCGGCTTCGCGTAGTGGAGATCCACGGTGCCCGTGTAGCCGGGCAGCGTCGTCTTCGCGTGCTCGTCGACCTGCCAGCCGAGACCGTACGCCTGTACGTACAGCTGGTAGTTCTGGATCGCCGGCGAGTCGTCGAGCGCCTTGCGGAGCTTGTCCTGGTCCCCGACGGCCGTGATCTTGTACGGCGGTGAGTAGACCCGGCCCTGGAGGATCAGGGTGTTGCCGACGCAGCGCACCGCGCTGGTGGAGATCAGCCGCTGGTCCATGACGCGGATGCCGCTCGCGCCGCCCTGCCAGAGGGCGTTGACGACGGCCTGCAGATCCTGCTGGTGGATGACCAGGTCGTTGGGCTGCGGCTCGGGGAAGCCGGGGTTGGCCGTGGCGTCCGGCGGGGCGTCGTCCAGGGTGACGGTGAGGGCCTGGCCCGAGACCTTCTTGGTCCCCGCCGCGTCCTCCAGACCACGGAGCTCGGCGTCCTCGGCCTTCGTGGAGCCGTCGTCGCGGCCCGCGAGGCTGTCGACGTTCTCCCGTACGGCGCCGGTGGACTCCTCCAGCTCGGCGTTCTTGTCGCTGCGCTCCTGGATCAGGTCGGAGAGCTTGAGCAGGGAGTCGTCCGTACGGAGGTTGGTGCCTTTCGCCGTGTTGAAGCTGGTGACGAAGATGAGGCCGGCGAGGGCGAAGACCCCGGCCGTGAGCAGCCGGACCGGCCGCCAGATCGGTCGGCGGACCGGCCCTTCGGAGGAGTCGGCAGAATTGCTCAACGTACCCTTATCTCCTTAGGCGCCACGGAAGCACTACGCTAACGGACGCCCGGGGGAGGCAGCGTTCCCCCCGCTCCTCACCCCCGGCACACCGTTTCAGTTACCTGCGCGGTCACGCAGCGCATCGACAGGAGAGTCCCTCGTGCCGAAGTCACGTATCCGCAAGAAGGCCGATTTCACGCCGCCCCCCGCGGCGAAGCAGTCGACCACCATAAGGCTGTCCAACCGGAGCTGGGTCGCGCCGGTCATGCTCGCCCTGTTCCTCGTCGGGCTGGCCTGGATCGTCGTCTTCTATGTGACCGAGGGCTCGCTGCCGATCGACGCCTTCGGCAACTGGAACATCGTGGTCGGCTTCGGGTTCATCGCCGCCGGCTTCGGTGTCTCCACCCAGTGGAAGTAGCGGCGGCGGCCGTCGTCAAGCTCTGCCCAGAGACTTATCCACAGTGCTGTCCACAGCCGGGGGAAAAGGTCTGACGATCTGTGGATAACTCCACGGCAGGTTGACGCCGGTGTGACTGGAACACCTGCTTCGGCCGTTGTGATGAAGCGTCTCGCCCCTTGTCCCTGCTGGGAAAACCCTGATCAGCGACAAGGGGCACTGATGTTCCCCCACAGATTGCACAAGATCCGGCACACGCTGTGGACAACTGTGCGTTTCACGGGTCTGTGACCGGTCTTCGACAGCCCTCAGGTGAGCTGACCGGTTCTGATCACGACGACCGCGAGGGTCGCGAGCAGCACCACGGCGCAGGTGCCCCACTGCACGAGCGCCCGGCGCTCACGCGGCGCGTGCACGAGACCGACGGCGATCGCCGTGCCCGCGACCAGACCGCCGAGATGCGCCTCCCAGGCGATGCCGGACCAGGTGAACGTGAAGAGCAGGTTCAGCGCCAGCAGCGCGAGGACCGGCCTCATGTCGTAGTTCATCCGGCGCATCAGTACGACGGTGGCGCCCAGGAGACCGAAGATCGCTCCCGAGGCGCCGAGCGACGGCTGGTTCGGCGCGGCGATCAGATAGGTCAGCGCGCTGCCCGCCAGGCCGGAGATCAGATAGAGCGCGATGAAGCGCACGCGTCCGAGCGCCGCCTCCAGCGGACCGCCGAGCCACCACAGCCCCAGCATGTTGAACGCGATGTGCCACACCGCCTGGTGCAGGAACATCGCCGTGAACAGGCGATACCACTGCCCGTCGGCGACGCCCACGACCTCGCCGATCTCCGGGTTGAAGGCGTGCCCGATGAGATCCAGCTCGCCGACGACGCGCTGTTCGCTGACGAGGACACCGACGAAGACCGCGAGATTCAGTCCCAGCAGGATCTTCGTGATCAGCCGGGGGTCGGAGGCGATGGTGCCGCCGGCGATGGTGCGCGGCCGGGCCGCGGTCGGGGACATGCCGTTGCCGGAGCCCTCCCGTACGCAGTTCGGGCACTGGAATCCGACGGACGCGCTGATCATGCAGTCCGTGCAGATGGGCCGCTCGCACCGGGTGCAGCGGATGCCCGTCTCACGGTCCGGGTGCCGGTAGCAGTGGGGTGTCGCGTCGACGGCGGGCCGGTCCGGGCCCCCGGGCTGCTGGTCCATCGGTCCCCTCGGTACTCGTTGCGGCGGGAGGGCGCACAGCGCACCGCCCTCCCCGTCCGGTATGTAACCACTACGGACGGGCAGGGCGGGAAGGTTCCCCGAACGGGAATCCGAGACGTCGAGACGCGTGAGGACTCGCGTCAGCGGGACTCGACGACGACCGACTCGATCTTGACTTCCTCCACCGGGCGGTCGGTGCGCGGGTTGGTCTTGGTGGCTCCGATGGAGTCCACGACCTTCTTGCTCGCCTCGTCGGTGACCTCACCGAAGATGGTGTGCTTGCGGGTCAGCCACGCGGTGGGCGCCAGGGTGACGAAGAACTGCGAGCCGTTGGTGCCCGGTCCCGCGTTCGCCATGGCCAGGAGGTACGGCTTGTCGAACGAGAGGTCGGGGTGGAACTCGTCCCCGAACTCGTAGCCCGGACCGCCGGTGCCGTTGCCCAGCGGGTCCCCGCCCTGGATCATGAAACCGCTGATGACCCGGTGGAAGACGGTGCCGTCGTACAGCCGGTCGCTGGACTTCTGACCGGTCGCCGGGTTGGTCCATTCACGCTCGCCCTTGGCGAGCTCCACAAAGTTCTTGACCGTCTTCGGCGCGTGGTTCGGCAGGAGCCGGATCTCGATATCGCCGTGGTTGGTCTTCAGGGTGGCGTAAAGCTGCTCGGCCACGATCTGCCTTCCGTGAGTCTGCTCTGACTCTGTCGATCCTCGCACGGACGGCGGGCGGGCCGCCCGCCCCGTACCCCTCAAGCGCCCGCGGTGTCCTGTGACGGGGAATCAGCGGTCGACGGCGGGGCAGGCGAAGGCCGGGTGACGGCTGGGCGACGGTGGGAGAAAGGCGAGGCAGTCATGGGCTTGACGGGGCACGGCGCCGCGAAGCGTGGCATTGTCGTCGGCGAGCTCCCCTTGCACCGCAATGCCCAGGCATGTCGTCCCAAGTCGTCCCAAGCCGTCTTCCGTGACCCGGATGCCCGCACCGCATGCCGGTACGGCGGGCGGGAGGCATGATTTCGATCTGGGTGGACAGGCGGATCTTTGTCCAATAACGGGGGAAACCCCCAAGCCCCTGACCGCCACCGAGGAGGAGGATCCTGTGACCCGCATGGACAGCGTGCGCGCCGCTACCGATTCGGCGAAGGAGAGCGTGCTGCACGCCGCGGAAGCGGTGGCACCCTACGCCGATACGGCCAAGGAACAGGCCGCGTTGTACGCCGAAGAGGCCCGCGTCCGGCTCGCACCGACGGTGCGTAAAGCCGCGAAGCAGGCTCGTGTTCAGTACGGCGCCCATGTGGCGCCGCGTGTGCCCCCGAAGGTCGACGAGGCAGCACAGCGTGCGGCGGCTCGGACGCGTATGGCAGCGCGTCAGGCAGCCTGCTACACGGTGCCACGTGTCGAGCACGCGGTCTCCGTCGCACAGCCGGTCGCCGGGGAGGCAGCGGCTCGTTCCGCTGCCGCTCTCGCCGCGCTGCGCGGTCAGATCACGGTGAAGGAGGTCCAGAAGCTTGTGAAGAGGCATGAGCGACGGGCCAGGTGCGGACGGATCGCCAAGGGCCTGGTGGTCCTCGGTGTGCTGACCGGTGGGGCTGTCGCCGCGTGGAAGTGGTGGGACAAGCAGGCCAATCCCGACTGGCTGGTGGAACCGCCCGCTCCTGCCGAGGTCTCCGAGCACAACACGTCGCTGTCGTCCGTCGACGGCAGCCAGGGTGCGCTCGATTCGGAGGCACGGGCCAAGCAGGACGGGAAAAAAGGGGCGAAGGATCGCAACGACCGCCCGTGACGGGTGACCGGTGATCCGTGGGACCGCTGGTGCTGTCGCCGTACGACGACTGTCGCGGCCGGCGCGGAGAACGCGACGGTCCGGCTGGTGCGGTACGGCGGGCTCTGCGGGTCTTTCGGATGACGCGCGTGGTGCGGGTGCCGGGAGTCCTCAGGGAATCCCGGTTCCTCACGCCGCCGCCGCGAGTGCCGCGTCGGCGGCCGACTCGTTGTCACGCGCCACGTCGGCGTCCGTACGGGTGTCGACGGGCAGGCGCCGGACCGACGGTGACGAGCCGTGCGCCTCGGCGCGGATACGCTGCTCGATGGTCGGCGGCCGTGACGTGTTCGCCGGCCGCGCGTACTCCGGCAGTGCCCGTCGTACCGCGGGTGCCGCGTCACCTCCGCCCCGCTCATCGGCGGCGGCCGGCGACTGCCCCTTCACGGGCTTCGCGGGCTGCTCGGCGGGCTGCTGTACGGCGGCGTCCGCCGCGGCGGCGGGGGCGGTCAGCCCCAGGGTGGTGAGCACCGCGAAGAACGCGGTCAGGAAGACGGTCCACAGATTCTTGACCTTGAAGGCGGCCATGACCCCTCGCTTTCAGGTTGCGCTCGGGTTGAGCGATCTACATACCTTCCTCATGATGTGTACGCATCTTGGGAATCGACGGACCAACGCCGCCACTGCGCAGTTCTTCTGATGAACACCACCCGTACGGTGCAACGAGTGCCGTTAATCGTTAGTCGGACCGCTCCGGGCGGGCCTCCGTCACCCCCTGGAGCGAGCGCTCTATCCAGTAGGGTGCCCTTGTGAGGACAGCGGAGCAGGACCCCACCACGGGCGCGGAGCGCCCGGTCGGCACCCGCGAGCGGATCGTCCGTGCGGCCTCGCTGCTCATGCAGCGCCAGGGCTACGACGGCACGGGGATCAAGCAGATCTCCACCGAGGCCGGAGCCACACTCGGGTCGGTCTATCACTTCTTCCCCGGCGGCAAGCAGCAGTTGGCCGTCGCCGCGATCGGCCACGGGGACCGCGAGTTCGCCGACGAACTGCGCGCCACCCTCGACGCGGCCACCGACCCGGCCCAGGCGGTCATCGACTGCGCGCACGGCCTCGCGCGGGGGCTGCGCGAGTCCGACTGGGTCGACGGCTGCCCCGTCACCGCCACGGCCCTCGGTACGGCGGGCCGCGCGCCCGACATCCAGGAGGCCGCGGCTGCCGCGTTCGCGAACTGGCGCGACCTGGTGTACGCCCGGCTTCGCCGCGCCGGCTTCGCCGAGGACGACGCCCACGACCTGGCCCACACGGTGATCAGCACCCTGGAGGGCGCCGAACTGGCCGCCCAGGTCTCCCGGAGCGAACGCCCGCTGTTGATGGCCGGCCGTCACCTCGCCCAGCTCATCGATCTCTACGCCCCGACGACCGATTCCTGAGGCCGCGTCGGGCCATTCGTGCGACGGCCCGCGGCACGGGACTGACGCGCCCTCTGTTCAGGACGGGGAGATGATCCGATCCTGGTCGCCATGGACGATCGCGTGATGTGGCTCGTACTGAGTACGAGCGGGCTCCTGGTGCTCCTGAACTCGGGTATCGGCATCCTGGCCCTGCGCGACCACCGGACCGGGCTGCGCGTGACGGAGCGTCTGATCGCCTCGGGCGACGTGGACGTCTATCACGCGAAGTGGCTCACCGGATACGGGTACCGGGAGAGCTGGGCCCGTGAGCGGGCGGGAGACGCGGCACGACTGGCCCTCCAGGCGCTGCCCGCGTCCGGTCTCGCGTACGCCGGGACGGAGGAGGGACTCGTACCGGTGCCCGACGCCACGGACCAGACCGGCGCGACCCCTCCGCAACATCCGCTGACCCTGGCCGCGTGGCGGTTCACCCGCGACACCTGGGCCGCCGGAGACCCGGTGACCGTGAAGGCGCTCACCGCCCACCCCCCGTTCCGGAGGGCCTGCTCGACCCACCGGGAACGGCTCTCCCCTCTGCTGCCCCCGCACCGCACACGGCGCGACAACCACGCGGACCGGGCGCCGTGGCACGCGGGAGTGATCGCCGCGGGCTGGGTCACGCTCAACACCGTCGTACTGATGTGGCCGCTGGTCGTCGGCAACCCGGACGCCGGACCCGACGGACCGGTCGAGGAACTGTTCGGGATGCTCGCACTGTTTGTCGGCTGCGCCTTCTTCTCCCCGCTCGTCTTCCTCACTCTGCACGTCCAGCTCTGGCGGGCCTGGCAGGACCGCTGGCCCCGCCGGCTGCGCAGCCACTGCGAGGACCTGATCGAGCGGGAGTCCCGGGGGTGGGTGCCGCTGTCCCCGCTCCTGCGATGACGTACGGCCGAGACGGCAAAAGGCCGTCCGACCTGCGCTTCCACAGGTTGGACGGCCTCTTGGAGAAGTGGAGCCTAGGGGAGTCGAACCCCTGACATCTGCCATGCAAAGACAGCGCTCTACCAACTGAGCTAAGGCCCCGGAAGGGGTGTACGACGGCGCCGCGGAACGTCTCGGTGACCGCCGGGGACCAGAGTACCGGGTGTCCACCGTGATCTCGCAAAAGGATTGGGACTCCCGGTCCGCGACCCCGCTCCGTAGGATGCCCCAGAGGTTCGCAGCAGCGAAGCTGCCGCCTGGGGAAGCGATGGGGAGACGCGAATGGACGCCGCACAGCAGGAATCGACAGCAAGAGCCAGAGAACTCCAGCGCAGTTGGTACGGCGAGCCACTGGGAGCACTCTTCCGGCGGCTCATCGACGACCTGGGCCTGAATCAGGCCAGGCTCGCCGCGGTGCTCGGCCTGTCGGCCCCGATGCTCTCCCAGCTGATGAGCGGCCAGCGCGCCAAGATCGGCAATCCCGCCGTGGTCCAGCGCGTTCAGGCGCTCCAGGATCTGGCCGGACAGGTCGCCGACGGCAGCGTCAGTGCCGCCGAGGCCACCTCCCGGATGGAAGAGGTCAAGAAGTCGCAGGGCGGCTCCGTCCTCACCGCCACCAGCCAGACGACCAACAGCACGGGCGCGCCGACCGTGCGGCGGGTCGTCCGCGAGATCCAGTCACTGCTGCGGTCGGTCGCCGCCGCCGGTGACATCATCGACGCCGCCGATTCCCTCGCGCCCAGTCACCCCGAACTGGCAGAGTTCCTCCGGGTGTACGGAGCCGGGCGCACCGCCGAGGCGGTCGCGCACTACGAGGCGCACCAGAACTAGGCGACGGTCCGACGGACAGGACGACTGGGAGCGAGCGCGGCGCGATGGGTGAGGTCTTCGCTGGTCGGTACGAGTTGGTCGACCCGATCGGACGTGGCGGTGTGGGCGCCGTCTGGCGTGCCTGGGACCACCGGCGCCGCCGGTATGTGGCGGCCAAGGTGCTCCAGCAGAGCGACGCGCACACCCTGCTGCGTTTCGTACGCGAGCAGGCCCTGCGGATCGATCACCCGCACGTGCTCGCACCGGCCAGCTGGGCCGCCGACGACGACAAGGTCCTGTTCACCATGGACCTGGTGAGCGGCGGATCGCTGGCGCATGTGATCGGCGACTACGGGCCGCTGCCGCCGCGTTTCGTCTGTCTCCTGCTCGACCAACTGCTGTCCGGTCTCGCGGCGGTGCACGCGGAGGGAGTCGTCCACCGCGACATCAAGCCCGCCAACATACTGCTGGACGCCACCGGGACCGGCCGGCCGCATCTGAGGCTGTCCGACTTCGGGATCTCCATGCGCAAGGGCGAGCCGCGCCTGACGGAGACCAACTACGTGGTGGGCACGCCCGGTTACTTCGCGCCGGAGCAGATGGAGGGCGCGGAGCCGGACTTCCCCGCCGACCTCTTCGCCGTCGGCCTGGTGGCGCTCTATCTGCTGGAGGGGCAGAAGCCCGACGCGAAGGCCCTGGTGGAGTTCTTCACCGCGCACGGCACCCCGGGAGCGCCGCAGGGCATTCCCGAGCCGCTGTGGCAGGTCCTGGCCGGGCTGCTCCAGCCGGACCCTGACGCACGGTTCCGTACGGCGACGGGAGCCCGCAAGGCGCTCACGGCGGCCGTCGAGCTGCTGCCCGAGCAGACGGAGGACGACGAGCCGGTCGAGGTCTTCGACCAACTCGGGCCGCTGCCGCCCCCGTTCGGCCCCGCGGGACCCGCCACGGAGCCGGACCCGGGCCACCCCGCACCGGCTCCCCAGGGAACCGGGAGCACCCCGTGGACGGCCGGCGCGTCCTCCGTACAGGAGCAGCCGGCGCCGGAGATCTCCATGTCGGAGACCGGCAGCTTCCATCTCCCCCCGCCACCGCCACGCCACACGGACCAGGAACAGGCACCCCAGGCACCACAACCTCACCAACCCCCCTCCGGGCCACACCCGTTGCAGCCCTACGCACCCGCCGCCGCCCACTCCGCGCCCGTACATCCGCCCGTTTCCCCTTCCCCCGCGGCGCCCGACCCGTCGCAGGCACTCACCGCCCAGGTGCCGCACGACCTGCCGCACACTCGTAGATACACCGCTCAGCGCCCCGGGGTTCCCACCCAGTACC